>JAQBES010000001.1:0-11322 GCA_032123755.1 Nitrospirota bacterium
CTCAAAGAGCAGATGTTGGAGAAGGCCCGGCATGAGCTGAGAGACTCCGCCTCGAAGTTGCAGGCCACCGAGAGCCCGGTTACCGCACTCCAAGAAGTCGAGCTGCAGCTAGCCAAACGAGATCGCCGTATCCGCGAACTCGAACAGCTCCATCAGCAGCTGATGGAACAAGCAGGGGACTCCGAGGGCCTCAAATCCGCATACACCCAAGCTGTCGCGCAGCAGATCGACGAAGCGGCCTGATCGTAACCCGCATCATTCATTCACAAAGGTTTCTACGGCAACCGCCGATACACCAATCTTGCGCATGACACGTGAGTGAGATGGGCAAGATCTGCGTGACAGGCTACGTCGTTACCCAGATGGCATTACGCGATGCACTAGTCCGCTACTTTCTCTCTTGAGGGCTCGATAGATAGTCTTCCGCTGCGCTCGTCCAACGAGGGCGTTCTGAGGCCGTGCGTTGCGCGAGCACAGAGACCATCCCCAATGGCCTCCCCTGCTCCTGCTCTTCCACGCAGATCTTCCGATACTTCATCCCTCTCTTTCGGGGAGTGGCCGAGGCTGCCCTTTACTGCGCGCAGCGAACGAGCACTTTCTTATCGTGCGCATTCTGCGAGCAAAAAGGGCACCTGCCTGCTCCCCCTGCTCCCTTGTTTGACTTCCCCTTCTCCGCACTCTTAGAATCCGGCCATGGCTTCGTCCTTTGTGCATCTCCACCTCCACACCCAATTCAGTCTTTTGGACGGCGCGAATCAAATCGAGCCGCTCGTCCGGCAGATTAAGGCCTTCGGCCAACCTGCTGTGGCCATGACTGACCATGGCAACATGTTCGGGGCCATCGAATTCTACCGCAAAGCCAAAGATGCAGGCATCAAACCCATCATCGGTTGCGAAGCCTACATGGCCCCTGGCAGTCGCTTAGCTGCCAAAGACAGCGGCCTCGCCCACAATGATTACTATCACCTGATCCTCCTGACTCGAAATCTAACCGGCTATCAAAATCTGATCAAGCTAGTCAGTAAAGCATACCTTGAAGGGTTCTACTATAAGCCACGGATGGATAAAGAAATTCTAAAAGATCATCACGAGGGACTGATTGCCCTGTCCGGCTGCTTAAGCGGCGAGATCCCCTACCTCATTGGCCAGAAGGACATGGATGGCGCCATGGCTGTGGCTGGGGAGTTTCAGGAAATCTTCGGGAAGGAACACTTCTACCTTGAGGTACAGGCAAACGGATTGGACCACCAGCGAGTTGCGAATAGCGGCTTGCTCGAGATCGCCAAAAAAATGGACATTCCTCTGGCCGGCACCAACGATTGCCATTACCTCAAGAAAGAAGATTTCCGCCCGCACGAGCTGATGCTCTGCCTGCAAACCGGCAAGACGATCAGCGACCCGAATCGCATGAAGTTCGATACGGATCAACTCTATGTGAAATCGACAGAGGAAGTCTCAGCCGCCTTTATTGAGTTCCCCAATGCCGTCACTAATACCTGCCGGATTGCGGACAACTGCGACCTTCAACTGGCGCTGAACAAGACACATCTCCCGCAATACAAAGTACCTGAAAGCTTTACACGAGAAACGTATCTGGAGCGCCTAGCGCTGGAGGGATTGGCGGCCAGACTCAAAGAACGGCACAGCCAGATCCTGCCGGCCACCTATGAGCTGCGCCTGCGTGAAGAGCTGACGATCATCTGTTCGATGGGGTTCGCCGGCTATTTCCTCATCGTATGGGACATCATCAAGTTTGCCCGCTCACGCCACATCCCGGTCGGACCGGGGCGAGGATCCGCCGCCGGGAGTCTCGTCGCCTATGCGTTGCGTATCACGGACCTCGATCCCCTCGTCTACACGCTCTTGTTCGAACGGTTCCTGAATCCCGAGCGCGTGTCCCTCCCCGATATCGACATGGACTTCTGCATGGAACGCCGGGGCGAGGTCATCAACTATGTGGTCGACAAGTACGGCAAAGACCACGTAGCCCAGATCATTACGTTCGGGACGCTCGGGGCTAAAGCCGCGATCCGGGATGTGGGCCGTGTGCTGGAAATTCCCTATGCCGAAGTCGATCGCGTGGCCAAGCTCGTCCCGAATCAGCTCAACATCACGCTCCAGCAGGCACTCGATCAAGAACCAAAACTGCGCGATCTCGTCGAGACCGATACCCGGGTCAAAGAGCTGATGGGCATCGCCCGCTCTCTCGAAGGACTGGCCCGGCACGCCTCGACTCACGCCGCCGGCGTGGTGATTTCGGAAGGGCCGCTCACCGACCATGTGCCGCTCTACAAAGGAGCCAACGACGAAATCGTCACCCAATATTCCATGGGAGACGTTGAAAAGATCGGGCTCGTCAAATTCGATTTCCTGGGCCTCAAAACCCTCACGATGATCAAACGCGCCGAGAATCTGATCAATGAGAGGCATCCTGGCAATCCCCCGTTGGTCATGGAGCAGATGCCGTTCGACGACCCGAAGACCTTTGCCCTCCTCTCCTCAGGAAAGACGATCGGCCTTTTTCAGTTAGAAAGCTCCGGGATGCGCGATCTCCTGACCGGCCTGAAACCGGACCGCTTCGAGGACATCATCGCCATCATCGCGCTCTATCGCCCTGGCCCGATGGATCTGATTCCCGACTTCATCAAACGAAAGCAGGGCAAGATTCCGATCGCGTACGAAGTGCCTGAACTCGAACCGATCCTGAAGGACACCTACGGGGTCATCGTCTATCAGGAACAGGTGATGGCGATTGCCAACAAGGTGGCGGGCTTCTCGCTCGGCCAAGCCGACATTCTCCGGCGCGCGATGGGCAAAAAGAAGCCGGAGGAGATGGAGAAGCTGCGCGCGCAGTTCCTGGCCGGCGCCAAGGCGAACAAGATTCCTGACAAGAAAGCGGAAAAACTCTACGAACTGATCCAGAAGTTTGCGGGCTACGGGTTCAACAAGTCGCACGCCGCGGCCTATGCCGTCGTCTGCTACCAGACCGGCTATTTAAAAACGCACTACCCGACTGAGTTCATGGCCGCCCTGATGACCACCGACATGGGCAACGCCGACAAAATCGTCGGCTACTTCACGGAATGCCGCGACCTCAACATTAAGGTCCTGCCTCCGGACGTCAACGAAAGCCATAAAAACTTTACCGTGGTGGATCACGCAATCCGGTTCGGCCTGGCAGCAATCAAGAATGTCGGCGAAGGCGCCGTCGAATCGATCATCGAGATTCGGAATGAATCCGGCCCCTTCAAGTCCTTCTTTGAGTTCTGTCGTCGCGTCGATCTCCACAAAGTGAACAAGCGCATGCTCGAAGGGCTGATCAAGACCGGCGCGTTTGACTCGACCGGCGCGAAACGTTCTCAACTAGCCGCGGTCCTGGATCAAGCCGTCGAGGACGGTGCGGCCGCGCAGCGCGAACGGGACCTTGGACAGACCAATATCTTCGGCGACGAGCTGACCGGACAAGACTCTGCGGGGCAGCTGGCCATGCCGGCGCTGCCCAACATTCCGGAATGGGACCAAAGCGAGCAATTAAAACACGAACGTGAACTGACCGGCTTCTATATTTCCTCCCATCCGCTGGCGCGCTATGAGGCCGCTATCCAGGCGCTCGCCACGGCTTCGACCATCAGTCTGCCAGAATTGTCGGACGGTCGGGAAGTGAAACTCTGTGGCATCATTACGACCGTCAAAAGCATGCTGACCAAGAAGGGCGATCGGATGGCCTATCTCACCCTGGAAGATCTCCAGGGCGTGGTGGAAATCATTGTCTTTCCTGATCTTTACAAAAATGCCGCCGACCTCATAGTGCCGGAACGCCTCGTATGCATCACGGGCACGGTGGACCGGGGTGATAAAGGCACGAAGATTCGAGGGAGTAAGATTGAGCCGCTCGCCGAGGTCCAAGCGCAGACGATCAAGCGGGTCCGCATTCGGCTGACGGATCATCCCGACGTGACGGGACAGTTACCACGTCTCCGCGAGGTCTTACAGCGACATCCGGGAAGCACGACGGTGTCTCTCACGTTGCGAATGGATTCAGAGCTGGAAGCCGAGACAGCCCCCCTCCCTCACCTGACTATCACCCCCAGCGAAGGCTTTGTCGCAGAGGTTGAAGAAGTGCTAGGCAAAGGGGCCATTTTTCTGCTATCCTGACCACTCAATTTGTCTGGTTTATTTGGTCTGTTTGGTTATTCTGGTTTGTTTTGTTGATCAAATTGATTTGGTTCATCTGGTTGGTTTCGTTCAACCAAAAAACTAGAGAAACCAGATGGACAAAGCAAACCAAATAAACCGGACGAACCACGACATGTAGCCTGTAGACGCCCTATGCGCGATTACCTCGAGTTTGAAAAGCCGATCCGCGAGATCGAAGAAAAGATCGAAAAACTCGCGGCTGCTCCTACCGGGAAATCGACCCCCCAGGACGAGATCCGCAAGCTGCGGATGAAGCTGGCCCAGGTCGAACATACGCTGTATAGCAAACTGACTCCCTGGCAGCGAACGCAACTCGCCCGACATCCCCAACGACCCAGCACCCTCGATTACATTAGTTATCTATTCAGGGATTTTCTTGAATTCCATGGGGACCGCTCGTTTGGCGACGATCGTGCCATCGTCGGAGGCTTCGCGAGATTCAACGACCGGTCCATCATGATCATTGGCCATCAAAAAGGGAAAACCCTCAAAGAACGGATGCAACGGAACTTTGGGATGCCGAACCCCGAAGGCTATCGAAAAGCTCTACGCCTCATGAGGATGGCCGAAAAGTTTGGACGTCCGATCGTCACCTTTATCGATACGCCGGGCGCCTATCCCGGCATCGGCGCGGAGGAGCGCGGCCAGGCTGAAGCCATTGCCCGCAATCTTTTTGTGATGTCCCGGCTCGCAGTCCCGATTATTTCCATCGTCATCGGTGAAGGCGGTAGCGGGGGAGCACTCGCATTAGGCGTCTCAGATCGCGTCCTCATGCTGGAGCATGGTGTCTATTCGGTGATTTCGCCGGAAGGCTGCGCCGCCATCCTGTGGGACGATCCGGCAAAAGTTCCCGATGCCGCTGCCGCCTTAAAAATGACGGCGAAAGACCTGGTCGACCTCCATATCGTCGATGAAGTGATTCCGGAACCGCTCGGCGGCGCCCATCGGGACCTCCATGCCATCACCGAACGAGTCGCCAAATCCCTCAGCAACCAACTCGCCCAGCTCAATGACTTCTCCCTCCCTCAGTTGCTGAGTCAACGCGACCAGAAATACCGATCCATCGGAGCCATCAACGGGCTGGTCACCACTCCTCCATAAGCCGAGCGAGACGTGCGGGACACGACCAGAAGGCTGAAGTCCGAAGGCTGAAGGTCGGAGTTCTGGATTATTCGGCCTTACCCCCTTCAGCCTGCCCCGCGCGTCCCGCACTTGGTGACCCAGGCAGCCACCCCGGCGCCCGCTGCTCGCCCCGTGGCGAAACAGGCACTCAGAAGATAGCCTCCGGTCGGTGCCTCCCAATCCAACATCTCACCGGCACAGAACAGTCCCGGCAACCGGCGAACCATCAACCGTTCGTCGAGCGCTTCGAATGGAACTCCACCAGCCGTGCTGATCGCTTCCTCCAGCGGGCGCGGTGCGACAAGTCGCAGTGGCAACGATTTGATCGCGGCGGCCAGCCGAGCCGGGTCCCCAAAATCCTCTTTCGAGACCACTTCACGAAGCAAGCCCGCCTTCACACCTTCGATATGTGCTTGCCGCTGAAGATGCGTCGCCATCGTGCGTTTGCCGCGTGGTCTCGACAGATCGTGAGTCAAGCGCGGTATGTCGCGATCAGGCGCCAGGTCAAGGCGCAAGGTCGCCACTCCCTTCGCCAGGATCTCGTCGCGAAGAGAGGCGGACACCGCGTACATCACGCCGCCTTCCACACCAGTCTCCGTGATCACGAATTCTCCCGGATGCCAGGACTCAGCACCGGCATCATTCCGCACAATAACCGCCACTGACTTGACCGGATGCCCGGCAAACTTTGTCCGAAAATGCTCGCTCCAGCCCACATCGAAGCCACAGTTCGCTGGCTGCAACGGCACAATGTGCAGACCGCGTCCTGCCATCAGCGGCACCCACGAGGCATCGGAGCCGAGCTTCGGCCAACTGCCGCCGCCGAGCGCAAGTACTACGCCATCGACCTGAACAAAGCGGTTTCCCTCTGGCGTGGAAAAATGCAGAGCCCCTTGCTCGTCCCAGCCGGACCATTTATGGCGCATGTGGAATCGCACACCAGCCTGGCGCAGCTTGCGGAGCCACGCGCGCAGCAACGGCGCGGCCTTGAGATCAGTGGGGAACACGCGCCCGGAAGAACCCACAAATGTGTCGATGCCGAGTCCGCGAGCCCAAGCCCTGAGCGCATCAGGCCCGAACGACGCGAGCAGCGGCGCGATCTGCGCGCGACGGGCCCCATACCGCGAAAGAAATTTCTCCGGCGGTTCCGAGTGTGTCAGATTCAGGCCGCCTTTCCCTGCCAGTAGAAACTTGCGACCGACCGAGGCCATGGCGTCATAGAGATCGACCTGTGCGCCGGCAGCACTCGCCACCTCCGCGGCCATGAGTCCGGCCGGTCCTCCTCCGATAATGGCGATCTTCATGTGCATCTCACTGTGTGTGCCCCGTGAAGCGTCGTTCGTGAAACATGAAGCGCAATGGTCACGCTCCGAAATTCGAAGTTCTTGGTTCGAAGTTCCGAAAACATGGAACTCTCCCCCCGTCTCGTCAGTCCTGACAATTCAACATTCAGCATTCCCAATGCGTCGTGCCAGTCTCGCGCGCCCGCCAAGCGCATCGCGGGACCCTACACGCAGATGCGAAGCGGGTCAAGCAAGCCGTCCTCTTCGTGGGTGGTCTGTCTAGTTCATCTGGTCTATTCGGTCTGTTTGGTCTGTCTCGTCTGTTTGGTTTCTCTGGGTCAAGCAACAAAACAAACCAGATGAACCAGAGTGACCAGACAAACCAGAGAGACCAAATAACGATCTTTTTACGCTAGCAGACTTTTTCAGCATCCTACTGAGGTTTCACCGTCGCAAACAGGCTATACTCTCCTCTAACAATGGATGAGCAAGAGCCCATGCAGGTGGTTGAAATTCGAATCAGCTACCGCTATGCCACCTTGCACCCCTGGGTGGTGCAAGCCATCGGGGGATTCTTATCCGCCTATTTCATGGAGTATCCAGGATTTCGCGTGCAACGACACATAGAAGAACTGGAGTCCGGCACACACCTATGGATATGCGAGGTGCCTCACAGCATGAAGGTCCTCAGGCTCCTGAAGCGGCTGAAAGAAGATATCCCTCCCTGCCATGCCCAACAGATCGCCATTGATCCGCCAGCGCTGCCTCGCTATCTCATCGATTGCCCTGAACGGCCAACAGAGTCATAGCATCTGGTCTGTCTCGTCCATTTGGTTGAACCAGACTAACCAGAGACACCAGACAGACCAAATGAACAAGACAGCTGACGGACTTTTTCAGCATCCTGCGACGATGAATCAGCGAAAGGGAACGAGATAAATTCTATGCAGTGAAAACTCATTCTCGGAACGACTGCCATGACACTGGCTGTGGGCATAGGCGCCCTCTCTGCGATGCCGACGCTGGAATGAACGCTGCTTCGGTGGCGGAACAAGAGTGAACGGCATCATGGGCATCGCTCACTCTAGCACGCTTTGCCCCACGCATCGCTCTTCTCATCTCCAGACCGGTTTGGGATAGCCCCTACGCGGAGTTGGCAAGCCCTGGCCGCAAAACGTATCGAGACTGAATCAGCTCGCATACCCATTAGGATTCGCATTCTGCCAGCGCCAGGCATCGGCACACATCGCACCAAGCCCACGTTCCGCCCGCCAGCCCAACAACTCAAACGCCCGTTGCGGATCAGCATAGCAAGAGGCAATGTCGCCGGGACGCCGAGGCGCAATCTTGTACGGCACTGACCGTCCACTTGTCTGCTCAAAAGCCCGCACGATATCCAGCACGCTGTATCCTGTGCCCGTGCCAAGATTCACGGTCAGACACTCGGTCTTATGTTGTAATCCTTCTAGCGCCTTCAGTGCCTTGAGGTGCCCCAGGGCCAGATCCACGACATGGATATAATCCCGCACCCCAGTCCCATCCGGAGTGGGGTAATCGTTGCCCCACACGTTAAGACAGGCACGTCTCCCCACTGCCACCTGTGCCACGACGGGCAGTAAATTATTCGGGATGCCCTGAGGGTCTTCCCCCATCAAACCGCTGGCATGGGCTCCCGCCGGATTGAAATAACGCAGAATGCCGAGATTCCAGGAGGCCTCGCTGCAGTGCAGATCGCGCAGAATCTCCTCAATCATCAGCTTCGTGCGGCCATAGGGATTGGTGGCAGAGAGCGGGTGGTCTTCAGTAAGCGGCAGCCGAATCGGATCGCCATACACAGTGGCGGAGGAGCTGAACACCAGGGTTTTCACCCCACACTCCCCCATCGCTTCCAGTAGACGCAGGGTGCCGGCCACGTTGTTGTCGTAGTAAGCCAGGGGCTGTGTCACCGACTCTCCCACGGCCTTGAGCCCGGCGAAGTGGATCACCGCACTGGCCCCGCTCTCACGCAGGGCTGCCACTAAGGCTGCACGGTCGCGGATGTCACCACGCACCAACCGCAACTTCTTCCCCGTAATTCGCTCCACCCGCGCCAGTGCCTCGGGATGGCTATTCGAGAAATTATCGAACACCGTGACAGCGCAGCCTGCGTCGAGCAACTCCACGCAGGTATGCGAGCCGATGTATCCAGCGCCACCGGTCACAAAAATCATAGGCACCTACCTCATTGGGAAATGACAGACATCTGTGACACGCTTGATCGCCTACTCCCTGGACTCGGCGGCATATTCCAGCTTCGATATCTTGAGCATCGCCGACTTCTTGTTAACGACAATGGCACAGTACCCTTGGAAGACGAAATTTTGGGAGGGACGCTCAGACATCCTTTCTAGGAAAGAGCCCTACTGTAGCGGTGTCTTGGGCGAGGATGATTTATCCCCGCGGTAGAAGCGGACCTCGACCTGCTCCATTGTCGCCAGCAGGCCCGAGTGAATGTGCTGCTTGATAAACGAGAGGAAGGCCTCGATTTTGTCAGCTGCATCTACCAGTTCAATGATGATCGGGAGATCTTCCGACAGCCGTTCAATCTTGAAGGTGTGAATGACACGAGTATTGGCGCCAAATCCCATCAGACCGCGGAGGACCGTGGCGCCTGCCAGTCCCTGCGCTTTGGCTTGGGTGATGATCCATTCATAGAGCGGCTGCTTCTCATACTTGTCGCCCTCGCCGATGAAGATCCGAAGTAGAGAACCGTCTGCAGAAAGCATGGGTCACCTCCAGATCACATAAGCCAGCGAATAGCCGAGCCAGACCGCTCCAAGCCCTAGCAACACTTGTGCGCCGACATTCATCAGTGCGAGAGCCCCTTCTCCATCCCGGATCAGATTCATCGTTTCACTGCCGAAGGCAGAGAAGGTGGTAAACCCACCGAGGATGCCGACAACCAGAAAGGCTCGCGTACCGGTGCTGATGAGCGCGCGGGCATCCAACAGTTCTGACAGGAATCCAATGCAGAAGCAGCCAAGGATGTTCACCGCCAGCGTGCCGTAGGGAAACGCAATGCTCTGGCTGAGCGATTGCGCTAATCCGCTGACCATATAACGAAGGACGGAGCCAATAAACCCGCCGGCCCCGATTAACAAGAGTTTAGTCATCATGTGACGGTGCAACCGAGGGCCCACGTAGCCGAAGTGTATACTACGCTTGTTAAATCCGCGCCTCTCACAAGCCGCCGCTTGGCCCACGCGCCACATTATTTGGCCAAGCCAACAGTCGGCTATTCGAGGGAATCCATCCCCTCTCTGGTTACACTATACGGAAAATCATGGCCTACAGGAAATGATTTATGCGACGGCCACACCCATCGGTTGAACCATTGGCACGAGGAAGGAAGAGCGCGTTCCTCGTGAGACTTGCGAGAAAAGCGGGACGGGTGATACGGACGACGGTTCGAGGTCCGAAGTTCGAGGTTTTCTGAACTTCGAACCAGGAACTTCGAACTTCGAGTCTCGCCTGTCGCGCGCGTGTTGCTTGTCTCGCTCACAATTCACGAACGGCGCTTCACGCGCAAGAGCAGCTGATCGGCGAATGCGGCAGAAACGTTCATGAATAATGCGGGTTAGGCCTGAGGCTTCTCTGATGCTGCAGGCATGGATTCGCCGGAGAATTTCTTATGGAGCAGTTTTCGTCCGACGACCGTAATCCCCAATGCGAGACCGAGCGAGAGCGGAACGAACAAGGCGGAAGCAATATCCGCATTGCGCAGCCACCCCATCTCATGAAGCCCCCTGAAGATATAGGCCATAAGCCCGCTGAGATAGTAGGCAATCACGATAACCGACAAACCTTCGACCGTGTACTGGAGGATGGCCTGGCTCTTCGTCGTCTTGTCGACGCTGATCAAGAGCGTCAGGTTCTGGGCTTGCAACATGAGATCAACGCGGGCGCGAATAATGGAAATTGTCCCTTCAAATCCGCCACGAAGAGTGTCCATCCGCTTCAGGAGTTGTTGATTGCCATCCGCCACCCCGGTGATCCCGCTGAGGACATACTCGGACATCGGACGATACAGGGGGAGCGTACGTTCGTCGAGTGCCACCAGCGTCCGGTGTACGATCTTGTCGTAAGGAACAGAGGCGGACAGTTCGAAGTGCAACTTGCTGGACAGCCGGGTGGTTTTCAACAAGTCTTGCGTCAGCCCAGTGAGCCAACGCTGTAGGGCCATGGTGTCGGCGTGCCCGATATGCTCGCTGATGATTTCACGCTGCTTCAAGTGTACCTGCTCGAACTTGTAGGCCAGATCGATGGCAGCCGAAAACAACGGCTTTTGCATGAGTAACAAGTGGTAGTAGGTTTCGATCCGGACAATGGCGTCGACAATGTCTTTCAGATGAGACTTACTGGACCTGCCAGACCCTACCGTGACCCAATAGCGCTCGCGCCCATGTTCGTCCGGTGTAAAGCTGGTGACCAACGCAGTCTCCTCATCGAGAATCCGGCTGCCATACATGACCGGGCCAGGAAGCTGAGGGCGCAACGTCTCACTTCCTGGCAACGGTTTGGTCATCAGCAGGATATCCAGACGGCACACTTCCGCACCGATCGGAGTGATCGGAGACCGGTACTGCGGGAAGGTCATCGGGCCAAAAGTCACCTCCCCACCGTGGTCGGAGGGAATGTGCCAGGTTTGATAGCTGTAGTACTCTGTGTGCGCTTGCCAGAT
>JAQBES010000002.1:0-23976 GCA_032123755.1 Nitrospirota bacterium
GTTCCCTGAACTCATCGCTGACAGGTTGGTAATCCGAAGATCAGGTTGCGCCGCGCGAAACTCCTCCCTGATTCGAGTCACGAACGTATACAAATAGAACGCGGCGATAGCCCCGACAACGAGAAAAGCAACCAAGCCAAGCAGCAACAACCAATCCATGGCCAACGGTAACTACCAGTTAAGGATCTCGCGCTGAAGCTGGAACGGAGAGAGGCTACGTTCTAGCGTGGCAAGTGTCAACCAGACGAAACAGGAGATGCAGTATTTCAACGAAGAGTGATGCCGCACGGCGAGAAACGCTCGCATTTCTAAGCCGCGAGTTGGATTGAAAGCTCGACCTGCAATCTTTCCTGAAACGGTTTGTGAAACCAGGCGCACCAGGGCCTCTTTCGCTAGAGGCCCTGGTGGCTTTGAAGATGGCTGGGCGTAGCCCTATTGCACGTCGACGGTGATGGTATCAGCCGCCGTGACAAGATCGTGGTCCTTCGTGGCACCTTTCACGGTAACCTTGTGCGTCCCCTTGCTTAGGCCCTTAAGCTCCCCTTTAAAACCCTTCTGGTACTGATCGTCCACGTAGGCATGGACATGCGTGGCTTGGGAGCCCTTGGTCAAGTCGTACTTTAGATCAAAACTGTCGCTAACCTTGTCCCCGTCCTTAGGAGACGAAATCGTCACCTTCGACCCATCCTCGATTGGTGCTTTATCTGGGTTATCATCTGCGAAGGCTGGTGCCCCGCTGAGACAGCCCGCTAACGCGATCCCTAATCCCATTAACCCGATACGTCCCATCACATGCATCGCGACCTCCTTGTTTGAACCAGCTGAATAGACACTGCAGCGTACCATCCCCCACCGGAAATCTTCTCGTCTTATTCCAGTCGTCCTCCGGTGGAGAATAGCTGGACATTCTACTTTTCAGAATTGTCTCAGTCAATCCACGCTTGCGCGCATCGAGCGACCACAGTTTTATCGTGGGGACTCTGCGAGCAAGAAGGACACCTGGCCATTCCCCTCCCCTCCTGTCACTCCGTCATTAATGTGGTACGGTTGAGGGACGCGGAGCCCGACGATGACCATCCAGGCCCAATTTCCAAACGAGCAAAGCGCCGAGGGTGCCTTCACCAGGCAGCCGGATGCCTTTACCGGCTGGGTGACCGCAAATAATGATAGTTCCGGCTACCCGGCGGCGAGCGGCCGCTACCATCTCTATGTCTCCTGGGCCTGCCCCCTGGGCGCATCGGACGATCATTGTGCGGAAACTCAAGAAACTCGAAGGCGTGATCGGCATGACGGTCGTGGACCCGATCCGCGACGAACGGGGCTGGGCGTTCCGAGAAGGGCCGGGCCATGCGCTCGATCCCATCAACGGATTCCAGTTCCTCAGCCAGGCGTACAAAGCCACCGATCCGAACTATCGGGGACGGTTTACCGTCCCAGTGTTGTGGGACACGGTGACGAAACGTATCGTCACCAATTCCGACGACGACCTCATGCGCATGTTCAACGGGGAGTTCAATCGCTTCACCGAGAGCACGATCGACCTCTATCAGGACGGAATCAGGAAGGAGATCGACGACCTCAATACCTTCATCTACGAGAACGTGAACGACGGAGTCTATCGCACGGGATTCGCCACATCGCAACAGGCCTATGAACGAGCCGTGCGGCGCCTCTTCGAGGCCCTCGATCAACTCGAGGCCCGGCTGGCACGCCAACGCTATCTTTTCGGCTCACAATTCGTCGAAACCGATTGGCGCTTGTTCGTCACCCTCGTGCGCTTCGATGCCGTCTATCACGGCCATTTCAAGTGCAACCTCCGGCGGATCATCGACTACCCAAACCTCTTCGGCTACCTCAAAGACCTCTATCAGACCAACGGCATCGCTAACACCGTAAACTTCGACCACATCAAGCGGCATTACTACATCACCCACGACGACATCAATCCCACCAGTATCGTCCCCCTTGGTCCAGACCAAGACCTCTCCACCCCCCACGGCCGCGAACTCCTACGGTAGAAGACTCGTGAAACGGGAGGAGCCACTGGTTTCTTGAATTTGTCGCGTGTATTTGTTTGAACCAGACTAACCGGATAAACCAGAGAAACTAGATAATCCGAAGAAACCAGAGCAACCGGTTTCGCGACGCTCCTTGCATGACCGATACGTTCGTGATAGTGTGCAGATGATCGCATAAGACCTTCCGTGTTCGGAGGCTGCAGTCCTCCACTAGACACGAAGTCTGATGCGATCTTTTTTGTCCGCACGCAGCCGTTCTGCATCTGCTGAGCACTCCGCCTAAGGCGTACCCCTCCATCGCTCGCATTGCTAGCCCGACATCGCCGTGGGGTCGTCCGTTACAACTCAAAGAGGTGAATCGTTGTTTCAAGAATTATGGTCAACAGTCCGAACACTCCTACGCGACGCCGCAGGGAGTCTCTATCACATTGTCGTCGTCGCCCTGAGTGCAGGCATTGCGCTCTTGCTCCCGGCAGGCGCCAAACAGTTATTGTCATTCTGGTCTCGCATCGAACATGACAAACTCTCGCTCATCGCCGTGGAAATGACGGTGGCGATCCTCCTGATCGTCTGCCTCAACTACCTCCATCGCAGCATGAGGGACCGGGCCCTCGCCCTCGTGGCGACCGGCGCCGGGCTCGTCTCGTTTTTTCCCCGCCGCACGCGGGCGGCGCAACGGCATATCAAGCAACTCAAAGAAGAACAGGTCACAGGCCGAACCATCTCGGTCATCGGGTCAAGCGGCCACAGCACCTTTGTGGATCAAGTGGGGGGCCTGTCGTCGGTCCTCGACAAGTGCCTGGGGGCCAGAATCATGCTGGTGAATCCCTACAGCCAGGAAGCGAGCACGCGCATACAGGCGATCAACCATCCCGAGTTCACGCTGGACACATTTCGGGAAGAAGTTCGGCAAAGTATCAAGCTCCTCAAGCGGCTGAAGGCGATGGGGAAGGTCGTGAAACTCAAGCTCTACTCGGATTCCCCGTTGATCAAACTGGTGATCCTTGGAGATTACCTCTGGCTCCAGCATTACCATGCCGATCTGGATGTCCAGACCATGCCCGAGTATGTCCTGCGGCACAACCGCAAGGACCACGGCCTCTATACCCTCTATGCCCACTACTTCGTGCAGCGATGGGAGAGCGCGGAGATTCCTGAATATGATCTCGACACGGACGAGCTGGTGTATCGAAGTAGAACCGGCAACGAGATCCGGAGAGAGCGGTTTGAGATTGAGACGGCGCCCGAACAAATCGGAGCGGTGCTGGAACCGCTCGAACTTACCGCCAAACCGGCCCAACTCGGCTTCGCCAATCGGCCCAATCCGAAGCCGGCAACAGTGCGAGGGAACTCCTCCCCAGACCTAAGAGGATGGGGAAATACTATTCTGGCACGCGAGACTGGCGGGACGGGTTCATCTGGTTTGTCTCGTTTAACCAAACAAACCAAATAGGCTAGATAAACAAGAGAAACCGTCCGGCTCTCGCGCGTCACGCGCCACGGTCTGGGACGCTGGTAGACTGTTTCAGCATCCGGTCGCAGAGCTAAAAGAGCGGATGATGGGGGCTGGATGTCAACGGAGCCGTGCTCGGCACAGCACCCGCATTCCCGAGAAAGCGCCAGGCTCCATCCTCATGGACCAGATAGTGGACCTCGCGGAACCAGCTATCCAGCGTGATACGCGTGCCGCCCTGGGCTTCCGTACCGTACAGCCCGCCGGTGCAGGTGATTTCCGCATGTAGTTGAGGCCCTGACCGGAATACCTTCACCTCCGAGAAGAGATGGGTGGACGACAGGTTGCGGTAATGGGTGAATACTTCGCCCCAGATCCGGCGCACATCCGCTGGTTTCAGACCATGATAGTTGTAACCCTGGGCATAGAATTGCAGCAGCGGGTCAAGATCCTGTTTCTGCAGGGCGGCTTCGGCCCGAGCGAACGCCGCCAGAATTTCCTGCACGGTCGGATGTGAGACGACCGCCGCATGATCGTGAACGGCCCGGCCGTCGACCGTCAATGACACCTCCGGAAGAATCGCCACCGCCGCATAGCTCTCCGGCGAGAGCGGAAGCCAGACGACCGCCAATACCATGAGAAACATACGCCGCACCACTTTTCTCGCCATGACATGATCTCCCAAATAATGAGTTACTGTATGTGCCATACGCCCCCCCCAACATGTGCCGCGAAAGAGGTCCTGATCGTTACGTTTCCCCCCTACCCCCGCTTGGGCTATCCATATATGATGGCCTTATAGCGTAGAGTAGAATTCATTTTTATCAGAAAGTCTGTCTCCCATGTCCATCCAGTGGTTTCCCGGTCACATGAATGTGGCGCGCAAAGAAGCGGCCAAGACAATGGAGGTGATCGATGTCATCGTCGAAGTACTGGATGCGCGCATACCGGAAGCCAGCTGCAACCCGCTGATTGAAGAGCTGCGGCTGGTCCGCCAGCGTCCTAGCCTGATAGTGCTCAACAAGGCCGATCTCGCCGACCCCGCCGTCACTCAGGCCTGGCTCGACCTGTATAACCAGCAACCGGGCGTCAGCGCCGTGGCCCTATCGTGTAGTCATGCGGGCGATGCCGCCAAGGTGCCTCAGCTCTGTCAGCCACTCGCCCCCCACCGCAACAGCAGCGCGAAGCCGCTGCGCATGCTGATTATGGGAGTCCCCAACGTCGGCAAATCGACCCTGATGAACCGGCTCCTCAAACGCCGCGTCGCGCGTGTGGGCGACGAACCAGCCGTGACCAAAGTCCAGCAACGTCACAAACTGAACGACCACATGGCTATCACCGACTCACCCGGACTGTTGTGGGGGACCATCAAAGACCCTCACGTGGGCCTCTTGCTCGCCACGATCAATGCCGTGGGCCACACGGTCGTCGATGACGAAGCGGTCGCCGAGTTTCTCGCCGCTATCCTGCTTGCACGCTATCCTGCCCGGCTCACGGCCCGCTACGGTTTTGCGGTGGAGGGGCTGACAAGTGCGGGCGTGATCGACGCCATCGCCAAAAAGCGCGGCTGCCTGCTGACTAGAAGCGGAGGCGGGCTGGACCGAGACAAAGCGGCGAGGATCCTCTTGTCGGACTACCGCAACGGCACACTCGGTCGTACCAGCTTGGAGACGCCAGGGACGCGGCCAGAAGAGCAGCGCTGATAGCACACGCCTGAAGCGGGAAGACCGGCTGGTTGCTCTGGTGTGTTTGGTTTGTCTCGTTTATTTGGTTGAACCAGACTAACCAGAGAAGGGCGGCTCCCTCACAATCCGACTCTGACGAAGTCGATGAACCCTCGTTCGACGTTCGTACTCTCGAGTTCCACTCGCACGCGGTCTCCAACGTCGAGGCCGCTCACGCCCGTCACCAGTCTCCCTTCGACCGGCGGCTCGAAGAGCCGGACCCACGTGCTTCTGTCAGACGCGCCCGTCACGATGGCATCGAAGCGCTGCCCAATCCGCGATTCGAGCAATAAGGCGGCAGCGGATTTACGAAGCCGCCGTTCGACTTTTTCCGCATCATCTTCTTTCTCAGTACAGTGGCCAGCCAGATATTTCAGTTCTTCCGGATGGTACGGCGTTGGCGCGCCGGCCAGCGCCGCTTTGATCATCCGCTGGGTGATGAGATCGGGGAAGCGCCTGTTGGGAGCCGTGGAATGGGTGTACCCCTTCACCGAGAGCCCGAAATGTTCGGGCGCACCATCTTTCGACTGGTCCAGCACATATTCGCCTCTGCCGATGAGCTTCACGATGGTCAGGGACAGATCGGGAAATCTGAGGGGGTCCGCCTGCCGCCGCGTGACGAGGAACGATTCGAGCGCAGTCGCGTCCGGCTCCGGGGGTAAGTGCTCGCCCCAGCGTGCGGCCACCTCGACAATCCGCTGCCAGCGTTCGGGAGAGCGCAAGATGCGGCGGAAGGAGGGCACGCCCTTTCCACTCAGATAGGACGCCGTCGCCTGATTCGCTGCGATCATAAACTCTTCGATCAGTTCCTTGGCGCGACTCTTCAGCTCGAGCCTGAGTTCGATCAGATCCCCATCCTCAAACACGGCGCGTGGCTCAATCGTTTCAAGACTCAGAGCTCCCTGCTGGTGTCGTCGTACCTTGAGCCGCTGCGCGACCTGGTCCTGGAAGCGCAGTTGCGCAGCGAGGCCGGAGACGGTCTCGACCCGCTCAGGGGCGGGCGCCTCCCCCGCAAGCCAGGCGGCAACGCTGTTGTAGGCGAGCTTCGCGTGGTTGTGGACCAGGGCCCGAAAGAGGGTCGAACTGAGGACCACCCCATCCTCCGCAATCACCATCTCCACGACGATCGCGAGACGGTCTTGCCCTTCGCCGAGAGATGTCAGATCAGTCGACAGCTTTTCCGGCAGCATGGGGAACATGGCTCCGGCCGTATAGACCGACGTCGTATTGTGCTTGGCATGCGTGTCCAGGGCGGAGTCTTTCCTGACCAACGCGTCCACATCGGCAATCGCGACCAGGATCTTCACGGACTGATCATGACGCGGTTCAGCCACGGTGAGTTGGTCGAGGTCCCGGGAATCATCATTGTCGATCGACGCCCAAAGCAGCCCCGTTAAATTCCGAAAGTTTGAGTGCTGGTCGGTAGCAGCAGCCTGTATCCGGGCAAGCTCGGCCAGCGCCGCGTCAGAAAAATCCGGCAATAAGTCGCGTTCGATCATGGCGCGCCGAGCGATACTCTTGAGATCTGTGCGATTATTTTTCATTTCCCCCTCAATCTGGAATAAGACCTGCGTCCATCTTCTCTGGTTGTCGGACCCGCCGTTCTTCTATAATAGATCCGTCCAAGCTTGCGCGTCTTCTCTTCACGGGAGGGTGTCCTGCTTGATCTCCCACTGCGGACGTAGACGTGTACTCTCTGCCAATTCCTCACCCAACCACGCAAGGGTGTGAGAAGCTTTCGTAAATTATGCGGGTTACGCCTACGAGGTGCATGGTTCAGATTGCGTTCTCGGTTTGTACCAGCTATATGATAGGCACCTAGGCGGTCTCAAGCTAGAATCGCCTCCGTGAGGAGAGTCAATAAATAATCCAGATACCCACTTCACCTTATGCACAACAACATAGCAATTAATATGGTTCGATGGATCATCGCAGTTCCGGCAGGCCTTATGCTTTGGTTCGCAGCTAACTTTACTATCGGGAAGGCCTTCGGCATGATCCATGGGTACGAACTTATAGATTCTTTTTGGGACGCGCCGGACATGGATGGGATACCAATCATTGGCACATACGTTTTGATTGTAACGAGGACTATTGCAGCTGCTTCTCTTGTGGGTGTGATTATCTACATCGTACCGCGCTATCACAAACAGGTGGCAATCGTTGTGGCCTCTCTTGTATCCACTGCCGCCGTAGGATTTTTAGGTTTCATATTGTTTCAAACTGCAAATGCGGATCTAAGCATCGCTCCGGAAGGCTGGTACAAACAGGGTCTGGACATGTTGAGTATTATTGTTGGTGCTGTATTCGGTGCGTGGATGGCATATGGAAATCTGAAATACCGGAGGCGGGCTTAGCCCGGACTAATCATGAATACCTGCAACGTCGCCCGATCCCCCACTCGGCGGGATTCGGTCATGAAGGCCTCGCAACGGCTTTCATGCACAATCCCGGCTAGCGAGTGTTTCGAGTAGCACGCTGCCTCTTTCAGTACGTCGTCCCCTTGGCCATCCGCTGCTCCATCTCAATATTCCCGTCCAACTACTCTAGCAGGATACTGAAACAGTTCGCCGGCCTGTCTTGTCCATTTGGTCTGTTCGTTCCGTCTGGTCTATTTGGTGGAACAGGACTAACCAGATAGACCAGATCAACCAGAGAGACCAGACAGACCAGAGAGACCGGGCTTGTTCCAGGCGTGCCAGCCATCGACATTCTGCTGTGCCGAAACGGTTTTCCCCGCAACCTGCTAGCAGAACCATCGACTGGTGCGAAGTCATCCCATTCTAGGGAAGCACTGGGGTCGTTGCGCAAGCATGGGAGATCATCTAGTCTCCCCTCTCATGCTCCTTTGTTTCTCCCCCGTTTCACTTTCCAGGAAATGGCACCCCTGTTGGCTCCACTGCGGCCGTCGAGCGAGCACATTCTGATCGTGCGCGCTCCGGGAACAAGGGAACCGCAGGGGTGTCATTCCACCCCTTTCCTCATCCTCCCGGTCCCCATCGTCCCTACCATGACGACCACCTGCGTGTGGGGAGGAAAGGCCTGCTCAATGCGTGCCTTTCCATTGGTCGTAAGGATGACGATTCCGTTGTGATTCTCAATACGCTGGAAAAAATGAGCCGTCTCCGCGTTCGCGAATCGGTCATGGGCATCGTTGACTGTACCGCGTGCCCCGAACAGCACATCTGCTCCATCGAAGAAGAGAATCGCGCCACTGGCTTCCGCTTTGTCGAATACGTCGTTGAGATTTTTCTCGGTCTCACCGATGTATTGACTCACCACCGCCGACAAATCCACCCTGAACAACTCTACGTGTAGGGATTCGGCTAAGGTCTCGGCGGACTTCCTTCGGCGGAGTGCCGTGGAGCCGGACAGAATCAAAACCACTGCGGATGTCGCCGTGGACTTCTTCGCCCGACGCACCGGCGTTGCCTTCTTTTGCCGTGCTGACCGGATTCGTTGCCCTTTGATTACGCGGTTCGCCATGTCTTCCTTACGCTCCTCCCACTACGTCAATACTCATCAGAATGCTGAATCAGATTACCCTCTTCATCCGCGATATGGCTCGTTCATCTGATTTCTCTGGGTAGTCCGATTCAACCAAACACACGAGATAAACCAAAACAACCAAACAAACCAGACAAGAACCTTCCCGACTGTGCAGGCGACAGGTTGCGAATTCTATCTCTAATTGATCACAATGGCCAGTGACTCGCCCTGCAAGGATTCAGATATCAGAAGACTCTCGCGTGATGACACCGGCAACAATGATTGAACAAGAGCTGGCAGCAGCCCAGGCCGCGCAGCGAGACAGCAATGACGGGAAGACGCGAGTCTGTGCTCGACGCGCCGTGGCCCGCGCCGCCGAGGCATGGTTGGCGCAGCTCCATCTTCCACGATGGCGCGGGGACGCGATGGCACAGCTCCTGCGGATTCAGCAGAACGTATCCTTCCCTCTTCCCATCCGCCAGGCAGCCGAGCGATTGAGTACCCCGGTAACCCGTCAGCACGCAACCCCCTTCACAACAGACCCCGTCGCCGACGCGAGACTGATCATCGCCCACCTCGGCAACACCACTTCCGACGACGGGTCCCGATAACTAGCAGGATGCTGAAACAGTCTGTCAGCCTGTCCTGTTCATTTGGTCTCTCTGGTCTGTCTCGTCTGTTTGGTCTATCTCGTGTATTTTGTTTGAACCAGACTAACCAGATAGACCAGACGGACCGGGTTTGCCAAGGACGTGCAGACCCTCGAAGTTCTCGCAGGCCAAATATGGTTTGTCCGCCTCCTGCTAACCGCGTCATCGACTGGCACAAAGTCAGCCAATTTTGTTGAGAAGCTTGAGAGTGTCGTCCATGATGTTGTTCTCGGTTTACGTAGCGGCAGGGTTCCTGTTCAAAACCACGCCCGCACGCCCACAGCGAATCGAATCTGACTCGGATTGCCCCCTTCTTGGCGCACAAGGGTAGCAGTCTCGCCAAAGCTCCGGTCGAGGGAGATGCCGACATAGGGAGCTACCTCGCGTCGGATTTCATAGCGCAGTCGTACCCCAAATTCAAGGTTGTTGAGACCCGAGCCGGTCGTGAACTCCTCGACTCGTTGTACCGCGGCGTTGGTCTCAAAGCGAGTCTGGAGGACCAGTCGTTGCGTCAGCAACATGTCCTTCGTCAACGACAGACGCGTGGACACCGCGCCGTTCTGATCAATGAACAGGGCTGATTCGAATTCATAGTTGTATGGCACGAGTCCCTCGATCCCAATCACGCCGAGCCCACGGGTCACGTTGCGTCCACGGAACGTTTGAGTCTCCACGCGTGGACCGATCTGAAAATCATAATTCTTCTGAATGAACCGGCCATACAGCAGTTGAAAGTCCACGTCGTAATCTGCTTTGAAGGCGGTGTCCTTCTGTCCTTCGCTTTTGAACCAAAGTCGGTTGTAGTCCCCGCCGTACCAGCCCTCGACATCCCACCGGTAGTCGTCATGCCCTTGACTCCCACCTGTGCTTGGACGGTATTCGAGGACGTCAACGAGCGTGAATAGACGGTGTTCCTGATCGTTAACCGGAGCGGGCCAGTCTCCTGGCGGGGAAAACTTAAACAGCCTCCCTTCCTGCATGGCGGAAGAACCATTGGTTAGAGGGGCCTTAGAAGCGATAGCGCCTGCTGGGGCCTGTCCGTTTAGGATCCTATCAGTCACCATTGGCCTGTTTGGAGTCATGGGGGACTCGATCGAAGGTTGCGCCGCGACGACCGTCACGACGATGCCGTCGCCCAACAGGAAGCCCAAAGCGGCGGTAAGGAGACTTGCAAAGAATCTGGCAGGAGAGTCTGTTTTGTTCATTGCTCCAACACCTCGACGACCCGGAACATTCCCGCCTCCATGTGGAGGAGCAGATGGCAGTGAAACGCCCAGGGGCCCGGCGCGTCCGCGGTGACGGCGACAGACAGCCGCTCCGCCGGCTTGACCACCACCGTATGTTTTCGCGGAAGATAGACCCCAGCGCCATTCTCCAAATGCATCCACATCCCGTGCAAATGGAGCGGATGCTCCATCATCGTATCGTTCACAAAGGTCAATCGCACCCGCTCGCCGTAGCGGAAACGAATCGGCTCTTTCGCTTCCGAATACGTCTTCCCGTCGAAGGACCACATGTACCGAATCATGTGGCCCGTGAGGTGGAGTTCAATCTCGCGCCCCGGCTCCCGCTGGTCTGGGTAGGGCACAAGACTTTTTAAATCGGTGTAGCGCAGCACCCGCCAATCGCTGTCTTCCAGTCCTCTCCCTGGTTCCCCCATCCGGTTCTTCGAATACTCTGCCACCATTTGATTGCCGGGCCCATGATCGTCGGGGCTATGCTTGACGGGCTCGGCGCCGGGTATCTTTGAGCGGCCTTGATCATCCGCATCCATAGCCGGCATGCCGTGCATGCCTGGCATGGACGGCATGCCCGGACCCTGTTGCCTATGCTCCATATGCGGATCGTCGTCCGAGGGTTTCCTGTGGGGCATGTCGCCGGAGGGCTGCATGCCGGGCATTACCATGCCGCCGGCATGGGAGATCGTAGGCATGTTCCCCATGTCCATACCTTCCATGCTCATGTCCTCCATCGTGCGGAGGGGTCTCGACCGACGCGCAGGGATCTCCGCACTCAGGCCTGCTCGCGTCGCGAGGGTGCCGCGCACGTAGCCGCTGCGATCCATGGTCTCGGCGAAGATGGTGTACGCGCGATCCGCGACTGGTTCGACG
The DNA here is from genome assembly GCA_032123755.1 of Nitrospirota bacterium. Taxonomy (GTDB): domain Bacteria; phylum Nitrospirota; class Nitrospiria; order Nitrospirales; family Nitrospiraceae; genus Palsa-1315. The sequence goes on from JAQBES010000002.1 coordinate 11,446, forward strand.
ATCACATCGTAAATCTCCGCCGGTCCCATGCGAAACTCGTCCACCACGACGGGCTGGACATTCTGCCCATCGGCCTGCACCACCGTCATGGTGAGACCCGGAATGCGCACGTCGTAGAAGGTCATGGCGCCTGCGTTGATGAAACGCAGGCGCACCCGTTCGCACGGACGAAACAGCCCGGTCCAGTTGCCGGCAGGAGAGAGACCGTTCATCAGATAGGTGAAGGTGTAGCCTGTGACGTCCGCGAAGTCGGTGGGATCCATCCGCATCTGGTCCCACATCAAATAATTCTGTATCGCCGGCCAGAAGCCCATGCGTCTCACATCAGTAAAGAACTCCCCCGCTGTGCGCTTCTGGAAGTTGTAATAGCCCCCTTGCTTCTTAAGATTGGAGAGCAGCGCTTCTGGTGATTCAAAGCTCCAATCAGACAGCATGACCACATAATCGCGTTCGTAACGAAATGGCTCCGTTTCGACGGGGTCGATGATCATCGAACCGTAGACGCCCGATTGCTCCTGCAAACCCGAGTGGCTGTGATACCAATACGTGCCGCTTTGACGAATTGGAAACTGGTAGGTGAAGGTCGTGCCCGGCTCGATACCGGAAAAACTGACGCCAGGTACACCGTCCATGTTGGGGGGGAGGAGCAGTCCGTGCCAGTGAATCGACGTACTTTCTTCCAGGCGGTTTGTGACACGCAACATCACCTGTTGACCTTCTTTCAGGCGAATCACGGGACCCGGTATCGCACCATTGATCGTGATGGCAGGCGCGGTTCGACCGTCAAGGTGGAACAACTCCTCGCTGATGGTCAGATCGATCACGTCTCCGCTTAGCGGTGTCTGTGAACCGGGATTGACGATGGTGTTCGTCACGGCGTAGGCGGGCACGAGTCGTTCTACTGCTGCTAGCATGCCCAGCGCCGCTGCGCGCTTCAACAAAAGGCGTCTAGAAATGAAATCGAGGTTCATTTGTGTACGACCCTTCGTGTTGCAAACTCGACGATCAAAGGACCAGTCTCGCGGTCTCACGAACAATCCAGAATTCTTCGTCCACCGCCAGGACGCAGACATGCAGACGGAGCTCTGCTCGGCTGATTCGGGCCAACAAGGTGGGACTTAGGATCTTGCAACCATTCAGGTGAAGGATCGGCAGTACGGCGTCATCCATTATCAGGCTCAAAAACTTGTGGGAGTGCCATGTGATGGCACACGATCCAGTTGCTGATTCCCCGTCACCAACTACGCAACCCATGATCAGGCCGGGATTGTCCAGCGCCACGCCATAGGCGTGCGAGAGCGCGTAGCCGAGCTCCCCCGCCTTCAGGGATGGAACCTGGCGTTTCGGGGGCAACGTGGCTGGGGATGCCACCCAGAAACGAGAACTGCCTGAATAGCTTCTTCATCCCCTCCTCATCCTGTGACCTCGATCCGTCGAAGTTCGAATCGGCAGCACGGATCGCTGCCGCAGCAAGCCTGGTGCGCCCATTGGAACCGGAACTCGATCTGGCTGGTTGCGGAAGTAACCGGCCCCGGCGTGACTCCAAAGCGACGGATCGCGGCCGGGGCATACTGGCAGCCTTCTCGGCTTCCTTGACCGTGATGCCGTGGTCATACAGTGGCCTGTGATTGGCACCACATCCAGTCCTGGATTCAGAGTCTGTGTTTTTGCGTTCATGATTCCCACTGAAATCACAGTTTTACGTTCCGCAGCCGCAAGGCGTTGCTGATGACCGAAACAGAACTCAGACTCATTGCGGCGCCGGCAATGATCGGGCTGAGCAGCAGGCCGAAAAACGGGTACAGCACCCCCGCCGCCACCGGAATGCCCAGCGCGTTGTAGAGAAAGGCGAAGACCAGATTCTGCCGGATGTTCCGCATGGTGGCACGACTGAGGTGCATCGCTTTGGCGATGGCGCGGAGGTCGCCTGTCACCAGGGTGATGCCCGCGCTTTGCATGGCGACGTCCGTGCCGGTGCCCATCGCAATGCCGACGTCCGCTTCGCTGAGGGCGGGTGCGTCGTTGATCCCGTCGCCGGCCATCGCGACGTGGATGCCTTCCGCACGCTGCCGCTTCACGTAGCTGACTTTACCCGCCGGTTCAATCTCTGCTTCCACCACATCGAGGCCGAGTGTCTGCGCGACGGCAGCGGCGGTGCGGCGGTTGTCGCCGGTGAGCATAATGAGTTTCAAGCCGAGCGTATGGAGTTTGCGGATGGCTTCGGCGGTGGTGGATTTGATCGGGTCGGCCACGGCAAGAATGCCCGCCGGCTTGCCATCCACCGCGACATACATCGCGGTCTTGCCTGCTTCTTGAAGTGGTACAGCCAAGGCTTCGAGCGGCCCCAGGCCAGTGATCGTTTCATTCCGCAGGAAATCCGGTTTGCCGATCATGACCGCATGACCAGCGACGGTGCCGAGCACCCCACCAGCCGTCACCGAGCGGAAGTCTGTCACGGCTTCGATGACGAGGCCTTGGTCCTTCGCGCCCTGCACAATCGCGGCGGCGAGCGGATGCTCGCTGCCCTGTTCCAGCGACGCTGCAAGACGCAGCAAGTCCTTCCCGTCAAACCCGCCGGTCGGCAGCACATCCATCAGCTTGGGTTTGCCCTCCGTGAGCGTGCCCGTCTTGTCCACGACGAGCGTGGTGACGTGCTCCAACCGTTCGAGCGCCTCGGCGTTCTTCACGAGCACGCCTTCCTGCGCGCCACGACCGACGCCGACCATAATGGACATCGGCGTAGCCAAACCGAGCGCGCATGGGCAAGCGATAATAAGGACGGCCACGGCATTGACGATGGCATGTGCGAGCTTTGGGTCCGGCCCCAGCCATATCCAGACGACAAAGGTGAGCACCGATACAGCCAGCACGACCGGCACGAAGATTCCCGCAACGGTGTCGACGAGCCCCTGAATCGGCGCGCGGCTGCGCTGGGCTTCGGCGACCATGTCCACGATCTGCCCGAGCAAGGTGTCGCGACCGACCCGTCTGGCGCGCATGATGAAGCTGCCGGGGCCATTGACGGTGCCGCCCGTCACGGTGTCTCCGACGGTCTTTTCCACCGGAAGCGGTTCGCCGGTGATCATGGACTCTTCCACGTTGGAGTGACCTTCGACCACGTCGCCGTCGACCGGTATTTTGTCACCGGGCACCACGCGTAATCGGTCGCCGACCTTCACCTGATCGAGCGGAACTTCACGGTCGCCCCCCGGTGCGACCAGCCGCGCCGTGGGTGGCGCGAGATTGAGTAACGCTTTGATGGCGCTGCCCGTGCGGCTACGAGCCCGGAGTTCGAGGACTTGACCGAGGAGCACCAGCACAATGATCACCGCCGCGGCCTCAAAGTAGATGGCGACGTTGCCCTCATGCTGCATCGTGGGCGGGAAGAGGTCGGGTGCGAGCATCGCCACGGCGCTGAAGGCGAACGCAGCGCCCACACCGATGGCGATTAATGTGAACATGTTCAAGTGCCGCGTCACGACGGAGCGCCACCCACGGAGGAAAAACGGCCAGCCCGCCCACCAGACCACGGGCGTCGTGAGTGCAAACTGAATCCATCGTGAGGCGTGGCTATCCAGCCAAGACTGCTTGCCCAGTGCGGGGATCATGTGCGCCATCGCCAGGACAAACACCGGCAACGTCAGCGCGGCGCCGATCCAGAAACGCCTAGTCATGTCATCCAGCTCGGCGTGCTCTTCCTCTTCCGTCCCCACCGTCACCGTCTTGAGTTCCAGCGCCATGCCGCACTTGGGACAACTGCCGGGATGGTCTTGCTGTACTTCGGGGTGCATCGGGCAGGTGTACAAAGGTTGGCCTCCAGCAGGCCTGACCCAGGACGGGTTCCGCTCCAACGGCATGCCGCATTTCGGGCAATCGCCCGGCTGCTCCGACTCTACTCCTGGGCACATCGGGCAGACGTAGGGTGCCGCAACACGAGCTGTGGAACGATCGCGCGGATCAGACGCGGAAGGAGGCTGATAGCTGCCGTGAGGTTCTTCCTCGTGCTCACTGATGGCAGGCGTCGACAGAAACGTCTGCCGACAGTGCTCCCCGCAAAAGTAGAACGTCTGTCCGTCGCGTTCGGCATGCCACGCAGACGCGTCATCCACTGTCATGCCGCAAATCGGATCTTCTGTGCTCATGGCTCGGCCTTTCGGAGTCGCGAGGCCTGGCGGACAACCTTCACCAGCTCCAACATCACCAGCGGGATCGCACCCACAGCCATCAGCAGGACACAATCGACTAGCGACAGGAAAGACGTCTTCAGGAAGCGGCCCTGCATCGCGGAGAGCGTAAGGGGAGAGAACACCCACGACGAAATATAAAACGGTGATCGTGCCACGGCACCACCTCCTGACGGCATAGAAGAAAGAAAAGAGGCATCGCCCGCTCAACCTAAGCAGCCGAGCGGCGAGCGAAAGAACTGAGGTTGTAGAATCAGATTCGGAGGACCGGGGAAGAGCTTTTGGAGATGGGACCCATGGAACACGCGCTACTCCCTGACAACAGCGTGGGTGTGCACTGAAGTGTGAGGGCCGCAGCCGAATCGAGCAAGGTCGTTGCATGATCAACATTCAAGACGAGGGTATGCTTTATCTGACGTTCGGGAGACGAGGTAAGTACCGAGGGGCACATGGTGGTCCCCTCCATTGGACAGGCCATTCCCTCCTCCACGTGCAGCGCGACACTTTCCGCTACCGAGAGATCTGGCAACGGACACACCGTTCCCATCACCTGACACAAGGTGAAGAAAGAGAGCACCAGGAAAATGTATCGTGTATTAACTCGTCGTATCATGGAACCAACCAGCTCCAGCCGTAAGCTACCCCCACTCAACTTCGCTGCCTAGTCTCTAACAACTGAGGCGAGCATATCAAGGTGGCTCGACTCCCCCCTGCTTAGTTCAGCAACAGTGATACCGGAATGACCGGGAGAGGGGTCTATTACGCACCCCCTACGATTCCATACGCTTATGCAAGCCAGCACCATGCCTCAACCCTCATAGTTCGATGCCGGTGAGGCATTTCGGGTCAGGCTCCATATCAATCTTGTAGCAAAGCGCGTCACACCTCTCAAGACAGCACAGGTGATCGATCCAGCCCATTTCAGCAGCATGACTCCAGAAAACCTGTCTCTACCTGAAAAAGCAGAAGATCGTAGTTAGGGCCCGTCATAGCTTAGTTGGCCCATTGTTGGCGTACCTACTGGACCATGCCGTGCAGACGCATCGCGCGTTGTTCCGTGGCCAACGCATCGGATTCGTCAACCGCCTTCTTGGAACTTTGGGCTATCACGAGGAAAGGCAGATGCGAGTCGTCAACGTATGGATCAGCATCAACGGCTTCAACGCTCGGCGACCGTCCGGCCTTGCGCTTCCATGACTCGCTTCAAACGCGCGACGACCGGGCTGTTCGCGCCGTTCCGTTGATCAATTATCGTGGGGGACGCTCGCTGAATGGCTCGGATCCTTGACTCGCTCTTCGCTCCACTGGTAGAGCACCGGCAGTACAATAAGCGTCAGCAACGTCGAACTGACGAGTCCGCCGATCACGACCGTCGCCAGGGGTCGTTGCACCTCTGAGCCGATCCCGCTCGCAAAGGCCAGCGGCAGAAGTCCGAGCAGCGCCACGAGCGCGGTCATCAGCACGGGCCGCAACCGGAGGTTGCAGGCTGTCACGATGGCTTCTCGCAGAGGCAGGTTTTCAAAGCGAAGCTTGTTCATGTAGGAGACGAGCACGATTCCGTTGAGCGCAGCCACACCGAACAGGGCGATGAACCCCACCGATGCTGGGACGCTCAGGTACTGCCCCGTCGCCCACAGGGCGACGATTCCTCCAATTAATGAAAACGGCAAGTTGGCAATAATCAACCCGGCGTGCCGGAGCGAGTTAAAGGAAGAGAATAAGAGAAAGAAGATCAACCCGATCGTGATCGGCACGATGATTTGCAATCTGGCCATCGCACGCTGCATGTTTTCAAACGCACCGCCCCATTCCATGGAGTACCCAGTTGGGAGGCGCAGCTGCGCCGCGAGCTTTCGCTGCCCCTCCTCCACGATGCTCTGAATATCGCGGCCGACCACGTTGAGTCCGATGGAAATCCTGCGGCGCCCCCCTTCCCGGCTGATTTGAGCCGGTCCCTCCCGCACGGTAATGGCGCCCAGCTCGCTCAGAGGAATCAACGAACCGGATGGCGATTCGATCAACACATTCCCGATGGCTTCAGGGCTGTTCCTGGTCTGCTCCGGAAATCGGACCGCCACCGCAAACCTGCGTTCGCCTTCCAATATGCGGGTGCCAGGTTTTCCCCCGATCGCCGTTTCGATGACCTGTTGGATGTCCGAAACGTTAATGCCGAAACGAGCAATCTTCCGGCGATTGATGTCCACGGTCAGATACGATTGCCCGGCCTGCTGCTCGACTCTGATATCGCGGACTCCCTCAACGGTGGCCATGATCGCGGCGATCTCGCCGGCTTTTTCCGTCAATGTCGCCAAATCGTCACCGAACAGCTTGATCGCAACCTCCGTCTTGATGCCGGAGATCAGCTCATCGACCCGCTCTTGAATCGGTTGACTCATCAGCACGGTAATTCCTGGGATCTGGGCCAACCGCTGACGCATTAGCTCAACCAACGACTCCTTGTCGTGAGCCGAGGTCCACTGGTCGCGCGGTTTCAATGCGACGATCTGATCGCTCTCGTTCAGCTCCATCGGCTCGACAGCGATTTCCGATCGTCCGACCTTGCTCACGTTCGACAGAACTTCCGGAAACTCGCGCAAGGCCCTCTGGGTCTCCATTTCGATGCGGATGGAATTTTCGAGCGAGACATCCGGAAGGCGTAATACTTGCGGCGTCAAGGCGCCTTCCTCGAGGATCGGAATGAATTCTCCTCCTAGAAACGGCACAAGAAACAGGCTGCTGAGCAGCAATCCGACTGCACCGAAAATGACCAATTTACGGTGAGTCAAGGCCCGATCCAACATCGGAAGGTAGAGACGCTTGGCCCATCGAACCGGGAACGTATCCTCTTCGCCGCCGGCGCGCAGACCCCACAGACAGAGGAGGGGGGACAGCGTGAGGGATAAAACCAGCGACACCAACAGCGCGATCATGATCGTATAGGCCATCGGTGCAAAGAGCTTTCCTTCCATCCCCTCCAAAGTAATCAGCGGGAGAAACACGATGACAATGATGATGATCCCGAAGACCACCGGCCGGCCGACCTCCCGAGCGGCATCGAAGATGATGGCCTTTCGGGGTAGGCCCTGGTGACGGTGATCCGACAGATGCCGGTGAATATTTTCTACTATCACCACAGAGCCGTCGACCAGCAAGCCGATCGCGATCGCCAGGCCGCCCAGTGACATGAGATTGGCCGATAATCCGACCTGGTTCATGACAATGAACGTTCCGAGAGGCGCCACGACCAGCGTGGCCGAGACGATTAATGCGCTCCGCACGTTCCCTAAGAACAGGAACAACACGATCACGACGAAGACGATCCCCTCCAGCAGCGCCTTGCCGACTGTCTTGAGCGCCGCTTCGACCAACTCGGTACGGTCGTAGAAGGGCACGATGCGGATCCCTTCCGGCAAGACGCGATCTCGGTGGATTGCCTCCACCCGCTCCTTGACGTGTTTCACTACCTCGAGTGCATTGGCCCCCCGCAACATCATGACGACTCCCGACACGACCTCGCGTTCCCCGTTCAGCAGTGCCGCGCCATGGCGTACCGCATGGCCGATGGTTACGTCGGCCACATCCCGGACGAACACCGGCGTTCCCCCTTGTTGCTTGACGACAATGTCTTGCAGGTCCTCGATCGCCTTGATCATCCCGACACCGCGGACAATGTATCGGTCGGTGGGGCGGTCGAGAATCCCGCCCCCGGCATTCGCATTATTTCTTCCGATCGCCTCGTAGACTTCAGGAATGGTCAATTCGTACTTCCGCAGCTTGACGGGATCAACGATCACGTTATATTGCTTCACATAGCCGCCCAACGAGTTGACATCGATCACACCGGGCAGCCCCTTCAGCAACGGGCGAATAACCCAATCCTGCAGGGTGCGTTCTTCGGTCAGTTGTTCAGTCTGCAGAGCGAGATCCCCCTTGGCGAAATCCTCGCCGGGGCGGGTGAGGTAGTACTGATACACCTCGCCCAAACCGGTGGAAACCGGTGCCATCTCCGGTTGCACGCCATCAGGAAGTCCTTCCTTCGCGGAAATCATCCGCTCCAGCACGAGCTGCCGCGCGAAATAGAGATCCATGTCGTCGCTGAAGACAACGGTGATTTGTGACAGACCAAACTTCGAGAGAGAGCGAACTTCCCGAAGCTTCGGCAACCCCGCCAGCTCGAGTTCAATCGGAAACGTGACAAGCTTCTCCACCTCGACGGGAGAGAGGCCCGGCACCCCGGTCAGAATCTGGACCTGCACATTGGTGACATCAGGGAAGGCGTCGATGGGCATGACCCGAAGCGTATAGAGGCCTCCGAGTACGAGCAGACCCGAAACAACCGCGACCAGAATCCGTTGGCGCAGGGCAAAACCGAGCACGGCCTCAATCACCGACCGCCCCCTCCTGTTGCCTGGCGAGCTCAGACTTGAGCATGTAGGCGCCGACGACCACGACCTCCTCGCCTTCCGTCAGTCCGTCCAGCACATGCACATGTTTGTCGTTTTGCTCTGCGATGTGAACGACTCGTCGCCCAAACTCCTGTTCGTTCACACGGACGAACACGACCGACTCCCCATGATCCTGCTGGACGGCGGCTTTCGGAATGGTGATGGCATCTGGTTCCGGCTTCGAAACGACACGTACCGTGGCATACATCTCCGGTTTCAATCGGCCGTCGGAATTGGACACCTCGACCCGCACCCGCATGGTCCGGGTGGCTGCATCGAGCACATCTCCCCTATAGACGACCTTCCCGCGGAACAATTGCCCCGGATAGGCGGAGACCTGCACCTCCACCGAGCCAGAATCGTCGCCGCGATACTGTACGAACCCGATGTCCTTCTCCGGCACATCGGCCAGAACCCACACGGTCGAAAGGTCGGCAAGCGCGAACAGCTTCTGCATTGTTTCCACCACTTCGCCGGCCCTCACGTTGCGGTGGATGACACGCCCGGCAAACGGCGCGACGATCGGGATAGAGGAACGGATCTCCTGAGTCCGCCCGACGGCGGCAATGTCTTCGTCCGTCATTCCGAGCAGCTTCAGATGATTCTTCGCTTCTTTCGTCTGCGCGCGCGCGCTGACCAGATCACCCTCCCGGCGTTGAAACTCGCCTTTCCCGATGACTTTCTCCTTCAGGAGAAAGGTCGCACGGGAAAATGCCTGTTCTGCCACGTTCAGCCTGGCTTGCGCTGTCAGAAATGCCGATTGAGTGAGCCCGAGCTCCTGGCTGTACAGCAGGGCGAGCCGCTCTCCCGCCCGCACGTTCTTCCCGAGATCGGCATTCACCTCGACGACTCGGCCGCGGACCAGCGCGGTAATTTCTGCCAAGGCGTTTCCGTTGGGCTTGATGGTTCCGGGAAAGTCACGGTAGGTACGAAATGCCATTCGTCCGACTGGCTCTACCGTCACACCGGATTGGGTGAGTTGTTCCGGCGGAAGCCGAACAAGACCCGTCCCGTCCGAGGAACGTTTCAGCCCGCTCTCTTCCGCCGGGGCCTGCGCGCGGTCACAGCCCATGGGAGACGCCAACAGCAGCATGCCAAGGAAGACCCGGCACGCCACACTCAGACGGCTCCGCGGACGCGCAGGGCGCTCGCATTGATTCGTACAGCGGTCAGGAGAACGGACCATGCCTCTCATCTATTCCTTTCCTTGCGCAATTAGAGTGGACCGCCCACCGCACGTTCAAATCTCGTCAGCGCCAGGGAGAGCTCGAAGCGTGCCTGATTGTAGTCCACCACGATCTGGCGTTGGACCCGTTGGGCATCGAGAACATCCAGGAGGCTGGAGGCGCCCTGCTGGAAGCTCAATCGGGCGATCCGGAGCGCTTCTTGCGCCTCCTTTAAGAGCCCTTCCTCATATACGAGAATCTGTTCTTTCGCCGTCTCCGCCTCTCCCGCACGTTGATTGATCTCACGGATCAGATCGTTTCTAACTCGAATCAGCTCCGCCTCTTCTTTTCGTTGAGTACCGAGAGCCGCCGCAATATGCCCTTGCTGCCTGTACCATAGGGGCGTCGGCAGACTCACTCCTGCCACCACCGCCTCGCGACCGATGTCTCTGGCATACCCGCCAAACAGAGTGACATCCGGCACACGGCTCTGCCGCTCCTTGTCGACGGTGAATTCGGCTTGCTCCACCAGTTTTTCCTGACGTTTGAGGATTGGATGGTGGGTCAGATCCCTCGACGCAATGTACTCAGGGCTGAGATGAGTCTGGAGTGACCGGAAATCCCCCTGCACCTTGTACCGAGACCCCAAGGCCCCCGCCGTCAAGGTGTCCAACCCTACCTGTTTTACGCGCACGTCATTCTTGGCTTTCGTGATCTCCTGTTTGGCTTTGAGCACCTCCACGTCCGCCTTCACTGCCTCGAATTGCGGGCCTTCACCGGATCGGACGCGGGCTTTCACGATGCGCGCCACCTCCTGAACAATCTCCAAGTTCTGCTGAAGAAGGTCTACCGTCCGTTCTGCCAGCAACAGATCGTAGAATCCCGCCTTCACCTCCGCAATGAGATTGAGCTTTGCTTCATCGAGGCCGACCGTCGCCCCGGCCAGACCGGCGTCTGCCGCGTGCTGGCGGGCCGCCCGCTTGCCCGGCCATTCCACCGGCTGATTCAGCGTCACGCCGTACTCGGTCAAACTCGTCCCTGAGCTGGGCTCTCGAAGCGCAGCTCTCGCCGTCTGGGTGCTGATCGTGGGGTTGGGATAGGCGCCGGCTTGAACCTGCCCGCCCTCATTCTGTTGGATCACTCCCTCGGCTCGCGCGATCGTCGGATTCCGTTCCAGCGCCAAGTCGATGATGCGGTCGAGGTCGAACGTGGGCATCTGTTCTTTCACCTGGGCAATAGACGGCATCAGCGTCCCAGTCGCCCCCGTCACCATCACGGTCATCAATACGACACAATTCCAAAACCGAGCCGGCATGTGCTGCCTCCGTACGGAGTCACGATTAGGCTGTCCGTCGAGATCAAAGCCAAAAAATACCGTCGACACTCCGCTAACTATGTGCGGTCGGAGGATGTAGCAGTCGGGAGACAAGAAGGATAGAGGGAGGAATCTCGTTCATCGAGGTATGAAAGCGGCTTGATTCGCAATCTGACACACTCACTCGAGAAGCGACGCAGGCTTCCTGCGTCGCTTGCGGCGACTCGTCATCGAAATCGGTCACCGCCACGGTGTCACTGAAATCGCCGGCTTGCTCAACCCCGGTATCGAACGACCACCTGATCTGCGCGGCCTGAAATAGGGTACATAGAAGCAGCGCGAAGACGAGGAAGGAGGAAAATGAACGAATCGTTACCACAACACTTTCTATCAATACGAGGTTTACGAGGTTGATAAGTTCGTTGAAATGTTCTGAACAGTCCCCATGGCGGTTGTGGCGCAGTTACAACAAGCAACGTCATATAGTACGCCTCTTTCCGCCTCGGTTACAAGATCAACTGTAACCCGCATGATTCATGAAGGTTCGTTGCGAAGGCCCGTGAGAACGGGCTGGTTGCTCAGGTCTGTCTGCTTGGGCTCGTTTGTTTGGCTGAAAAATCAACTCGATGTACTAAACAAACCAGATAGACCAGATGAACCAGACAGACACTGCGCGCGCAAGCGCTCCAGTGCTTCTTGTCCTGTCATCGAACGACGAGCACGGAACAGTTCGCCTGCTGCACCACCCGAGTCGAAACGCTCCCGACAAGAAACCGGGCAATGGCGCCCAGCCCTTGGGCCCCCATCACGATCAGATCGGCCTGGTGTTTGGCGGCCACGTTCATGATCTTTTCGGCAGGCTTTCCAAGCTGCCACACAGGCTCGGCCGTAAATCCCGCCTTGATCAACTTCTGCACAAACTGTTCGACCAACCTGCGGCCTGCCTCCTTCACCTCCGGGTACTTGATGAACGGCATCACATGGATCACGCTCACATGAATTGGCGAGAGACCACCCTTGCCGGCCGAACGATCCGGCTGAAACTTGGTCAGCACAAACGCCAGTGCGTTGGCCGATGCGCGCGATCCATCGGTCGCCAAGGTAATCCGCCGCAACGGCGCCGCGTCGGCCTTGACGACGAGCACGGGACAGGTCGCACGATGGATGAGAGTCGTGGACACGCTGCCGAGCATGAAGCGGTCGAGGGCGTCGAGGCCCTGACTGCCTACCACCAGGAGCCCGTCCCGTTTCGGCGCACGTTTCAAGATGACCGTTGCGACCACCCCTTGCTCCTTGCGGGCCGTGCCCTTGAGCTTCAGCGCGGCCAACTGCTGTTTGGCCTCCTTGAGGGTTTTGGCCGAGCGCGCTTCCATGCGCTGTATTTCTTCCTGGATGTACCGCTCGATGCCGGCCATCACCGG
>JAQBES010000003.1:0-2789 GCA_032123755.1 Nitrospirota bacterium
GCGCCCTCGTCTCCGCATCGGCTACCTCCCGCAGGAACTCGAAACCATCACGGGCAAGAACGTGCTGGACGCCACCCATCGCGATCTTTATCCCGAACATGAGGCTGAACGGATCCTCATGGGGTTGGGATTTTCGGAGATCGACTTCAGCCGTGAGGTCGAAAAGCTGTCCGGCGGCTATCGGATGCGTGTGGCCTTAGCGCATCTGCTGCTGACCAAACCTGACGTGCTGCTGCTCGACGAGCCAACCAACCACTTGGATAAACCGACGCAGCGTTGGTTCGAGCAATTCCTCTTGAACTCGGAGATGACGCTGTTACTCATCAGCCACGACACGGCGTTCCTCGATCGTGTCGTCACCCACATCTGGGATCTCCGGCATCATAAGATCGAAGAATATCGCGGCAACTATACTTCGTTCCAAAAGATCCGCGCAGAGCGGGACACTCAGCGTGAGGCCGCCGCGGGGCGCCAGGCGAAAGAAGTCGCGCGGGTCCAAACCTTCGTCGATCGTTTCCGCTACCAGGCGAACAAAGCCAGCCAGGTCCAATCGCGCATCAAGGCGCTTGAGAAGGTCAAGATGATTGAGGTGAAGCGCGATCCCAAACGAGTGAAGTTCAAATTTCCTCTCCCGGCAGCGAGCGGTCGGCAGGTCCTGGAGCTCGAGGGCGCGGCCAAGCGCTATGGTGAAAAAGTCGTCTATGACCGAGTCGATTGTTCAATCGAACGGGGCCAGCGCGTGGCGCTGGTGGGAGAAAACGGCGCCGGGAAAAGCACATTGCTCAAGATGCTGGCCGGAGTGCTGGAACCGGACAAGGGCACCAGGTCAGTCGGCCATGGTGTCACCCTGCACTACTTTGCCCAACACCAGGCAGAGACCCTGAACCCGGAACATACCATTCTCGACTCCCTCTCCGAGGTCTCCAGCCAAGCAGAGACGAACTTCCTTCGCGGGATTGCCGGCGCCTTTCTGTTCACCGGAGACGATCAAAAAAAACCGATTAAGGCACTGAGCGGAGGAGAACGCAATCGCGTCGCGCTCGCACGGATGCTGGTCGAACCAGCTAATACTTTGTTACTCGACGAGCCGACCAATCATCTCGACCCGGCGTCGGTCGACATGCTCACCGATGCGCTAGCGGACTTCCCCGGCACCATCATCTTTATATCCCACGACCCTACCTTTCTGACCAGAGTCTGCACGCGCGTCATTGAAATCGAAGAAGGCAAGGCGCGTAGCTTCTCCGGCGACTATGAGTACTACTTGTGGAAGAAAGCGCAGGAAGTCGAATCCATCAAGGAATCGAGTGACCACTTGAAGGGAGCGGATCGAGGGAAGACCGCCGGGCCGACCAGGGCGATGGCGTCGCAAGCCCCGGCCAAATCATCAGCCGGAGATCGCCGCGACTTAAACAAGACCCAGGCCAGACTGGAGAAGCAGGTTGCGCGGGCCGAAGCGGAGATCGCTGAATGTGAAACCAAGATCAAAGCGCGGGACCTTGAACTGGCCGACCCGGCTCTCTACAAAAATGAATCCACCAAGTGGAGCGCTCTGCAGATAGAGTATGACGGGTGGAAGAAGGACCTTTTACGGCTCACCGCCCGGTGGGAAACGCTCGCAGCTGAGCTGGAAGGCGTCAAACAAAAGCTCACGGCATTTGCCTAATAGGATAGCGTGCGGGACGGGCGAGACTAGCGGGAAAAGCAAGACACGCGAAACCAGAGATTGCTCGTCGCGCACTTAGTTAGATGGAGGACTTGACCGTTTCTTCGAGGTAGTAGTACAGCCAGCGGTTCTTCTCTTTCGTGACCAGCTCGTCCCAGACCACGCCGATCAGAAACCCCTTCTCCCACGGCTTCACCCAGGCGACTTTCCCATCAAGCCTTTCCATCTGTTCCGCGCGATCCGAATCGAGAAACGCCAACGACACAGTCACTGGCAGGGCCATCGCCAACTTCTCTTTCGTGTGCAACCCTGCGCCGACTCTATTGACGTTATCCAACACGGCCGTAATCGCCTTGGCTCCACTCTTCGGTGAAATCAGTGCGGAACCAACCAAGGTCGCCCGGACAAACTTGCGCCGTTCGTTCGTGGCTGCTATCGAGGTAATCGATTTCTGGCTCTGCCGCTTCATGCATCTAAGTATAACCGATTAGAAATCTTTGTCCACCACCCTGTGAGGCCTCCGCTTAGGTGTCTTTTGGCCGGTAATAGCGACGCCCCTTGAGCGATTCCGGGAGGTGCTCCTGCTGCGCTTTGGCCTGGGGATCGTCATGGACATAACGATACCCTTTCCCGTACCCAAGCCCCTTCATCAGCGCCGTCACAGCATTCCGCAAATGGAGCGGAACCCCTAGATTTCCATGAGTTTTTACGTCTTCCATGGCCTCTAGCAGTCCGACATAGGAGGCATTATCTTTTTGCCTGGTGGCGAGATAAGTCGTCCCCTGGGCCAAATTGATCTGCGCCTCGGGGAGCCCGACAAACTGCACGGCCTGAGCGACCGCAGCCGCGACCACCAGCCCCATCGGATCGGCATTCCCCACGTCCTCGGAGGCAAAAATAACCAGGCGCCGAGCGATAAATTTGGGGTCCTCCCCCCCTTCCAACATACGGGCGAGCCAATAGAGGGCGCCATTCGGATCGGAATCCCGGAGACTCTTAATGTAGGCAGAGATGATGTTGTAGTGTTCTTCGCCGGATTTGTCGTACCGGATTGATTTCTTCAGCAGCGCGGCTTCCAGCGCCGCTCCATCGATCAGACGAGTCCCGTCAGACCCAGCCGGTT
>JAQBES010000004.1:0-4286 GCA_032123755.1 Nitrospirota bacterium
CACAACAATAGAATCACCAGAATCGTTACGTATCTGTTCAATTTTAAAGCGCATGGTGAACAGATTCTTCAGCTTGACGCCGCGACTGAGGTGTATGCCGAAGTTGACGACGATACCGATCGCGACGCCCACTAATAGATCTGTCGCGATCACACAGATTATTGTTGTCAGAAATAAGAACAATTGGTCTTTGCCGATTCTCCATACTTTCGCGAATTCTGCGGGGGCAGCCAGCCGATAACCGGTAAAGACCAGTAACGCTGCCAGTGCAGCCAATGGAATGCTATGAATAATATTAGGAAACAGGGCAACAAATAGTAGCAAGAAAAGACCATGGAAAAAATTTGCCCAACCAGTTTTGGCGCCGTTATTCACATTCGCCGAACTACGCACGATCTCGGCAATCATCGGAAACCCGCCGATTGAACTGGCCACGAGGTTTCCCGCTCCTACCGCTGTTAAGTCACGATCTAGATTGGAATGACGTTTATACGGATCAAGTTTGTCCACCGCCGATGCGCTGAGCAGACTTTCAAGACTGCCGACCAAGCTGATAGCCACAACGGCTTCCCAAAATTCCACGGTCAGAATCTTGGAGAAATCAGGAAAGTAAAAACTGGACATGAAATTGTCCGAAATTGTCACGAGAAACTTCGGCCCGATGGATTCCTCATGGTGCGGTAAAAATTCGAAATCCGGCAAGAACAAATAGATGTGTTCATGCTCTAGGTCAAAATAACGACCGAAGCCAATGCCGACCAACACGACAATAAGGGGCGCAGGAATCATCCTCACATATCGATTCTTCACTATCGACCAAATGATGAGTATCCCAAGTCCGCAAAAGCCGATCACGGCAATTTCATGATTCAGATTTAGAAGGCTGTGTGGAATTTGCCCGATCGTGGAGAAGAGGCTGCCGGCCTCCGGTGTCACACCCAGCATCACGTGGATTTGTTTGGCCATGATGATAATGCCAATAGCCGCCAACATCCCATGTACGACCGAAACTGGGAAAAATGAACTCAGTCGGCCCGCCTTACACAGGCCCATCGCGACTTGAAAAATGCTGGCAACGAAAATAGCCGCCAAGGTATACCGGTACCCGGCCATGGCATTGCCCTCGCTCATTGATTCCACCGCATCAAACACCACCACGATCAACCCAGCTGCCGGTCCATTGATCGTCATGAACGACCCGCTAAAGCGCGAGACCAGTACCCCACCGATAATAGCCGTGATTATCCCTGCCGATGGTGGGAAGCTGGCAGCCATTGCGATCCCCAGGCAAAGCGGCAAGGCGATAAGAAACACCAGAAATCCTGAGAGTACGTCGTGACGCCAGTTTTCTTTCAAACCGGCCAAGCCTGTTTTTGGCAACTCTGCCTTGGAAATCCCGCTCATCATTCACCCTCGCCTATTCGTAAAAATGAAAATGCCACTAATCAATAGCTACGCTGTAATCGATAACTTGTACGTTCTGGCTCACCGTGATCTCCTGTGACGTCAGTCGTGCCTTCTTCCTTCATCTGACGTGCAATGTCCAGATGACCGCGCTCTTGCAATTACCGCTTTCTTTTACCTCTAGCAAAACTCAAGCATCCGGCTGTCGTGGCGATGTTCGACGCAGCCAGGAAGAAGTTGCTTACGTGATGATCGCGTGCGATATCCTCAAAAACGCTCTCCCCGGCTGACTGCCACGTCGGAGACAAACATCACACCGGAGTGGTGTTCGAAGAGCTGCCAAAGCCCCGCCAGAATGGGCTCCACTTTGTCTTCCGGAACGACGGACATGATCATCACGAGGCTTTCCTGCTCGCTGAACATAAAGTGCGCGTCATGTACACCGTGACGGCCTTTTCCTGACACATTGCCGATGATCGTGTAGCCGGTCGCCTTCACCCGGTCCAGCAACTCTGTCACAAACCCCCGATGCTCCCCCGTCACGACCACACGTATTTCCTTCATCGGATGCAACGTTAACTTGCTCATAATCAGCACTCCTTTCACTATGCCGTAGGGGGACAGGCACCGCTACGGGGAGTCAGTCCCCATCTCCACAAGGCTCCATTCGCCTGTCGGTCGGTAACGATACAGGACACCCTCCTCCGGTTCCAAAGCGACGAGGTGGACCCATTCGTTATGGTAAAAATGCTGCAAGACTTGATGCCGCGCGATCAGCTTCTCAATTCGTAGACGCGGGGCCTCGATGACGGTTAGCAGCCTCATGGGCTCATGGTAGGGGACGTTGCCGTTCATCATGGTCTGCCAGGCCAGTCCGAGGCGGAGATCGCTCCAAGGGCCGGACATGATGCCGATGCGCCCCACCACGTTATGATAGATCTTACTCCCGCCGCCATACACTTCGTTGTCCACCACTGAAAAGTAATGTTCCATATTGATCCATTGCGCCACGACTTGTGGCGCGGTCATCAACACTTCGAGCAAGCGATCGGTCGGGTCCTCGCGATAATCGTAGGAGTGGAGAAAAACGCGCCCTCCCAGATCGAGCGATTTCGTGAGATCCCGTCGGCCGACGATGAAAGCCGTATTACCTGACAGACCCCACTCCGGTCTCACCTGGCTCCAGTCCACGCTCCGCTCGTGCACATGCGCCGCGGCCTCGTGCGCCGCCAGGGTCCTCGCGACATCGGGTAAACGGGTGCAGCGTTCTTGGCTCGTCAGTCCGGAGGCTTTTTTCAGATCTTCGAGCAGCCGCGCGATATCCGCGCGATGGGTCGTCGGCGCATCTTCCAGGTCGAACAGCTGCACCTCATCGGTGGTGGTATCGACCTGGCCAGCGAGAAAGTGCGTGTCGGAAGGAATTGCGAGACCATACTTCGCCAACTGTTCCCGTACTTGTGGATTATTGGCCATCATAGCGAGAACGCGGGCATTAGGTTTGCCTTCATTGCCTCCGCAAGCCCCGCAGTCCAACGCGGATTCAAACGGGTTATTTTCCGTGGTACTCCCATGGCCGCAGAATAGGACAAGCCGCGCAAAATGATTCGTCAATCCCATCATGCGCAAGGCCGTGTCCACCGTGAGTATCTGCTCCTCGATGGTGAAGCCGGTCCGCGTGATGCGCTCTTTCAGTGCCGCCGCCCCGCGTCGACTAATTCGGTAGTCATGCCGTAGGATTTCCTCAAATCCTGTCAGCTCTTCTGTCGGCAACCCTATCCGCCGAGCCGCCTCGTTTAGGAGCGGCTCCACCGCCTCTCCCCCGTTCAACGCCCTCTGTCGCAGGGCTTCGACGAATTCCGGCGTGACTCGCGAACCATGGAGACTGAACTGCTCGCGCAAGGCCCTCCGAATGACGGTGCCCTGCTCGTTGGCCAGCATCTTTTCCGCTGCCGGCGGCGTCAGCTTGTCCACGGTGAGAGTCGTAGCGATCGACGGGATGAGGATACGCTGCAACCAGGCGGTCCAGCAACGATACAACCCGGGCAGTAGGGTCTTCCCGAAGATCGGGAGGCCATAGAACCATCCCACCGACTCCACCATGACATAAGGCGTGACGACGTTTTCTTTCAAGTCGTGCAGGAGGGTATGGCCCGCATGGATCATCTTGATGCGGGACTCCTGTTCCAAGACGACGTGATCAAGAAAGTTGCGGGGGATTTCGCGCACCTCGTTCTTTGCACGCACGATAACCGGGAATTGATCGGTGTCATGCTCCTTGCCCCAGGCCTGATAGCGGATAAACGCGGCAAAGAATCCGGCAAAACCATAGGTTTCATTCGCACCGATGGATTCGAGATGGCGGCGGAATGGCTCGGAGCGCACATCGATACAGAAGACCGATTGGGAGTGAGGGCGTGCGAATGACTGATTGTCTGACAGAGCCAATGCTGCTGGCGTGGCCCGCGCCCGAGCGAGCTTTCCGAGGAGTTGGTCTTGATAACCTGCCTCGAAGGCTTTGAGCCAGACAGGGCCATGCTCCGACTCAGGAAAAGCCTCCATCCAGTCGAAGAGCTGCTTGAGATCGGTCGGAGAACTGTCCGCCAAAGCAGCCGGCTCGATATGCAAGGCCATGGCAAGCAAACGCAACTGCTTGGCTATGCCGAGCCGGGTGGCGCGCTCTTGACGAGGCACAACGTCGGTCCGGTAGCGCTCGATCAACCCATTCCAGCCGTCTCTCCCTAGAAAACACAAGCGGTCGACTTCCTCTGCATATGCGGCCGGCAGATGACCCGCGACCCGCTCCTTTCTCAGAAAGTACTCGCTTGAATGGTGCTGCATATAAGCCGTGACCGCCTGGTATTGTCCATCGATACCCAGTTCCT
>JAQBES010000005.1:0-2855 GCA_032123755.1 Nitrospirota bacterium
TGTCCATCCAGCTTGATCAGCCTGGCTGTCTTTGGCGCAAGCCGGAGCAAGGCGCGAATCGCGGAGCTCGTCTGACTCCTAGCCTTTAGTTCAAGGACCTGGCCAAGCTGGACCAGCACCGTAATTATGGCTGCGGCCTCAAAATAGACTGCGGTCGAGCCGTCATGCAGCCGGAATGAAGCGGGAAGCAGCGTCGGCACGACGGTGGCAACCATGCTGTAGCCATAAGCTGCTCCAGTTCCAATGGCTATGAGTGTGAACATGTTGGGGGCCCGGTTCACCAGAGAAACCCACCCTCGCTGGAAAAACGGCCAGCCGCCCCAGAGCACCACCGGCGTCGCCAACAGCCATTGCACCCAGTTTCTCGTCGAACCGGTGAAAGCCTGAGGAAGAGACAAACCGGGAATCATATCGGCCATGGCCAAGAGCATGACCAGGAGGGAAGGCGCAAGACAGATCCAAAACCGTCTACTCATATCCTCAAGCTCGGGGTTTCGTTCATCCTCGAGCGAAACGACTTTAGGTTCCAGCGCCATCCCGCAAATCCGGCAGGCCCCCGGTTGGGTCTCAAGCACCTCAGGGTCCATCGGGCAGATGTATTCGACCAATCCACCAGACGAAACCGGCATGGCGCGAGGAGTGCGCTGCTCAGAAGGAGTCAGGTAGTGGACCGGGTCGGTTCTAAACTTGGTGAGGCAACTCGTCGCACAGAAAAAATAGGTCTTCCGTTGATACTCATAAGAGCCGGCTGCCGTGGCCGGCTGCACCTTCATCCCGCACACGGGATCGATAGCCACAGCCCCCATCACAACCGGGGCAGGCTGCATCATGGGCAGAGGTCTTCTTGTGGTCGGCTTTGTGGAACTGGTTGGCTGCGGCTGCAACGCCCGCTCCGGATCGGCCTTGAACCGTTCCAGACAGGACAGGCTGCAAAAGTAGTAGCGCTGGCCTTGATGGTCGTGACTTCCGGCTGCGGTGGCCGGATCGACCGTCATCCCGCAAATTGGATCAATCGCCATCTCTCCTCAGAAGGAATGTTGAGATTAAAGTTCTGAGTTATTAGTTTTCGGGCTCACCGTAACTCAACACTCAGAATTCAGCACTCAGAACTTTCGGATTTACTTCTTTGCATCGGCATCCAGAATGCTCTGGATGATCAGCTTGAGATTCTCCGGATCGATATTATCCGCCTTAATATTCCCATCGATTAGCACGGTCGGAGTCTGCTGAACCTTGATGCGCTCGCCCCACTTGCGCCCCTCTTCGAATATCTTGGCCGGCTTCCCGCTGGCCATTCCCTCTTCAAACACTTTCGGATCGAGTCCAACTTCCTTGATCAGGACTTCCCGTAGCGAGCGATCCAGCACTCCTGTGATCTTATCTGTATGGATGGTGCGAAAGAGGACGGCTTTCATTTCATTCCCCTTTCCCATCATTTTCGCTTGCTCATACATATCAAACGGGGTCGGCAACTTCCCATGAATCACCGGGAACCCCACCATCGTGGCCTCAAGTTTGTTTCCGAACTCTTTCACCAGCAGTGCCAGGCCTTCCCCATCGAACCGGTGACAATGCGGGCAGTAGAAATCGGCGAACTCGATCAACTTCACCTTGCCGGGCGTATGCGTGGACACCTCACCCTTCAGGACTTCGAACTTGCCCTTTAACTCGGGAGGTGCAGCCATGGCGGGTGAACCCCATAGGACGACGACACTCCATACAACCGCACAGACCACCGAGGCCCATGGCGCACACTGTCTGTTCATCATATCGACTCCTTTATTGACTCAACGTTGAGCACTCATTATATCGAATGTGCCGTAAACTTACTCCTTACTCTTCGTGTTAGACTCTCGACATGTTGGCACGTACGCTGCTCTCTATAGTGGCCTTGCTGGTCGCGCTCACAGGCTGTGCCTCGACGCAAGAGGCGGGGGACGGCTCGGACGCACAGACACTCACCTTCCTCCAAGTCAAGGAAGCACCGGACTCCTTTAAAGGTCAATTGGTGGTCTTTGGTGGCAAAGTGTTAACGGGTCGGCGACAGAAAGACGGCACGAGGATCGAGATCTTACAGTTGCCGCTCGATCGATCGATGCGTCCCGGATACGACTTAATCCAATCACAAGGCCGCTTCGTCGCCCTCCAGCGAGAATTCCTCGATCCCGCGACCCTCCCGCCAGGGACCAGAGTCACCGTAACCGGCGAGGTTTCAGGCTCCATCACTCTGCCATTGGATGAAACGGACTATACCTATCCCGTCATCGACATCAAACGTGTGCAAGTTTGGGCCGGATCGGAAGATGTGGCCCCCCGTATCCGCCCCTATATGGGACCAGGCCCCTATTGGGGGCCTTACTGGAGTCCCTTCTGGCGGCCTTGGCCGTATTGGTAACCGCAGGATGCTGAAAAAGCCCGCCAGCGTCGTTCTCGCATCGTTCAGACCCTCAACGTGCCCCAAGGGTACGCCTCGGCCCTTCACTCGCTGCGGCCTTGCTGGACGGCCTTTTTGAACATCCTGCGGGAGTGTTCTCCTGTGGTGCTACCCGCGCGCTACCAAAATAACTTTTCCGCAGCCGACCTGAAACAACAACGCCTCGGCTCCTCCTGGACATCCGAGGCATTCAGGTGATCTCCACAGCGGTCAGCAACTTTAACGAGAAGCTCCTCACCTCTTCATCATGCTTGCACAATCGTCATCGACCTCCGGACCCGACGATCCGCTCAACCCGATCGTCGCGCCCACCGAGGTTGAGATACTTGTGATATTGGGCCAGTGCTTTCGGCAGGTCTTTCCGATGCAACTCATAGAAGACACCCAAGTTGTAATGAGCTTCGGCATAGCCCGGTTTCAG
>JAQBES010000006.1:0-6563 GCA_032123755.1 Nitrospirota bacterium
AGGCGTGATGCGAGACGGGCACTCGGAGTCCAGGGGACTGGCTCCGCCGTTTGCGGCGGTGGCTCCTCAGTTAAACTCGGGCAGGCGCCAAAAAGAAGGGCGCCAGTCCCCAACAGTATCTCAAAGGGCTGAACAGTGAGACTGCCCATCACAGCCGCGTATCCGCACTTGCAGCAGAAGCTTCATGAACATTGCGGGCTAGGCCTTCGACGTCCAGCCGCGGCGACCGCAGGTTGCCGTCGGCTGGAGCGACTTGTTGGGCATTAAACATTGCCACCATGCAAGACAACTGCCTTTACCACAAATGCATGCTGGAGTTGGCCCAACGAATCATAGTCAGGGTGTTCAAACCTTTCATCAACAGTTCTACCCATGATCTCCGCACCATCTACGTGAATAAAAATCTTCAACTCGGTTCCAGGAAAAAACCCGGCAATATAGCGCTCCGACACTCCCGCTATTTTCCGATCGGCAATCGGTATACCCAATGCAGAAACGAGTGCTTTTTCACAGTTGAGTTGAAACTCGTTTAGTTGAGACATACTTATACCCAACCGTTTGAGCTCAGCCGCGTGCGGAGGCCGCAGGCCGCAGCACGTCGGCTGGAGCGAAGGGTTGGGCGTCATCGCGTTGACTTCGCAATAGGTGGACGGTTCTTGCGGTAGGAGTTCTTCAGGAAAATTTTACCGTCGCGAAGAGTGAACAGATCTCAACCATGAACTTCGACGCGAGTTCCGTCCGCCCGTGTTCCCGTGAACGTCCACTCGGATACTCCCCGATCTCCATGGACAAAATGGCGCGCGTTCGCCCAGTGGGCATCGGGAAAGACTCCCCAGACCTCCGCGAACCCAGCTCGCACGGCTTCTCTGCCAACGTACCGCATTCCGCAGACGTCAGCGCCGGCAGAGGACTCGAAGACGCAGTCCTCTGTCATGAGCGACATGAGAGCATCGACATCGTGGCGATTCCACGCGTCGGCAAAGGCCTGCAATACTTCCGTGGTCACTTCGGGAATCACCGTCTGCATGATCTACGGCCTTTGCACAGGAGTTCAGTGTACTGACGTCCAACAACGTTAGGCCGATCCGCATAAGACCCGGATCTGCCAATTTCTGTCCGTATAACACACCACGGCTGTTCGTGAACCATACGCTATAACCTTTGCCGTTTCAATGAGTTGCGCTCATGAAACTTTTTATTGCAGGGTGTTACGCGGATCCGCATAACACGACCTCCTTGATGGGCTCACATCCCATCTAAATCTATTCATCCTTCCAAGCTCCCTCGTTATCTCTTCAGGGATGGGGGACTGCTTGATCTCCCACTGCACGTCTACTGATCTCCTTATCCATGACCAAGTGATCTTCCTATCTCACCAGGGGAGTGGCCAGACTATCCTTCATTGCGCGCATTGAGCGACCACCTTCCCCATAGGAATAGCTCTCTCCAAGCTTGCTCGTTATTTCTTCAGGGATGGGAGCTGATTGATCTTCCACTGCGCGCAACTTTCTCACCCCGCCCAACCCTGGCGCGCCAAGACGTGCCTTTAGCCCGAACGAGGGCCTTCTGAGGCCACGCGTTGCACAAGCACAGGAGCTGAACAGGCCACCCTCCCCCATCCCTTCCAAGCTCTCTTGCCTATCTCTTTGGGGGGTAGCCTGGCCGATCCTCTAATGCGCGCGTCGAACGAGCACATTCCCATCGTGCGCGTTCCGCGAGCAGGAGGACGACCGGGCTGCCCCCTCCTCTTCCCATGCGTGTCCCTCCCCGCATCCTCTGCCGGTTCAACTCTCCCCGCATTGGGCGCACCTCTCCTTTATTCTCTGAACCCCTGAATTTTCCTCAACTCTCATCCCCTATCTCCTCGTTGCAACGTCGGCACTCCGGTTGCTCAAGCATGTGATCGTCGGCGCACAGCGTATGTAGCCGGAAAGGAGGTGACGCAGGATCGAGGCCGAAGCACGTTTAACATTTAACGTTTCACATTTCACCATTCACGTCTTACCAAAGGAAGGATTGCCATCATGCAGAAGCCATCATCGTCAGTCTCGTCAGGAAACATTTCCCCTGCCATTGTGGGGCCGAGTAAGGACACGAAGGAGGTCTATGTCATAGGCGGGATGGTCCTGATCCTGACCATCGCAATCGGAGCTGTCTGGTTCTATTCTCAAGAACTGGTGATCTCGTCGGCAAACGGTTCGAATAACCAGCTGACCGACAAGCAGGTTTCGACCCTGCTCAAGAATACGAGTGTAACCAGCCCGCTCGTCGAGCCGATCGCGCACAACCAGACCATCCCCGCCTCCAGCTATAAATCCGACAGCATCCATACAGATATCTATTTCGAGGTGGGCCGCAAAGGACTCACCGACGACGCCAAGGCGATCCTCGCCACGCAGGCCGACTTGGCGAAGCACGATCCCGACCTCGGCATTCTTGTGCAGGGCTATACCGACCAGCAGGGTTCGGTCAGCTACAACAACAAGCTGGGGCTCATGCGGGGTGAAAAAGTAAAAGAATTTCTGGTCGACCAGGGTGTTTCCGATCAGGTCATCAAGGTAGTCAGCCTCGGGAAAGAAGGCGTGCTCTGTCTCGACAACAGCGACGTCTGCCGCAATATGAATCGAAGGGTACACCTCGAACTCCGCAAGATCGGCAAGGACCATATGATTCTTCCCAGCGTCGCCACGGAGCCAAAGACCACCGAACCGATCCAATCAGCTGGTGACCAGAACGTCAATACTGACGGTGACGGCTCACTTGCAGACAATCTGCTTCCTTCCATTGCCGATCCCTCGGCAACCGATCCGTCTCCACTGACGACAGATCCGGCTGCCGGCAGCTAAACCACCTGATCCCACCTACATGAGGCACTCTGCCTCATGTAGGTGCAGGGCTGCCACAGAAGCCGAAAAGGCCTCCAGATTCGCCCTCGTTCGCTCAGAGGCTCAAACCCGTTTCGCTATGTTGTGCCGGCTGATGTAGGTACGAGCGGAAAGAACCAGGATGAGGGCAACGCGGCTAGTTGGAGAGTCTCCGGCTGGTCTTCTCCATGTCTTTCCATTTCCACGGCGGCACGGGATTGGAGTCGGCCCAGAGGCCCTTGCCCGATGCCCTGGCCAGTTGTTCGAGCACCTCAAGACTAGCATCGCTAGAGGCCGATCGTTGCCACCAGGCCAGGCCTTCTTTCAGCAGCTCGCGCCCCACATTGCGCCCATCATGCAGCAATACCTCGGCAGACACCCGACCCTGTTTGTCTCGCGTGAGCCCTCGCACGACCACATCGCGGTTGCCCGCATAGGCAGCAATAGCGTGCTTCGCCTGTTTCCCGTAAGGTTGCTTGAGTTCTGGACAATCGATATCTTTGAGATAGATCGTTTCACTTTGGCCGTCGTGACGAATGGTCAATCGATCACCCTCGTGGACGGTGACGACTCTCGCGACAAAGTCAGCCCATGAGAGAGCCGGACATATCGCCACCAAGACGAGCACAAGACCAGCCAGGATGTGATGCTTCACCATGATTCCGTATATTAGCGTCCCTAGACCATCCGGCCAACTATTTCTCGATTGTTGGACAACGAGGCACTCCACAAAGAGTGAAGCGCCTAAGCCTGCTGGAAGAAAAATACCTATCCACCGCGTCCATGCTCTCCGCGCTCCCACGGCGCCAGCGGCTCACTTTTAAGGTCAATTCCCCGCCCGTCGATACCCCGCCTCTTCCGCCTCGCCGTCAAACAACACGCACAAGCCGAATCCTCAAGTCCCGTCTGCTGTGTCTTAGCGGAACCGGCCCCTGGCAATTCCAGAAAACACTTGCTACTCCAGCTGTTGGCTTTAATATGAACTCACGCCTGAGCCTATGAGATGACTGGTTGGGAAATGACGGGGATGGTCTTGCTGGCACTGCTCGTCAAAGATTGGGAACACGGCACTCTGCTCTTCGACCGCGAGTTGACCCAAGGGGGATCAAACCGCTCGTTACACGCGTGGACAGTCCCGGTGTCATGAACACGGCACTGGGAATATGGACTCGCCGACCCGCGCAAGCCATAAGCGTGATGACGTAAGACTGCGCCGGTGCGGCGATGAGGGTGTCGCCAGTAGTCTCAGAGCAATACCAATACGATGATGCAAGCTCGGCACAATCCACCGTATCCGGACACGCCGAGGACGCGGGTCTACCTCATCACGCTCCAGCTCCTGTTCCTGGCGATCCTGGGTGCGCAGTTTCTTCGGACGCAGCCCCTCCCCCACCTACAGGGAATCCTGCTCGCCGTCCTGGCCCTCCTGATGGTAACCCTCTTGGCCGCTCCCCGGCGGCTGTTGACGACGACCTGGTTCATCGCACTGCTGTCCTTGGGCGACTCGGCCGTCCTGCTGCACAGACTACAGCAGGTGCCGACCATCGAGCCGTGGATCATGTGCGAGTTTCTCCTGCTCATGGTGCTGGTATCGTACGCGCCCTCCGTGCCGAAAATCGTGGTCCTCAGCGGCCTCGTGGCGGGGCTGTACGCGCTGTCCCTCTATCGACTCAACCTGCTCGGGACCGATCATGTGTTCCTGCTCCCTGTGCTGCTGTGCCTGGCGCTGGCTTTTGCCGGCAAGGCGCGGATCGTCCAAGCAGAAATCGAACGTATCACGGAAACCGACGAACAGACGCGGAACCGGACGATGACGGACGCGTTAACCGGCCTACCCAATCGAGCGCAGTTCCTGGAGCACGTGGCGCGCGCGATCCAATGCAGCCGAGCCGACGGGGACGTCCAGTTCGCCATCCTGTTCCTCGATTTGGACGGATTCAAGCCCATCAACGACCGCCTCGGGCACAAGGCGGGCGACGCGGTGCTGCAGCATACGGCCAAACGGTTCCAGGCCTGTATGCGAAAAGGCGACACCGTGGGCCGCTACGGCGGCGACGAGTTTGTCCTGCTGGTCAACCGCGTGACTGGTCCCGCCGACGCGATCCGCGTCGCCGAGCGTGTCTTGGCGAAACTTAAAGAGCCGATCGACATCGGAGAACCAGTCATGGTCGGGGCGAGCATCGGGATTGCGTTGAGCACCAATCTGCACGAACGACCGGAGGATTTGATCCGGGATGCCGACGGGGCGATGTATCGGGCGAAGGCGCAGGGAAAGAATCAATATGTCTTCAGCGAGCAAGCGCGAGACATCCCGAAGGAGGAATTCAAGGATCGCTGGCGGCGGGTGGTGCGGGCGCGGTGGTGAGCGGCGCGCCGCCGACTGTAACCAAATGAGGAGTGCCCGCCTGAAAGTATATGGACCACCTGCCAGGTGATCAACCAGCAAACTGGCTTGCTTCTAGACCTCACCACCTCCATGAAGGGCGGAGATACGTATATGACTGCCTTTCGATGGAAGATTACACTGGCGGAACTGGGTAGACTACGGAGCGGTTCCTTCAACCGTGAACCAATTGTAGCATCGGCTGATTTTATGGAGCCGGCGATCCGGATTGAACGGACGACCTGCGGTTTACGAATGTGAGAAGGCCAATTTTAAAAAGACTCGGTGTTTCAAATGGTTTCCCCTTTTTCATTTGAATACTGGGACTTAGGAACGTTCTAACAGTTCTACTGATTTTAATGGCTCTTGTCATTGCGGACAACTTTTAGCACAAATTTAGCACACGCTCAGGCATTCAAGTTCTGCCCGGCACCACGGGTTCAAATCCCCAACGGGATTTTCTAAAGGGGGAACAGACACACTGAGCTTCCGGATTGATGTGAAGTCTTGGCAACTTAGCGATTCCAAATCGAAGCTTTCCAGGAAGGCCGGACCTACGCCCGCTGATTACGAAGAGGAAAGACCATATTTCACAAAGCTTGATAATGCAACGGGTTCTCTGTTTTATTAGCAATACCGCTGCCTTGGAGCTTTCTTTTTATTGTAGGTTAGTCCGTTATTTCCTTTCCCGTTCCGACCATGTCCGGTCACAAAACTGGTCACATCCTTTTAATGGCCAGGGAGTAACCCTGTGTACATGGGGAGACTCGTCCATGGTTGTCCACAGATATCAGCCCCGCAGGGCATTCAGATTAGCCTCCCCTTCAGGGCTTGTAATCCGTGTGCTCGGATGGCTTACCTCCATGCGAGAACTGATGCGTGAACGCGATCACCTTCCACATCTGCTCTTCTGAGAGAAACGATTTCCAGGCCTTCATTGTCGTCTTTGGAATCCCTTCTGCCACTCGCCAGAACCAGTAGCTGTCTGAGAAGCGGCTGGTATTTTTCTGATCACGAAGCCCGTCCCCACTTTTTACCGGTTGACCGTTCTTATGACAACTGCGGCAGCCCTCCTGGGAGTAAATCTGTCTTCCCTCCTCGATGACGTTAGTATCAGTCCACCAGCCAGCCGGCATATGTTTATCGGCATACTCGGCCGGAACTGGACTCAATGACATTGATTCCCCAGGGTCAGTCATTTCAGGACCTTTCGCACACCGGAACCCGCTGTTGAAATTCCGGTACGCCGGTGAATCATAGGTGGGAGCCAACGGTATGTTGAAATCACGGCGTGCGGATCGCAGGTTCTCCGGAGC
>JAQBES010000007.1:0-3530 GCA_032123755.1 Nitrospirota bacterium
CCGTGGGAGAGGTTCAGAGTCGCACCGATTCGTCGAGGATGACCGTTGCTCCGTGACAGCCGACCCACACGTCCGTGACAATCCGTCGCAAACATGCTATATAGATAATATATAGGTTCACCAGGAGGAGGTGTTATGTCGGCATCGACAGTACAAGTCCCTGTGCTCATGAGCAAAGCCCAAAAGACTCGCCTCGCACGAAAAGCCAAGGCATCCAAGCTCACGATGGGAGAACTGCTTCGACAAGGCGGCGAACGGTTTGATCCTGAGGAAGATCTTGCCCTCCTAGAACGACTGGCTCAACACGTCACCCAGACCACCACGAAAGCCATTCGCGCGATCGATCAGACACTCTCACTCGTCGCGGCCTCTGAGCGCCGCATCGAACGACTCACTCGTTCCACCAGAAAGAAGTCACAGCATGGGACTCACTGAACGCGTCTTCGATGCCTTCACCAAGACTATCCTCCTCTCAGATAAAGTGGAGCAGCTCAACGCCATAGTGGTCAAACAGCAACTCCGCATTGAGAATCTGAACGAACGCGTCGTGCGACTTGAAACCGCCCTCGAATTCGCACTCTTGAACAAGCGCACCAAGCACTTGCCAGGCACACACTCCTAACAGACCTGCGCGCATAGATCCAAACCGGCTCCCTCCGCTCGCACCTCCTGAGTCTGGTAGTACCCTATCAGGAGGCTCTATGCGCGGCGTGCGACTCCCCTTATCGAAACAGACTCATCGCGTCCATCTCACGACACTCGATCACCTCCAGCGGCACCGCCCCACCTCCCGGGAGCTACTGACTCAAACGGAGTAGACAGCGATTCTGTATCGGGAAGATTCCAATGCTACGGCATGGCGTGTGATCCTCTCCAGCACCGACCATGTTTACGGTATGGGAATTTCGGCAGCACGAGTTCCGCGATTGAGATCCGGAGGAGATTATGAGCCATCACATATTTCAGACCGCACTGAATGGGAGACTGGTCACGGTGGACCTCGGATGGGACCGTCCTCTCCAATACGTTTTCATGACTGTTTCCTTTCAAGACCTCAAGGATCATCCAGACGATGACTCCTCGCCCTATCTGTACTCCAATCTCGATGACGAGAACCTGCCGATCCAAGGCCCACTATCGGTCGAGTATTTTCAAGACAGGCTGACCGAACTTGGCATCTCCGTTCCATCAATCATGCTCCAGAGCGTCCAGGACGACCAGGATCAGGATGTGGGCAATAAAACAGTGGAGTATCAGGCCGATGGGAATTTTCACGTACTCTTTGGTGGCTGACAAGTTCGCTGCCCGCAACATCGAGAATGTATTCCACCTGGCCGAATCGATCGCTGGATTACAGCCCTCTCTTCTGCCCTCATTTACATCACTAGTCGGTTCGCCCACGTGGTGAATCCGCTACGGAGCCATCGTCCCCACGAGCCCGCTCCAGACCTTCCCCTCGGAGCTCGTCATGTCTACATCAACAGCTCGTTAGGACGACTCAAGGCCCGCTGCGCGGGCATAGTGTCAATCTCCGCGTGATTGCTTAGACAACAGGAGGATCCCATGACACCTGCGCTCATCGCGGCGGCCGAAGAAGCCCAGACGGCTACTCTCGCGCTCATCTCGACTCTGGCAGACGCCGGCATCTATGCCGAGATTGGGAAAGCCGTCCAGTACGGACAGAAGATGGTGGTCCTCCATCCCCAGACCAATATGCGGTTCGGCGCCACAGTCTATGTTGGCAAGAAAGGCCCTTCGCTCGTCGCTGATGGCCAAACCTGGCCACTCGATTTCTGGCAACAGATCGAGCAGCTCTTCAAGGGACGCACGATCGTTCCCCAAGCTCCGTCGAGCTCACGAATGACGATCGAGCAAAAGCCCGGCACGACGGTCATCTATGTGGATGGCTCTTACATTGAGCATCAGGACGACCACGCGACCATCGGTTGGGCGTTCGAGGTGTGGCGCAATGGCGCTCCGTTCGATGGGATGGCTGGCTGCTTCTCAGACGCGGATGCACTCAAGATTCGGAACATTGCGGGCGAATGTCATGCCGTTGAAAAAGCGATCGATTGGTGTCATTTCCATAGCTGCAAGACTGTTGAGATCAGGTTCGATTACATGGGCCTGAAGCACTGGGCTGAAGGTACGTGGCGGACGTCCACTCCCCTCACGCATCGGTACCGCCACACCGTTCAACAGTCCTTCGTCTCAATCACCTGGACAAAAGTCAAAGCACACAGCGGCGAGCCAGGGAATAGCCGCGTGGACCGTGTCGCCCGCACCGCTGCTGAAACCGGGTCCTTTTACCCCACGTTCCCGGTCGAATTATTTCGCTAACCCGCGCACCTCAGTGAGGAGGTTCAGATGCCACCGATCAACGATCAGTTGCAGCTGGAAGTCTATGACGCTCTGACAGGGGATAACGGTGATGACGACATCACAGAAGACGAAGCTCTTCATGATGATGACCACGATGCTGATTTTACGATCGGCTGTCTGTTCGGGGATCGCTGTCTCTGCGCCGATCCGATGCACTACACGGCCGACTGCTATACCATCGAGATAGCCGAAGAATTCGACCGGGTCATGCGCGAGGAGGCCAACGCATGTCTGACATCCACTCCATGACTATACGATGTACCTTTACGCAAGATCTTCGAAAGTAGCCAGCTCTTTTCATTTGCCTGGAGTGATGAGGCGAACTAGGCGGAGCGACGCAACACTTGGATCGTGGACAGGGTCCGAAGGGTCTTCCCTACTTTGTGCTGTGCGCACTTCACTTCATAGAGCGTCTGCAGATTCATCCAGAATTGTGCACTCGTGCCAAAGAAGTGTGCGAGTCGAATGGCGGTATCCCCAGAGATCGCGCGGCGCCCGTTGAGGATTTGGGTAATGCGGTTGGTGGGCACCTTCAGATGCCGGGCCAAGGCCGCAGCGCTCAGTCCCAACGCGCTGAGCTCTTCAGCTAAATGCTCGCCTGGATGAATAGGGGTCGAGGACATATGATTGTTCCTTTAGTGATAATCGACAAGTTCAACATTGACCGGGCCCGGCGAGCCTTTGGACCACTGGAAACAGACTCGCCACTGGTCGTTGACTCGAATACTGTATTGCCCTTTCCGTTTCCCCTTCAACCTCTCAAAACGGTTCCCGGGTAAGACCGCCACGTCTTGAAGAGTCGTGGCGGCTTCGAGTCGATCGAGTTTCAGTCGGGCCACACGCTCAATCCCTGTGAAGGCCGGAACCCGCTTCCCATGGGCAAGGTCTGTCGTTCGGCGATCTGCGTAGCGAACGATCACGTCGTATTCTAGGAAGGAGTACGCGTGACGTCAAGAGTATTTCTCGGCTGTGTTCATAAGGCTTCACCCTGAGAAGGTGAGCGCGCCATGGGGACTCGAATTGATAGCGACAGTGTACAAATATGGGAAGCAGGGTTTGGTCCTAGACCACGTGGCTCGAAGCGATGATCACGACTGGTCATTTTCATTGATTATGGGTGGCCACATTGGATGGCAGTATTCAGAACG
>JAQBES010000008.1:0-4779 GCA_032123755.1 Nitrospirota bacterium
GACGCCAGAAGCAACCGCAGATGATCACCAACCTGTTTCGCGAGAAACATGTCCGCTATGCCGCTCGATGAACTACGCACTATTTGGTGGTCGGCTCAGTAAGTCAGAAGTTTTGTGGACTACCCGGCATTGGTGAGCAGCTTCTCGCAAATTTTTCGTCATCTCGGATAGCGAGTCCGCGTATGTGTTAACGCGAGGGTTAAGTCATCTTGGAAGTTTGGTAGCTCCTCAGTAGCCAGCCAGGATAGGCCACTGAATTTGCACGGCGATTCGTCCCGGCCCGCTGGATGGCCTCGAGGATTTGGGTCATGGCCGCATACCCGAGATAACAGGGTGAGGTCGGCGTATGGTTGTACTTGTCGATAACGCTCTGGATGAACCGACGACAACTGTCCGTATTGATCTTGGGGTCCCAAATCAGCCCCCAGATCCCGGCATTATTGGCATAGCCCAAAGGCCGACCGATCTTCGCTTTCGCCAGTTCCAGCTTCGTGTAGGCTTTCAGCGCATGCACGAGATCCCATCCGTACAGGTTGAGAATGATCGCCGTGGAATTCTTAGCACTCGCCTCGGTGAAGGCTGGCGCAAAATCGGTCGCGCCGAACGGTGTGACCGCCTCCCCGACAAAGTCGATGCCTTAGGACTTGCCTACGTCCAGCATCGCCGGGGCCGCCGCGATTAGGCGGAATTCTATAGGCCAAGCTCTGACAGTCCAGGGTGATTATCGGGCCGGCGACCAATGGGCCAGAAATACTTTCGATCCTTCTCTGAGATTGGCGCGTCGTTGATGCATGCAAATCGACGGTGCATGAATCCACGTTCATCGAATTCCCAATTCTCGTTCCCGTATGACCGAAACCAGTTGGCCGAATCATCGTGCCACTCATACGCAAAGCGAACGGCGATTCGGTTCCCTTGGCAGGCCCAAAGTTCTTTGATTAAGCGGTAGTCCAGCTCTGTGTTCCACTTGCGAGTTAGGAACCGAACAATTGCCTCCCGGCCGGCCAGGAATTCCGAACGGTTTCGCCACACGCTGTCAGGTGTGTACGCGAGCGAAACCCTATGAGGATCTCGAGTGTTCCATGCGTCCTCGGCCATTCGGACCTTCTGGCCCGCGGATTCGGCATCGAATGGGGGAACTGGAGGCCTAGGCTGTTCGAGAGTGTTCACGATGATGACCTCCTTACGTTGTTCTCAAATTCGCGGGCGACAAAACATGACTTCATTGCGCGCATCGAGCTGCCGCCACGCTTCCATCTTCCCCCTTGCAGGCAGACCGGCAAGAGAGGCGTTCGTAGCCGTGTCAGCCTTGGCCGCCAGGCTTCAGGTTGCGACCGAGGAATTCGCGAATCAGCTTCGCGATCTCGTGGCCGTGCGTCTCCAAGGCGAAGTGTCCGGTATCAAAGAGGTGGAGTTCCGCGTCCGGAATGTCGCGCTGGTAGGGCGCAGCACCGGCCGCGACGAAGATGGCGTCGTTCTTGCCCCACACGACAAGCGTCGCCGGCTTATGCTCGCGGAAGTAGGTTTGCCACTGGGGGTACAGCGGGATGTTCGTCCGATAGCCATAGAACAGGTCGAGCTGAATCTCCGCGTTACCCGGTCGGTCGAGGAACGTTTGGTCCATCGTCCATGTATCGGGACTCACCAGCGATGCGTCCTTCACACCGTTCGTGTACTGCCACTTCGTGGCCGCAATCGAGGTCAGCCACCGTATGGCTTCACGCTCGATCAATCCCCCTGTGCCCCAATAGGTCTTGATGGGATCCCAGAACTGCTCGAGGCCTTCGTTGTAGGCGTTGCCGTTCTGCACGATAAGCGCTGTCACTCGCTCTGGATTCTTCGTCGCCAGGCGGAAGCCGACGGGCGCGCCATAATCCATCACATACAAAGCATAGCGGTTCACGCCAAGTTGACGGATCAGCTTGTCTACCACCTGTGCATAGTTGTCGAAGGTGTACGAAAACTTCGATCGGTCGGGCATCCCACTCTGCCCAAAGCCTGGGTAGTCAGGCGCAATGACGTGGTACGTGTCGGCCAGTTGCGGGATGAAGTTGCGATACATGTGCGACGATGTCGGGAAGCCATGGAGCAGCAGAAGAACGGGAGCGTCCTTCGGCCCTGCCTCGCGATAGAACACGTCCACGCCATCAACTTTGACCGTCTTGTACGTGACGCGAGTCGGATTCGCTTTGTCTGACGTTTGCGCGAACACCGAGATCTCCATTGTCAGGAGTATTAGGCCCAACAACAGGAGTGACACAATTCGTCGGTGAAGGTTCGTCTGCGGATATCGATGTGATTGCCCTTGGATCTTCATGGTTTTCCACTCCCTGTAATTGATCATTCGCAATGCCGATTGAGAATCGATTGGGGAGCGAATGGCATTGGCCATCCGCTCTCGCGCGGCTTCACGCTTGATTAGCCATGGTAGTAACGCTCTTTAACGATCTTGCCGTCCCGCCATTCAGTGTTGACGACTTGTTCGAGGCTAATGGTTTCCCCATTCTTCAATTTCAAAGTCAGCACCGCATCATAGAAGCTGGTGGCTCCAACGACGGCCACCGCACCGATCGCGTAGCTGACAAACGCCGCCACTCCGATCGTCTCTCTGAATGTGTTCAGTCTTTCGATGGAGGCTTGTTTGCCTACGATGGGCGGCTGATTGCCTTCCTGCGTGACGACCGCGTCCGCAAAGTAGATCTCCTGACCTTCGGTCATTCGACCTTCTTTCAGAATGCCCAACATTTCTTGCAATGTTTCGCTCACCTGCTTGCTCATGATGATCCCTCCCTCTATGCCGTGCGGCGTTTAATATGTATGGAAACCGGTAATTCCCACACAAGTGATGGCTAGAAACTCGGGATGCTGGCACCTTCTGCTATCCGGACCACCAGACGCGGTGAACCGGTTGTATACTGAGCCGCGTTGTCGAGGACCGCGGCATTCATGGTATCTCCCCTCCTCTAGCGTGTGAGACTTTTCCCTCCATTCAGATTTTCATGTTCACTTCATATCCCGGCGATCATGTTTACGGTTTCGCTCGTGCTCCACACATCGCTGGCGATCATCCGGTAATTCACGAAGGCCGCCTCGAAGCCGTCGTACCCTGGGAACTTTGCGGCTGCAGTGGCATTGGGTACGACCACCACGTTGAATCCCTCCTCGATCAGATCGCGCATATGGGATTCCACGCGGAGATTCGCCGACATGCCGGCGAGAATCACCTGTGTCACACCGGCCTTGCGCAGTTGCAGGACGAGATCGTTGGTCTGCGGGCCATACACCTTGTGCGGACTCGTCACGACTGTTCTGCCGTCGTTGATGTAGGGCTTGTACTGCTCAAGCCAGTCGGCTCCTGATTTCCCGAAGCCTTCGGTGGTAAGAGCGCCCTTGCGGTCAAACATCCTGATGCTGCGCATGAGTGTTTCCAGCGCGCCTTCAAACTTCCACTGTTGGTCGTGTTGGTAATAGTAGTACGGGCTGATAAAGACCGGCACATCAGCCTTCTTTGCCGCTTGAAAGAGGCTCTCAATGTTCTTGACGGTTTTGTTTTCGGTAATGCTTTGACCGACGACTCCCCACGCCACCCCCTTGGGACTGAGGAAATCATTCTGAGGATCGGTGACAACGACTGCGACCTGCCCCTTCCTGAGTGTCATTCCCGGACGCGGAATGGGGGCATCGGCACGGGGCCCTCCGATGTAGTGAACGGTCTTTGGTGCGTTGCTCATTGATAGTTTCTCCTTTCTTAAGTTTGGTGGTTTGTCCGATCGGCAGCGAGTTCCATCACGCGTTGGTCTCTCTACCCGCGAACGGTCTCACATTCATGGTGCCAGACCAGCTCCACGTGGTCGCCGACGCGAATCTCGCCGCCCTGGATCACGTAACAATTCAAGGCAAGCGTGCCGCCGAATTTCCGCACGATGTCTGTGAGTACCTGACGGTCCTGTTTCAGACTATCGGGGTCGAATGTCGTCATGATGCAGCGCCCACGAAGGTCTTGGATCCCGATGATGACGTCTCCGATGTGCAGACATTGCCCGGGCCATGAGCGCTCAGCTAGGCCCTCGACCCCGCTGATCACAAGATTGGGTCTGAGGCGCCGGCCGTCATGCCCGAATGCCGCGATTGCTCCATCCGTCGCCACCAACAAAGGCAGCACGTCAAAACGATCGCTGGACTCATCGTGAACGAGCCGGGCACCAGGCCCCACGATGTCCTCAACATCTATGCGGACCTTGTGATCGCTCCACAACCGGCCGCCGACCACAGGCTCGCCGGACTGGTTGAGCATGGCACGGTGACCAAGCAGCCGATGGTGTGTTCTGGCCGTGATCACATGACCGTCCCCGTCCTCCACATGCACAACACGATCTCCCTGGATGCCAAGTGGCCCGATACGCGCGCGGTCTAGTCGTTCACCGGCCATCGACTTGATTGGGTATCGCCAAATCTCTGCTATCTCCATGGTGTGGATTCCTCCAAAAATACGGAAAATCTTGTTTCACAGAAAGCCGTGACGTCTATTCACTATGGCAAAGCCGATGCCACGCGCTGCTGCGATCGCTGGAACACGATAAAGCACTGGTGAGACAATGAGTTGATGAGATTTTTTAGGCTGGACGTATCAAAATGAAAGAGTGGCATACCCACGAGATGTCGTGGAGCTACGATATATCGTGGGAGTGGAACGTTCGATTCGTTGCTATGCGGTGGGGCTAGGTTTTTTGATCCCGAGCTTCTGCATACGCGAACGTAGTGTGTTGGGATGGAGACCCA
>JAQBES010000009.1:0-2808 GCA_032123755.1 Nitrospirota bacterium
GCCGCTGCCCCCAGGGCCGCGGCGCGGATGAGGAATTCGCGCCGGTCGATGCCGCCGTGGCAGTACTCGTCGTAGAGGGTAAAGACCTGCTGGTCGATCTCGATCTGGGTGATGGCGTTCATGGCGGTTTCCTCCTGGGGGGCGATGACATAAACGCGGATCGTAATGCGTCTATTCCCTTCCGGGCTTATCCAAGCGTCCCCGTGCTGGACCGCGGGGGTTGGGGGGAGTAGCGTTCGTCGGGTTTATGCGACGGTTTGCGCTTCTTATATGAATGACGCTGTGCTTGACGCTTTGGCGATCCGCGATGCGGTGGAGAAGTGGGTTTTGTATTCGGATGCCGGGGATTGGGAGCGGTTCGCCGCGCTGTGGCATCCGAATGGATGGATGTCGGCGACCTGGTTCCAGGCGCCGGGTCTGGAATTTGTGAAGGCGCGGCGGGAAGGGTTTGAGAAAGGCGTCAGCATCATTCACTTCCTGGGGGCGCATTCGTCTGATGTCGTCGGTTCGCGGGCTGTTGCGCAGACGAAGATGACGATCACACAGAGGGCGCCGGTGCATGGGGTGCTGTGCGATGTGGTTTGTACCGGGAGGTTTTATGATTTTTTTGAGAAGGTTGATGGGACGTGGCTGATGGTGCGGCGGCAGCCGATTTACGAGAAGGATCGGATGGATCCGGTGGATCCCGCAGCGCGGGTTGAGTTGGATGGCATTTTGTTGGCGCGTTTTCCGGAAGGGTATCGGCACCTGGCGTATCTGCAGACGCAGATTGGGTACAAGCCGAAGAAAAAAGGGATGCCGGGGTTGAGGGGGCCCGAGGTGGAGAAGCTTTATGCCGAGGGGAAGGCGTGGTTGGAGGGGTCGGAGAAGGCGGGGGTGCCGGGGTAGCAGCCAAGTCCAGGGTCCGAGTCAGATGCGCGTAGGAAGGGGGGACGCCGCAGCGCCCGCGCAATGTCGGCCACACATTGCCCGCTCCTCCAGCGCTCCCACAGTTCCGCCCTCTGCTTTGGCGTGAACCAGATTCGTGATACCGGCTCCATACACACACCTCCTCATCGGGCAAGATTAGAAGGTGTTGCGTTGACCGGTTGAACCCGCCACCCAAAGCCGTCATTCACGCAGCAGCGGCAATGCGCGTTGCTTGGGGTGGGTTTCGGTAGTAGGTTTCCGTGTCATCGAGACACGGGCCCGACCAACGCTAACACCTGCGGCTTTTCTCAGAATTGTTATTTGCCTCGAAGGATGGATGCCGAAAGGACTTTTCGTGAATTGATCGGACAACGGGCAAAGGTTTAGTCGGTATCCCGTGCGAACTATTACTAGTTAGACGCCACTTCCAGCATGCGCATCTGGACAATCCACCCGAAATATCTGGATCCGCAGGGCCTGGTCGCCTTGTGGCGTGAAGCGCTTCTGGCTCGTGCGGTCCTTAGAGGCGAGACCACGGGCTATCGCGATCACCCCCAACTCCTTCGGTTCCAGACACACGCCGCTCCGAGGTCCGCGATCAACGCCTACCTCGGATCCGTTCTTGTGGAGGCTGAGTCGCGTGGGTACTCCTTCAACCGTCGAAAAGTGGGGCCAGTTCGAACGAAGGCGCAGATTGAAAGCACAGCAGGGCAGCTCCATTACGAGTGGCGTCATTTGATGCGCAAGTTGCGGGCGCGGAGTCCGTCTCTCCATCGCAGGTGGTGCGGTGTGGATTCCCCGGAATCACATCCTCTGTTCCGCATCAAGCGTGGGGCGGTAGAGTCATGGGAGCGCCAATAGGGTGGCGTCTAACTCTAGGTGCTGCGGACGGGCCATCAGCGCCGTGCGAATGCTAAGGTCTGCGCGGGCCCGCCGCAGACCACAACGTTAGACAGCACAGTGGTGCACGTACACAGCTTCGGCCCCGTCGTGCATGCGTCGAGCCGAGCGCTGGTGCTAGGCTCGATGCCAGGCAAGGCGTCCCTCCTAGCCAACCAGTACTACGCGCACCCTCGCAACGCGTTCTGGAGAATCATGGGGGAACTACTCGAGTTCGAGGCAAGCGCACCATACGAAGAGCGCCTCCAGTTCCTAATTCGGAAACGAATCGCCCTCTGGGATGTCCTGAAGAGCTGCACGCGAGAATCTAGCCTCGATTCAGGTATCGTCGACTCGTCGAGAGTTCCCAACGACTTCGTGACCTTGCTTTCAGAGCATCTCGGGATATCCGCCGTGTTCTTCAACGGAGCAAAGGCAGAGTCTTCCTTCACCAAGCTCGTGGCTCCAAGCCTTCCGTCGAACATCAGACTCGACCTGTACCGCCTGCCCTCCACGAGCCCAGCGAACGCATCCGTTCCCTATGAGCGAAAGCTCGAGGAATGGAGCTCGGTCGTGCGTGCTACCTAATCTGAACTGAGCCATGATCAAAGCCATCACCTTCCTCAAGCGCCGCCCCGGCGTGCCAGTCGATGAATTCCAAACCTACTGGCGCAGCCAACACCCCGACGTCGTCAAGAAACTCCCCGGCCTGCGCCGCTACGTCCAGTCGCACACGCGCCTCGGCGCCTACCAAAAAGGCGAGCCCGCATACGACGGCATCGCCGAAGTCTGGTTCGACGACACAAAAACCCTCCGCACCCTGCGCGATACGCCCGAGATGGCCGCGGTCCAAGCGGACGAGATCAAATTCATCGACCGAAAAACAATGGGCCTCATCATCACCGACGACCACGTGATCAAGGACGGTCCGATCAAACCAGGAATGGCAAAAGGCGTCGGCTTCCTCCGCCGCAAGCCCGGGATGGCGGTCGAAGCCTTTCAAAAACACTGGCGCGAGGT
>JAQBES010000010.1:0-2519 GCA_032123755.1 Nitrospirota bacterium
TGAGTAGGTCGGCGTCGGCGTGATGACCCGCCTGACCTCATCGGATTCCAACACCTCCACCGCTAACCCCATCGCCGTAAGTTGAGGTATTAATGCAGAGACAATCGTACTCTTGCCCGAGGCCGGCAGGCCGGTGATCCAAATGGCGAAGGGCTTTGAAGTCATCGATTGAATCATTGATGATTTGAAAAATTGGAAAATGACTCCATGGGCAATTTCTCAATCACTCCCGACAATATTCGTTCACGCGAGAAGGATCGAAATGCGGCTCATCCAGCACATGCTCGATAAATCGGAAGATGGACTGACGCACCTCGATCGACAGCTTGGGATACCACACAGGACTCGCCAAGACTAACCCTCGAAACGCAAAAAAAGGAGCGGCCGACTCTGTGACTGCATGATCGTGGCTGGCCTCGACATAGGTGTCCCAAAAGAGCCGGAACATCACTTCCAACGGCCCCTTCAAGGTGCCCCAGCGACAGAGTGAGAAGAACAGGTAGTTGATCGTCATCGAGGTCACGTCGTCTGCCGGTTCCCCCCACTCCCCTCGCGAGCGATCGATCACTGAAAAATCCGTTCCTTTTCTGAACAAGACATTCCAGGGATGAAAATCTCCATGGACCTGCGACAGCCGCTGTGTCTCCCCGCGCAGGCGCCAGCGCCACCGGTTGCAGGCTTCCTCGATCCCGCGCAAGAGATCCGCCGAAATGAACTCGTAGCGGTCCGGGTAACTGTCGGTCAGCCCCATAATGCACTCGCCGTGGCCGATCAACTCACGAAGCCGACGCCGATAGAGGGCGGGGTCGCGCAATTTTTTGGCATGAATCTGCGCCAGGTAGCGTGCCAGGGCTATCGTCCGCTCTCGATCCTGCTTCCGGAGCCTTCCGCCTTTGGCCAATCGTTCAAGGTCGAAATGATAACTGGCCCCCTCAGTCCACTGGGTCAGAACGAAAAATTCGCGCGCCTCGGCTACCGAGATCAGCTGCCGATCGTCGGTAAAGGCCCCGACGTCGAGCGCCTTCACGTGACGCGGCAGCCGGCCATAGGAATCATAATCCCAGAGAATCGCCTGGGCCCGGTCCGCCATATGCTCATGACCGAACGGCCCAGGACTCATCGTCCCTAGCACCGCCGACCGAACAGTGCGCCCGATTTGAAAAGTCAATTTGACGGGCGAACCATACCCATACTGTTTGTAGGTGCCCTGAGAACTTTCTTTTCCGATGGCCCCGTAGGTCAGCAAGGTCGCCTTAGAACCGAA
This sequence comes from Nitrospirota bacterium, assembly GCA_032123755.1. Classification (GTDB taxonomy): domain Bacteria; phylum Nitrospirota; class Nitrospiria; order Nitrospirales; family Nitrospiraceae; genus Palsa-1315. The sequence continues at coordinate 1,265 of JAQBES010000010.1, forward strand.
CCGGCCACGAAGGTATCGTTCCAGGGACTGTTTCGTAAGCGTGGGCATCGTATGGTCATGAAGGTACGCAATTCACGTTCCATCCCACAGAGTGAGGCTCGCGGCACAAGAGGAAGCGCAGCAGGGGGCCTATTCAACCATTCGCCTCAACGTGAACTGGTGCATTGAGCTTCACTGCCAAGAATGTCACTGGGGAAAAATGCGCCACATCCTATCCAGGCGCGCGGCGAGGGGCCAGGGGCGAAAGGGAAAACTCTCAAGCCCACAGCCCCTTGCCTCATGCCTCTCGCCTTCAAGAACGTGCGGCACATCGCTTGCTGATATCAACCTGAGCAGGCTGAGCATCAACCTTCTCCGCACTGATGGACCATTTCAGCATACTGCTAGAGGGAGGTACTTCATGCCCATGTACGACTATAAATGTCTGGACTGCGGAAAAGAATCGTTGATGGTCTTGACGCTAAAGGAACATGAAACAACCAAAGTAACATGCCCGAAATGCGGCAGCAGCAAGATGCAACAACTGTATTCGCCGTTTGTGTCCCACACGACCAAGAAAAGCTGACAGCATGCGACGATCGTTAGGCGTGAGACGTGAAAGGTGAAACGTGAAGTGAAAGATATCTGACGATCTGTCGATCCAATGAATTCCGAACATGCAACAGATCATCAGGTCGACAGATTCAGGAATGGCTTCACGGGCAACGTCGAGGCAAGGAAACATTTCAATGTTGGACATACCGTCAGGGATTTTCCGAAGCTTGCGAGGAGGCTGTCATGCGCCCGATCCATCATGACTTGATGCCGGCCATCGTCCCAGTCGTCGTCGCCGGACTGATGGGCCTGGCATTCTTTTCGTTTCTTTACGCACAAGAGTATCCCGCCGATATCACACGCGGCAAAGACGTGTACCAGCGCCATTGCCAGGCCTGCCACGGTGTCGGAGGCTGGGGGGATGGACCGGACGCGACGGCTCTCAAGGTGGCACCAGCCAATTTTCACCGCTTTGCGTCCTTTCTGAAATCCGACGAAGAACTCTTGCGGACCATCGAATTCGGGGTCGTCTTCAGCCCCATGCATGCATGGCGAGGCCAGCTGACGGACGGGGAAATGCAGGACGTGGTAGCTTACATCCGTCTGTTGGCCCAAGAGGGGCGTTGAGACTCTCGAATTGCACCGAACACACACCATTTGGAGAGAATCAGAATGGCACAACGCACCGTCCTCATCACGATTCTGGCATCGCTCGTGCTCG
>JAQBES010000011.1:0-3039 GCA_032123755.1 Nitrospirota bacterium
GTTCAAAGAGAAACACCGCCTCGACTTCGATGGCACACCCGACGGGTTCCGGTCCATGCGTCACCCATATTTCAAGAAGTACACTCACATCGCTATCGAAAGTGGTAAGAGTTGGGGACCAGACGTGACGGTGTCCATCAAGTGGAAATCGGCATGCAAACGGGACCCGGGTAGGCGCGTAAATGGGACCCACCTGGGTCCATTATGTGGGGGGGCTCAGCGGCCCCCGAGCCCCTTCCCAGGGCTCGGGGTGGCCGCAGCAGCTGATCCCCGGTTAGGGTTCCGTTTGATTCTCCGATTTGAGTCCGACAACTTGTCGTCACTTTTCACATTCGGGGCAGGCGTCCATGGTCGAGGAGCATCGAGATCGTGCGTTAGTCGCGATCCTGTAGCCTCGGTTTTCGCCAGCGTGACGCCCACTGTTATGGCGAGGGCTTTTTCGGGCTGTCGCGCTTTTCTTTCATCGACTGACGGAAGCGGTAGCTTTCGCCATTCATCTCGAAGATGTGACAATGGTGAGTCAGCCGATCCAACAACGCCGCCGTCATCCGTTCTCCCTGGAAGACCTGGTTCCATTCGCTGAACGGCAAGTTGCTGGTAATCAGCAGGCTGCCCCGTTCGTAACGATCGGCGAAGACCTGGAACAACAGTTCCGCTCCCGATCGGCTGAACGAGAGGTAGCCCAGCTCATCGCAGACCAGTAGGTCCGCCTTGTCGAGGCTACCCAGGTAACGATCGAGCCGATACTGTTTCTGCGCCTCCTCCAGACGATTGACGAGCGTGGCTGCAGTGAAGAACCTGACGCGTCTTCCTTGCCGACAAGCAGCCAGGCCCAATGAAGTTGCGGCATGCGTCTTGCCAGTTCCGGCGCTGCCAATCAGGCAGACGTTTTCGTTACGGTCGATCCACTCGCCGCGGGCCAACTCCAGGATCTTCTGTTTGGGCAACGACCCGGTGACGCTGAAGTCAAACGTGTCGAAGTCCTTCTCGACCGGGAAGCCCGCTTGCTTGATCCTCGCTCTCAAGGCATTGGATCCTCGGGTTGCCAGTTCCAATTCCGTCAATCGCAGCAGGTACTGCTGATAATCTTCGTTGCCCGCTGACGCCTCCCGCGCCAGCTTCTCGAACTCCGCCAACATGGTCGGCAAGCGGAGGTGCTTGAGGTTCGCTTTCAAGAGCAGGGTTAGATCGTTGGACTTCGTCATCGTGGTGACCTCCTGTCACAAGGAATTGATCGAAACATTTCAGATTCGGCTGAGGAACGTGCACGCGAGGCGCCGTCCTCGAGTCGAGTTGGATCTCCACACAATCCGTTGCGGGAGATTCAGTCGGATCCAGTGCCAACTCGCAACGAGTTGGGAACTGGGACAACTGAACGGTGCGGCAGAGGATCAAGTCCACCGGCCACTGAGCGGACCGACAACTCTCCACCGCTTCTTTCACGCGGCTCAGTGGATGAGTTGCCAGCAACTGTAAAACACGAATGAATTGTCGTGAACCTGCATGCTTACCATGCTGTTTTTCCAGGTGTTCGCGGAGTTCTCCGAACACGGCCGGCAGCTTCCAGTCCTTGAAGACCGCCGTGTGATCCAAGTAGGCCGGCTTGCGGCCCAGCACGACGAGATAATGTCGCGGATCAAGGCAATATTCGCCCGCAGCATAACTCCGCTCGTGCCAAGCAACCGTCTGATCGGCGACCACAACTTCGATATGATGAACGTAGGCTTTCACGGTGGCTGCCTGGAAGGCAAACGCGCGGGGCACGCTGTAGCGGTTATTGTCGCAGGCGACCGTTTGGTATTTGTCTACCGGCCGCGGATCGCTGATGCAATCATCGAAGCGACGGCTGGGCAACGCGACCGCGGTGGCTCGCTCTTGCTCAAAACGCGTGCCGATCGTTTCGCTTTGCCCGGTGGCCACACGCGCGAGATCCTGCTCACAACATTCGCGCAGGTAGGCGTTCAGTTCGGCCATGTCTCGCATTTGCGGAACGGGCGTGGCCCAACGTCGCTGCAAATTCTTGACGCGATTCTCGACGTGCGGCTTCTCGTTGCCTCGAGCCGGCATGCAGAATAAGGGGTTGAAGTTGTAATGGCTGGCCAAGGCTTGATACCGCGGGTGCAGCGTCCGTTGCCGCCCTGTCAGAATTGCCGTGGCGACAGTGGTCGGATTGTCCCACCACAGCTCTCGTGGTACCGAACCGAAAAACTCGAAGGCCTCCACCATGCCGTGCAGGATCGCTTCCACCCGCTCAGTCGGCAACGCGATCGCAAACGGACGATAGGAATGTGCCCAGGTCACCAGCAGCACGTTGACCATCCGGCGGCCGTCGGGGAAGTCGACGTAAATGTGGCCAAAGTCGGCTTCGGCCCGTTGTCCCGGGGAATGGTCCAGCGGCAGGAACGTCTCTCGTTCCCGGATCCGGTGCTTTCCCACGTACCGACGAACTTGGTCATAGCCGCCCAAGTACCCCTCTTTGACAAGGCGCCGAAAGAGCTGGGCCGCCGTATGGCGTTGCTTGGGCGGCGCCGATAGGTCGGCCTGCAGAATCTCATCAATGACCGGCACGAAGGCCCCCAGCTTCGGCGCAGCCAGCGACTTCGTGCGTGTATAAGGCTCCGGTTCGGGAGTCTGCAAAGCTTCACGGATCTTCCGCCGTGACCGACGATACTGTTTGGCGATCGCCCGAATGCTCATCCCATCGCGATGAGCCAGACGAATGGCTGCGTAGTCTTCCACCGTAACCATCCTTGCCTCCTCCATGTAGTTATCCCCAGGTGAGATAACAGCATAAGGGGGCGGCTGCGGTGGGTCCCGTTTACGCGCCGATTCCAGTCAGGGGGTGGGTCCCGTTTGCATGCCGATTTCCACGAATAATCGGCAGGTGTCGCCGGCCTTCAAAGCAATCGATTTCCATCACGATCGGATCACCTGGTTCGTCTACTATGTCGGCTTGCGGTTTCGCGCATGGTGAGCCGCGTGGCCAGCGTTCGCGTGGTTCGTGCCGTGGCTGCTCACTGGCTGGGTGCCGGGAGAAAT
>JAQBES010000012.1:0-6439 GCA_032123755.1 Nitrospirota bacterium
AGCTCCACTTGGGGCTCAGTGTAATAGAGGTTCGAGGTATGGATCAGCTGCGCAGCTTGGCGCTGGATCGCCTGAACCAGATCCGGGTGGCCATGCCCGAGGATATTCACCGCAATCCCGCCGACAAAATCGATGTACTCTCTCCCCTCGAGGTCGTACACTTTCGTCCCATGCCCTCGCACGATGGAGAGCGGTTGACGAGTATAAGTCGACATCAAATAATGCGCGGCGCCCTGCTTCAGTTCTTCCGTCAGCATAACAGACGTATCTCTTTGTAAACTAAGGGAAGGTAGCATAGGCCTGCCGGTGGAAGCAACTTGAAATGGGCCACAGAAGTTGTGGGACAGAGTCGCCATGCTTCTTCACCCAGATGGTGTCTTTATTGTGCTACTCTCTGATGGATGAAATTCTGCGCGCAGTGCCAACAGCAAAATCAGGAAGCCGCTAAATTCTGCCATCAGTGCGGAAACACGCTAGCTGTCGAGCCCGACGCACCGGTCGCCACTCCCATAACCCACACCGATGAACATCTCTGGCGCCAATTCATCGGACCCCACGCCGATCGCTACCTGAAACATTTTAAAAAGTTCGGATTAGGGGAAGAGCCGAAATTCGCCCTGACGTGGAATTGGCCGGCATTTCTCTATATTTCCTTCCTTTGGTTTCTCTATCGAAAAATGTACGTCTATGCGCTGGTCTACGCCCTCGGCCCGATGATCTCGACCTACTTAACCGGCGACCTCACCGTGGGTCTCATCTGGAGCATCATGGCCGGAACCACCGCGAACTATGTGTACTACTGGCACTGCCGCGAGCAGATCGGCGAGATCAAGAAGGGTTCGTGGACCGATCCGGTGAAGCGGGACGAGGCACTGAAGGAGGCAGGAGGCGTCCAACCCTACTTGATCTACGTCGGCATCGCCCTCTACGTGCTGTTCATTTTGACCATGATCAAAATGCTTCAGGACGGGCCACCGGATGGGGATCGGGTACCGCCCAAACCTGCTAGACCTACTGCCACGAGCATTACGTAGGGAGCGAACGCTTCGAGACGGCTAGAGAATTGGGCGGCGCGGTACTGCCGGCATCTTCCGAGAGTAACGGCTTGACTTAGGCACCTGTTCCAGTATGCTTTGCCCTGCGAACAGATCCCTTCAGACTCGAAAGGAATCACAATGGCTCGGTTGGTCCTGCTTCGTCACGGCGAATCGCAATGGAACTTGGAGAATCGCTTCACCGGCTGGGTCGATGTGCCCCTCTCTCCTCGAGGGACTCAAGAAGCCAAGAACGCGGGAGATAAACTCCGAGGTTTTACCTTCGATCGTGCATTTACTTCAGTGCTTGAGCGCGCGAACGAGACCCTGCGGCTGGTGCTTGATGCGATCGGTCAACCGAGCATCCCCGTCGAGAAGGACAAGGCCCTCAATGAACGGATGTACGGCGAATTGCAGGGATTGAACAAGGCTGAGACCGCGAAAAAATACGGCGAGGCACAGGTGAAGATCTGGCGGAGAAGCTATGACGTGCGTCCACCGGGAGGCGAAAGCCTCAAAGATACCGCCGACCGTGTATTGCCCTACTATGAACACACCATCAAACCCTATCTTTTAAAAGGGGAAACGATTCTCGTCGCGGCGCACGGGAACAGCTTACGGGCACTGATCATGGAGTTAGAGCAGCTCTCCCGAGAGCAAGTGCTGGAATTGAATATCCCAACTGGTGCGCCGCTGCTCTATGAGTTGGATAAAACGGGGAAGGTCGTCAATCACCACTATCTCTGACAGGTCGCAGCTGGTCGGGAGATCATCCAACATCTTCCAGTAACTGCCCGTAGGTGTCGACTGGCACGAAATCGATCAGTAGAGTCAGGAGATTTCGCCGCTCTGCTTCTATGACCAATCGATTCTCCTCCATCAGCACAGCAGCTTCCGCACTCACCGCAAGCGGACTCATCCCTTCTTCAACCAAGCGGCTATACCGACGCCGCCGCTCCTGCCATTCGTTGAGGTAGACAGTCCAGGCGGCTGAACCGACAGGAACGGTCGTACCCCATCCTGTTTCTATCGCATCCAAGATGAGTTCAGACAGCGCGGACTGATACTTCTGAGGGATGTGCGCCTCGATGGCTGCGAAGATCCAAAATAGGTTCAGCGAGAGCACTTCTTGCGTGATCGCCTGAGCCTGTTCCGTCGTCGCTTCGATCCCATATTCCTCCAGTTGCTGAACAGACACACCAGTCGGCATCGCTGCGATCAAAGCGACCGCTGCTTGCCTCGGCGTCATTAAGTTAGCTGACATGTCTCACTCCCTCCATCGTCCGCGGTGGCAGAGAATACCCCACTGTCGCCAGTGGGCTCAAGCAACTTGTCCAAACCTGTCCCCTGTGCTAGAGTTCGCCGGAATGATTCGACGTATCGCCACCACATTTTCACGATGGACCTGTGCTGCCAGTCTGGTGGCTTTCTTGGCCATAGGCACTGTCGTGTCTGCACCTCGAGCCCAAGCCGACGAAAACCGCTGGGGGTTCGGAAGCGACCTGGGACTCACATCCGGAATGGTCAATGGCACGGTATTTACCCTGGCATTCAGTGGTGACTACTACATCGATCGAAACTTCTCTATCGGACCGATGATGCAGATTAGTCCGATGAGCGATCTTTTCCAGGTCTCCTTCGCTGGGGTCGGCCGCTATCACTTTCGTCTCAATAACGGCATCAACCTGGTACCCTTCTCGGGAATCGGTTTACTCCACGTAGACCTAGACCGCGGAACCGGCCCTGGGCGCATCGACCGCAACGATACGAGCTGGTACATCCCTATTGGTGTCTCACTAGAGTACCAGGCTGCCCACAATCTCGCCTTGTCTTCGACGTTGATCGTCAATCTCCACGACATCGATCTTTCTCCGTCGATATCTGAGAATGACCATACAAGCGTAGCCCTGCTGTTTGGTTTCCGCTTCGGCCCTTAGAGGACGATTGGGAAACCCCTCGCTTCATTCGCGCTCTCCACCTTCTCGCTCCGAAGTTCTCGGCGGCCCACGTCAAATAGGCGCAGGCGCTTCGGCAGAGCTCTAAGAGGATACGTCACTCTGACAGGCTGCGGAAGGATTTGAGGAGTTGGGTGGGAGAGGGAGCAGCTAGGCCGCTTTGGCTGGCCGCCAGCGAAGCCCGATGTTCAGCAGTTCTTGCAACAGATCTTTATAGGTGTAGCCGGCTTTCTCTGCCGAATCCGAAAAATCTTCGTCGTGCGCGATTTGTGGGTTTGGATTGGCTTCCAGCACGTACACATTCCCCTCCGCATCCATTCTCACGTCGATGCGTGCATAGCCGCTCAAGCCGAGTGCGCGATAGACTCGCTTCGCGAGATGTTGAATCTTCTCGGCTTTTCCTTCGGGAAGATTCCTGGCTACGCCTGACCGAATCCCATACTTGTCTTGATACGTGCGACTCCATTTGACCCGTTCAGTCGCAATTCGACGGGCATCCTCCGGCAACTTGTCCATGATCAACTCCCACACCGGCAAGACATGGACATGCCCATTGCCCATCACCCCGACATACAGTTCGCGCCCTTCGATATACCGCTCAATGAGAGCGCCGGTTCCTACGCTCGAGTGGATGAATTCGACTCGCTCCTTGAGTTTGGCATCATCCTGGACAATGGACGCCTGAGAGATCCCGAGTGACGCCTCTTCGGTCACCGATTTGACAATTAATGGAAATGGCAGCCATTTGGGCCGTTTGACCGTCCGCCCCTGCGGCACCACCATGAAATCCGGGAACGGGATTCGGTGGAACGAGAACAACTTCTTGGAGAGGACTTTGTCGCGCGCCAGCATCAACCCACGCGGGTTACAGCCGGTATAGGGGACATGAAGCAGTTCAAGATACGACACGACGTTCTGGTCGTACACCGCCACCCCATCGAACTCTTCGAGTAGATTGAAGGCGATGTGCGGCTTCCAGTCTTCTATGGCCGACCGAAGTACCCCGAGATCGCTCTTGACCCCCAGCGGCTTGACGTCATGCCCGAGCTTGCGGAGCGTGGAGACCACATCGTATTCCGTCTTCCACTCGGCGCCGGTCACGTCCTGCCCGTTGAGGGGATCCGGAGGTACCAGATCTTCGTGCATCAGGACGAGGATGCGGAGCCGTTTCATACCACCACCTTATGCCGCCCGCTGCGCAAGTAGTTCATCGTGTGGACGGTCAGCAAAATCGTGAAATCTAACTTCGCCTGCTCTTCCACGAGTGGTAGGCGCAAGTGGAGCTGACGGCAGCGCTGAATCATGTCTTCGAGCACCTGATCAATCGTATATTGATATTCGCCAGTCCAGGCAGCGACTTTACGGCGCACCTCTTTTCGAAAGCGGTTCAAGAAGGTGGCGGCGCTCATTTTATCGGCGTGGACAGGGGCGTCGGAAAACAGTCGCTTCAAGTCCGGATCGTACAATGACGGTCGTTCAGTCCCATAGTGTTTGCGCTTTAGCTCGTAGTGCTCGCACAGGGTCTTCTTCAGTTCGGACAGCGGATCGATCTCCTCATGCGTGACCACCTTGGGTGGCACAGCAGCCAGCCCCTCCATGAGCCCATCTACATAATGAAGCTTCTTGAGCACCGGCCACCCCTTATAACGGTCGGCCCAGGTCGAATCGGGCGTGAGCCAGACCGCGAAGGTCTCCGCAAAGTCTTCATCCGGATGGCTTTGCGCATACCACACATCGAGATGCCGCACGAAGCTCCGACTATAGGGTCTTGGACTGTAATATTTGGGATAAGGATCGGATGAACGACCAAATACTTGTTGCCGGTTGCGGAGACGGCGGAGACGATAGGCATTTTCAATGGCGTGGCCGGCCTCATGCCTCAAAATTCTCATGCACCACTCCGGTGTCCCTCCCTCAACTTCAAGCATCTGATCCATTTCTAGCTTCGCAAGTCGTGGATGGGCCAGATAAAACGGCACGGCAATCCCCGGCACACCATCCGGCGTAAACCATTCGTTCGACAACCAAAAGTGGGGACGGAAGAGAAGCTGCCGGGTTTCGAGTTCGGCATAAAGTTGCTGGATCTGTCCTGACAGGAATGCCCCATCGAGGGTGACGCCGAGCTGGCTCATGGGAAGGCTCAGGAGCTTCTCGTTTGACCACGAGTTCCATTCCGGCTCACGATCATGGCTGTCAGAGGCTGTCACTTCCTGTGTCCGTAATCGTTGCATCAATGCCTTATCCTGCGTAGTCAACCAGCAAGAGGTACTGTGGAAAATATAGCACGTACCTCAGCATTACCTGGATTTAGGAGGCCATTCCGTTGACTGGCGTCTAAAGTGGAGAAAAAATGTCCGATCGAGTCCAAGAATGAACCGACAGAGGCAATAGGTGCCGTATAACCTGGCTAACGGAGGCGAGGAAGAAGGGCCGGTGCCGTAGCCCAGATGACATCGATCACCGACCACACGTAGACGCGGGCCCGCTCGGGGTCGGTCTCCCAATCCGGCAGCACCTCGTGCAGGTCCAGAATCGGCTCGTCGTGGCCGAGACAAACCTGATTAAACAGGGGAACATCACGTCCAAACTGTTCCCGAACAAAGACCTGGTGGTTTCGCCCCATGGCAATGACAAGGTCGGTAGCCTCAACTAGCTCCCTCGTGAGTTGTCGTTGGACGTGTGTGGTTACATCAGCGCCCTTCTCGCGCAATCGGGTCTGGACCCAGGCATGCACCAACTGAGGCTTGGCCTCGATCCCGGCCGAGCTGACAACACGGGACATGTTCGCACCAAGTCTGATTTTGAGCGCGTACTCGGCAGTCACGCTCCGAAAAATATTCCCCGTGCACACGAACAGGACTGACTGAATTTTCCCGCTCGATCGGTTCTCATCCTTCCCCATAATCTCCCCGGTAGAAGATCGACAGCCACACGGCTGACCGCGTAGAATGGCAACCTATGTCGCATTCGGCAAGCCCCTCACCCCTTCACTCGACCTTGTCGCGGTGAACTTGGATCAAAAGCAGCCAGGATTTCCTGCCAATGGACTCCCCGACTATCTCTCACATATCGGAGTGCCGTTCCCTATCAAGGAACAAGACACCTACCCAATAGTCACTCCGTGAGCGTCGGCACGACCCTCACATGCTCCGATGGACCACGGTATGTCATTATGCCATTGAGCACGAAACAGGTACATGCCCCGCGTACGAGGAGCTGCCCGTCCTGCTGACCCCATTGGATCGACCAGGACCGAAAACTGGTCGGGCTCAAGGCGCTACAAGGAATGATCTGGGAGGACGGCTATCGACAAAGGGTGTTTGTCCCGGAACTGTATGGCAATGTTTTCCAGCTTGGTTTCAAACTTTTAACGCAACGAGGTGATTAATGACCTCGGTAGGTTTCTGCCAGTGTAGCACGGCACGGGGACGGTCATTCAGCTCTCGCTGG
>JAQBES010000013.1:0-10279 GCA_032123755.1 Nitrospirota bacterium
CCCACCCCCGTCATTGACAAAGACTTTCTCCAGAAGCGCGGACTCCTCTAGCAGGATAGCCGAACGAGACTCGCGGGACGGGGCGAGACGAGCGACGGTTGATCTGGTCTATCTTGTTCATCTGGTTAGTCTCGTTCAAGCAAACAAACCAAATACACAAGAAAGACCAGCCGGTCCTCGCGCTTCAAGCACCGCGGACTGTGGCGCTTGACCTATGATGTGAGGCGGAATAGACTGACCGCCGATGATCCGTTCCTTTCGCTCCAAAGAGGCGGAGGCGCTGTTTTTCGATGAGGATGTGTTGCGGTTCCGTCGCATTGAACGGATTGCGAGAAGGAAGCTTCTGGTTCTCCACCGCGCCACATCGCTCCGTGATCTGCTGGTCCCTCCGGGCAACCGGCTAGAGGCTTTAAAAGGTGACCGGCGGGGTCAGCACAGTATTCGTGTCAATGACCAGTGGCGGATCTGTTTTGCATGGGCTCAGGGTGATGCATACGATGTCGAGATCGTAGATTATCATTGAGGTGCGTCATGGCCAGAAAAAAGTTGCTCGATCCGATCCATCCAGGAGAGATCTTGTTCGAGGAATTCATGGTGCCCATGGATATTAGTATCAACCGGCTTGCCCGCAACATTGGGGTTTCACCTGGCAGGATCAGTGCCATAGTGAATGGGAAACGTGCGATTACCGCCGACACAGCTCTTCGCTTGGGGAAATACTTGGGAACGTCCCCGGAACTCTGGATCGGACTTCAGGGTGAGTTTGATCTCAGAGTTGCCAATCGCAGGGTCGGGGCAGAAATCGAGAAACATATCCAGAAACACGTGGCCTGACAGATCATCCGAAGATGCTGAAGGTCACCACCCTGGGCCTCAAGCAAATCGGCGATCAGGTCAATCTCGAATCAGACCTGATCGGGAAATACGTCGAGCGCCTGCTGCAGGAACGGGGACAGCTTCCTGCCAACCCCACCCCCGTCATTGACAAAGACTTTCTCCAGAAGCGCGGACTCCTCTAGCAGGATAGCCGAACGAGACTCGCGGGACGGGCGAGACGAGATGGGAATCCGATCTGTCCATGTCACGCTTTTCTCGTCAGTCTCGCTCGTCCCGCGCCAAGGATTGAGACCTTCATGCCCAAACGCCTAACCGTCGATCGACTGCTCTCGAAGCTCGGCATTGCTTCTCGTGGAACGAGCCAGGACTGGATTCGCGCAGGGCGAGTCCGCATCAATGGGCGAGTCGTACGCGATCCGGCCACGTGGGTCTTGTGGCCGAAAGATTCTGTCTCGGTCGATGACCAGCCGATTCAAGACTCGGTCAAACGATTTTTCATTTTTCATAAACCCAAAGGGGTCATCACTACGCACAGTGACGAAAAGGGCCGTAAGACGATTTTCGATGTGCTGCCGCCGGACCTGGGATACATGCATGCCGTCGGGAGACTCGATCAGGCAACCAGTGGCCTCCTCCTGCTCACCAACGATTCGGCACTGTCGAGCGTGCTCACCGATCCGACCCATAAAGTGATGAGGACCTACCTGGTCTCCGTGCGAGGAGAATTCACTCAGGCCCAAGCCGCAGAGGCCGTAGTCGGAGTGGTCGAGGAGGGTGAGCGCCTCCAGTGCCATACCGTGAAGATTCAGAAGAGTTCCGGGCGCGAATCACATCTGGAAGTGGTCCTGATCCAGGGGAAAAACCGTGAAATCAGAAGACTCTTCAAATCGTTGGGACATGAAGTCACCAGGCTCAGACGCATTCAATACGGTCCCTTCAAACTGGAAGACCTCCCTTCCGGCGCATGGCGCGAGATCCCGATCGAAGACGTGAGGAAATCGCTCAGGCTGTAACCAATTCGCTTGTGGTCTGTCTGGTTGATCTGGTCTATCTGGTTTGTTTTGTTCAACCAGAGAAACGAGACAAACCAAACGAACCAGATCAACCAGACCGACCGCTAGCGCTCCCTCAGACTTTCCTTCATCGACTTCAGCAACGGACTCAACAGATATTCAATGACGCGCCGCTGGCCGGTCTTAATTTCTACCGTCACCGCCATCCCGGGGGAAAGATGCACTTGCTTTCCCTCTACCTGGATCGTCGCCCGGTCCATACTCACTCGCATAGGATAGACTAAGCCGACTTTTTCAATCGGAGCCGCATCATCAGAGACGCTCAGGATCCTGCCGGGAATGGTTCCATAGAGGGTGAAGGTAAACGTTTCGACCTTGATCTCAACCACCTGCCCTGCTTTCACAAACCCCACATCTTTATTTTCGACCTGCGCCTCGACCTCCACCGGATGTTCCTGTGGGACCACAATGAGCAGTTCCTGCGCCGGCGTGACGACGCCTCCCACCGTGTGAACCGCCAACTGCTGTATGACACCGTCAATAGGGGTTGTCAACCGCTGGAGGTCTGCCTTCTGTCCGGCTTTCGTGACATCCTGAACCAGAGACGAGGCCTTGGTTTCCAGCGTGGAAAGCTCCGCCTGTTTCGTCTGTTGAAACTCCAAGACGAGCGCGCGGTAGTTGGTCTCCGTTTCAGACAGCGCGGACTGATCTTGATGCAGCTTCTTGCGCTGCCCGGCCAATTCCTGCGTTTTGTCGATCCGCTGCTCCTCGGCTTGCAGGAAATCCAACCTCGTGACCGCCTCATGGTCGAGGAGCTTCTTGTAGGCGTCCGCCCGTTCAGCCTCCATGGGGACCGTCGCTTCCAGTCGATGAATATTCTCTCGTGTCTGATCCAGCCCCGCCTTGCGCTGGTCGATCAGGTGCTGCACCGAGGCGGCTCGGGCCTGATACTCGGCCAGCTGATCCTTAAGGAGTTGTCGCTGCAGCAGGACGTACTGAGGGTCCCCATCAGGTGGGGCCTCGAAGGTGGGGCTGCCAGCAATGAGCGCGCGGAGCCGCGCCGCCTCGACCTTGGCCGCCCGATATTCGTTAGAGGCGCGATCCCGATCGGCCCGGTTCAGCGTGGGATCCAGATCGATCAGTACCTCGCCTCGCTTCACCAGTTGCCCATTCTGCACATGGATCGCGGCAACTACACCCACTTCATACGGCTGAATCACCTTCGAATAGCCGCTCGGAATGATCTTGCCCTGTGCCGTCGCGACAATATCGATCCAACCGAATGTCGCCCAGACCACCTCTGTGGTGAATACTGCTAGGATGGTCCAAAGGATCGCGCGCCCGATGGGCGAGGGCGGCGACTGTTGAATTTCCAGCACAGCGGGAAGAAACTCCGTCGAGTGCCCGCCAGGGATTGCGCCGAGTGCTTGGCTGCGCTCGGCCTGCCAGGCTGCCCGCCAGACTGTCCAATGACGTGAGAGAATTCCAAATGCCATACGTCTTCCTCTACCCCACTATCCCTTTATCCCGCTATCCCCATTACTCCTTAATCGCCGCAGAGCCATCCTGATGCGAATGCAGCCCGGCATAGAACCCCTTAACGCGCAATAATTCTTCGTGGGAGCCTTGCTCGACAATCTCACCCTTTTCCACCACGTAAATCTGATGCGCCGGCCGCACCGTGCTCAGCCGATGGGCGATGATGAAGACCGTGCGCCCTTTGCTAATCTGCGCCATGTTCTGCTGAATGATGGCCTCGGACTCATAGTCCAACGCGCTCGTGGCTTCGTCGAAGATCAGGATGCGCGGGTTCGCGACCAACGCTCTGGCAATCGCGATCCGCTGGCGTTGCCCACCAGAGAGTGAGCAGCCGTGCTCTCCCACCATCGTGTCGTAGCCTTCCGGCAATTCCAGAATGAAGTCGTGCGCCCCGGACAGCTTCGCCGCCCGGATCACCTGCTCCATCGCCAACCCCGGATCAGTCAGAGCAATGTTGTCGCGCACGGAGCAATTGAAGAGAAAGTTTTCTTGGAGCACCACCCCCACCTGCTGGCGAAGCCAGGCCGGGTCCACCTGAGCGAGGTCCACACCGTCCACGAGAATACGCCCGCGCTCCGGCACATAGAGCCGTTGAATCAGCTTAGCCATGGTACTCTTGCCGGACCCGGACCGTCCGACAAGCCCAATCACATGGCCGGGCGCCACGGTGAACGACACCTTGCGTAACACCTCCGTGCCTTCGGGACGATAGCGAAAGGTCACGTCCTCGAACACGATATGTCCCTTGACTTGGGGGAGCGTGGTCCGATTTGGATTGTAGGAAGGCTCCGGCTGCGTATTCAGTATATCCCCCAACCGCTGCACAGAGATGCCCACTTGTTGTAGCTCCTGCCACAGATTGACGAGACGCAGCAACGGTCCCGTCACTTGTGCCGAGAGCATCGTGAAGGCAATCAATTGACCGATGGTCAGATCCCCATCGATGACCCGATAGGCCCCCAACCACAGCACGGCGACGGTCGTGACTTTTTGAATGAACGTCGCGGTTTGGCCAGCCACGGTCATTAAGCTGGTGGCGCGGAAACTCGCCCGCACATAGCCCGCCAGTTGTTCTTCCCATTTCCGCAACAAAGGTGGCTCGACGGCCAAGGCTTTCACCGTTTGGATACCGCTGATCGCTTCCACCAGAAAAGACTGATTGTCTGCGCCACGGTTGAATTTCTCATGCAACCTGGCGCGAATCGCCGGCGTGATGACCACAGACAACAAGGCATAGAGTGGCAACGAGCCCATCACGACGAGCGTGAGGATGGGGCTGTAGAACCACATGACGGCGAGAAATACCACCGTGAACAGCAGGTCGAGCACGACGGTCACCGAATGGCTCGTCAAAAACTGGCGTATATGTTCCAGTTCACGAACCCGGGCCACAGTGTCCCCCACTCGTCGCGCTTCAAAGTACGCCAGGGGGAGCGCCAGGACATGGCGGAACAACTGCGCGCCGAGCCCGACATCGATCCGGTTTGTCGTATGAGAGAAGAGATAGGTCCGCAGCCCACCCAAGATCGCATCGAACAGCGCCAGGGCAATCATGCCGACCGCCAACACATAGAGCGTGGTGAAGCCCTTATGGACGAGCACCTTGTCGATGACGACCTGCGTGAACAGCGGCGTCAGGAGGGCGAAGAGCTGCAAGAAGAACGACGCGATCAGCACCTCACCGAGGAGCCTGCGATACTTGACGATTGCAGGAATGAACCAGGTGAAGTCGAACTTGAGATCTTGCAGGCGAAGATTGGCGCGTTTGGTGAAGAGCAGTAGCTCTCCTGTCCAGCCTGTTTCAAACTGCTCACGCGACAAGACAAGCGGACGGCCTTCGACCGGATCCTGAATCAGCGCCTTGTCGCCATCGATCTTCGCGAGAACCGTATAACGCCCGTCCGTTCGTTTCGCGATGGCGGGAAACGGCGTTCCGGAAAGCTGACTCCATGAGGTTTTGAGGACACCGGCCTTGAGTCCGAGATGTTTCGCGGCCCGAAGGAGATCGGCATCGGAAAGGACTTGGCCCGACCGGGCAAACTGATGGCGCAGCTGTGAACCATCAGCCGGCAAGTCGTAAAACCGAGCCAGGATCAACAGACAGGTCAGGCCCGTGTCGGAGACTCCCGCAGCGGCAGATGGCGGCATTGAATCGGAAGGAAGAGAAGGGGAGCCCCTCCCTACATCGGCTGGCATGGCGTCATTTCTCGGTACATACGGTGGCCAACATTTGTTTTCGTTCCTCATCGATCCACATCTCACGCATCATGCTTTACATCTCCCTGCCCAGGATCACGTCTACCCTCTATAATGATGGGTGTGCGGCTTGCGCATTGTCCTCATGTGAGATATCATAATCGCGTATCATACTTGTATACCTAGGAGGCATAGCATGGAAGCCATCTCACTCAAGCTACCCGAAGATGTCCTTGAAACCAGCCGTCGTTGCGCAGATACCTTGCACCTCTCTCGGGCGGCCTATATACGTCGCGCCATCGAGCGCATGAACCAACAGACGCAGGCGCTCCTTCGGGCTAAGCGGTTAGCGGACGCTTCGAAGAAGGTTCGGAAGGAAAGCATGCGCGTCAATCGAGAGTTCGCCGCCATTGAACAGGATCCCGATGCGTAATCGTGGAGAAGTATGGCTGGCCAACCTGAATCCGAAGCGCGGCACAGAACCGGGAAAGACTCGACCAGTTCTGATCGTCCAAGCCCAGGCGCTCCTCGACGCCAACCATCCGTCAACGTTGATCATTCCGCTGACCACCAACCTGGTAGGGGATGCCGAACCACTCCGCCTCCGCATCGTCGCAGCTGGCCGTTTGCGGCGAGACTCGGATTTATTGATCGATCAACTTCGAGCGATCGACAACCGAAGGCTCGTGCAAGGTCCCGTGACTCGTCTCCCATCCACCTTCATGCAACGAGTCGACATCGCCATCAAAGAAGTCCTCGATCTCGATCATCCCTCAGCCTGATTCAACCGGCTGATCACCCGTAACCAGTCATGCCTCACTCCTGATGCCTCACCCTTCCCCCCTCACCCGTCACTTGTCGCCCATCACATATTCTTATTGCCAACTCGCCGCCAGCACCGCCTGCACCTCCTGCGGCTGTTGATCGATGGCTTGATCCCAGGTCAGCCCGGTTTGCTGGCTGAAGGAGGCCATCGCCTGGAGAAGTTGATCAACCTGGGTATTGAGTAGCAACTGGCCGTTGCCGGCATGAAGCGTCTCGATCTGATTCCTCGTCCCGCCGTACCAGTCTTGAATCGTGATCTGATCGGACGAGCCATGAATCACCAGTCGCAGATCGTTGGCCTGGCGGCTGATCACCAGATCCAAGGGATTGATCGACGCGCCAATGAGCGCGCGGTCTTGGTTCCCCGGGAATGGATCAGAGTCGAAGATCGTGTCTTGGCCATCACCGCGCGAAAAATTGTAGAGATCGTTGCCGGACCCGCCCGTCATCGTGTCGTTGCCCGTGCCGCCAGTGAACTCATCGGCGCCGCTCCCCCCCGTGAGTACATCGTTTCCGGCCCCGCCGAGCAGTTGGTCGTCGCCCGAGCCGCCGTCGAGGGTGTCAGTCCCGTCGCCGCCATCGAGCAGATCGGCTCCGCTGCCGGCATTCAGCACGTCGTTACCGAGGCCGCCGAGGAGCGTATCGTCACCGCTCCCGCCCAACAGGCTGTCATTACCATCGCCACCATCCACGGTATCGCTCCCGGAACCTCCACTGAGTTGGTTGTTGCCACTGTTGCCGATGAGCACGTTGTCGGCCGAGCTGCCGGTGCCGTTGATGTTTGCTGTACCGGTCAGCGTGAGGTTTTCCACATTGCTGCCCAGTGTGAACGTGATGCTGCTTTCGACCGTGTCAGTGCCTTGATTGAGCGATTCACTGACGCTATCTCCGGCTTGATTTACCACATAGGTGTCGTCGCCGGTGCCGCCGATCATCGTATCGCTGCCAAGGCCACCATCCAGCCGGTCGTTTCCGGCTCCACCAGTTAACGTGTTATTGCCGCTGTTGCCGATCAGAATATTGTCCAGCACATTCCCCGTGCCGTCAATCGCGGCAGTTCCGGTGAGCGTCAGGTTTTCGATATTGGCGCCCAACGAATAGGTCACACTACTCTGCACCGTATCGATGCCTTCATTGGCCTGTTCCGTCACCACATCACCGGCCACATCCACCACATAGGTGTCGTTGCCGGTTCCGCCGATCATTGTATCGCTCCCATTGCCACCATCAAGCAGGTCGTTCCCCTCCCCGCCTTGCAACTGATCGGTCCCGGCCAACCCGCTGAGCGTATCGTCGCCCCGCCCACCGATCAGGACATCATCGCCCGCCGTGCCGACGAGCGTCTTGGGCAAGGGGCCGGAGATCACGAGCGCGAACTGGTCACTCGCCGTGAGCGAGCCCTGGTCGGTCGCGGTCACGGCGATCTGCAGGCTGTCGGCATCGTCTGGGCTGGGGGTACCGCTGAATGTTTGCGTGCTGGAATTGAAACTCAGCCACGTTGGCAGCGAGCTACCATCGGCGAGTGTCACGCTGTAAGTTAGGACATCGCCGTGGATCATATCGACATCGGCAAACGTGGTGCTGGGCACCGTGAAAGTGAAGGCCGAATCCTCCGCTCCGGTCTGATCGAGCAGGGGAGTCACGAGCATGGGCGCGTCGTTCACATTCTGGATGGCCAACGCGAAGTCAGCCGAGGTACTCAAACTGTCTTGGTCCGTCGCCGTTACCGTCAGTGCAAGCGTCCCGACATCCGTATTGCCAGGCGTGCCGCTGAAGGTTCGGGTCAGCGGATCGAAGCTCAGCCAAGCGGGTAGGCTTGCTCCATTCGACAATGAAGCCGCGTAGGTCAGCTGGTCCCCATGCACCTGATCCACATCCGTAAAGGTCACTTCAGGAACGACGAAGGTGAACGCCGTATCTTCCGTCGCCTGCTGAGCGGCCAACGGAACAGTGAGGGTCGGCGCCTCATTCACATTCGTCACAGTGAGGGTAAAGATATCGGACACGTTGAGGCTGTCCTGATCCGTGGCCGTGATCTTCAGATCCAATGTCCCGACCTGTGCATCGTCAGGGGTCCCCGTAAATGCCCCTGTGCCCGCATCAAACGTCAGCCAACCCGGCAGCGCCGTGTCGTCAGCCAGGCTCGCACTCAGCGTGAGCACATCGCTCGTGTCCTCATCGGCAAACGTCGTGGACGGGATCACGAGATTGAACGGCGCGTCCTCCTGGACGGTCTGATCTGCTAGGGGAGTGGCCACGGTCGGTGCATGGTTGACCGTCGGTGACAAGAGATCGGCCAGATTTTCTGTGCTCCCATCCGCGAAGGCCACCGTGTCGACGACCAGCGATCCGTTTGTGCCGGTTGGATCGAAGTTCGTGAGGAGGAGTTGGTCTGCTCCGCTGCTTCCTACCTGAATAGTCAGCGTCCGGGCGACTTGGTCATGAGTAAACGTCAGATCGTTTTGGGTGATACCAACTCCGAACTGAACCCGGTTGCCTTCACCCGGCGCCGCTATATCCTCAATCGTGTCGATCCCGTCGCCAAGGTTGAAGAGGTAGGTGTCCTCGCCGGCACCGCCCTGTAGAAAATCATTGTCGCGTCCACCCATGAGAAGGTTCGCCCCGCCTTCACCCACCAACGTGTCATAACCGGCTCCACCTAGCAGAGTGGTCGTGTCACTTCCTGCGAGAATGGTATCGTTACCGAACCCGCCAATCAGCACGACGTTTTCACCTGTGCCAGTGATGGTTTGATCGTCGGTCCTGAGATTTGCGGCATAGAGATCGTAGAGGTCGAGGGTCACGCCATCGGCGAATTCGGCGACTGTGAGGGCCGGAAGATAATCGATGAAATTGGGCAGCAGTATTCCATCCCCGGAAGTCCCTATTGCGACTCTATTGACGGTAAACCCATCGCCGGCATCGAACAGGGTAAGATCGCTCGCCGTAATTCCGGTTCCAAACCGAAGACGATTCACATCGAGTGAATCCTGATCGTCTCGAATCTCATCGAACCCATCTCCAGGATTGAACACATAGGTGTCGCTGCCCGAACCACCTTCCAGCACGTCATTTCCGGTGCCTCCGATGAGAGTGTCATCGCCGTCGCCGGAAGACAGGGATTCACTACCGCCCAGCCCCAACATGAGGTCATTGGCCAGAGTTCCGAACAGCTCGCCATCGCTTCGTTCAGTCCCTTGCACCAACACTTCACGCTCGAATAGCTGGGCAAACTCCATCTCGCTTCCATCCGAGAAATGAAACGTGTCGATCGCATGCGGCCCAGTAAGATCCTCCACGCCAACGCCGAGAAAATGCAGCCCGTCTCCCGATGTTCCAATCCGAACCGTCAGCCCTCCCACACCGAATGTCCCGCTATACAATACGCGCAGTATGTCTGGCGTAATGCCGGCGCCGAACTGCACCGTATTGGTATCTCCCGTATCAGACCTATCATCGATCAGGTCAAAACCATCTCCCTGATTGAAGAGATAGGTATCGTTGCCTTGTCCCCCCAGAAGCACATCGTTGCCCGTGCCCCCTATCAGCACGTCGTCCCCGCCCTGCGTCTTGATCACGTCGGTTTGCGAGGTGCCCGTTACCGTTTCACTGTCCGCAGTACCGATGGTCGGATTCATCAGCGCCAGCAAACGTGTCTCGTAGCCGCCGGTGATATCCTCGGAGCCACCGCTGAAAGCGACGGTCTCGGTCACGAGCGAGCCGGTCGCCCCGCTCGGATCGAAATCCGCTAAAATTGCACCATTCGCTCCTCCACCGTTTGTGATTCGAAGAGTTGAGCCCTCCTGGATAAACAGCACGTCTTCCGGATGGACACTGTTGCCGAATTGCAGTCGGTTGCCTTCTCCGGG
>JAQBES010000014.1:0-21567 GCA_032123755.1 Nitrospirota bacterium
CTTCAGAGTTCCTACGCCAACGTGTGCAACGTGTCATCGACCCGTGAAGAAGTGGTGCTGGCCTTTGGCGCAAATAATGTGTGGGAGCTGGGGCAGGCGAATATCCAGGTTCAGATGACGAACCGTATCGTACTGAACCCCTATTCGGCGAAGCGGTTGGCTGCGGTGCTCAATCGCGTCGTCGCCGAATATGAGTCCAAGTTTGGGCCGCTGAAGGACGACACCAGACCGCAAGCCAATGCGGCCTAAGAGATAGAGGAACCCCCATCGGACGTCGGCTAGCAAGATGCTGAAACAGTCCGCCAGCCTGTCTTGTTCATGTGGTCTGTTCGGTCTGTCTGGTCTCTCTCGTTGATCTGGTCTATCTGGTTAGTCTGGTTCAACCAGATAGACTAGAGAGACCGGGCTTGATTCCGCAGCCCGCTAGTCCGGATAGGGCGTTTCAGGAGCCTTGCAGATGATTTGATCGGCTCCGGGGGGCAACCGCCCGGCCAGCCAGAAATCCTGTTGCCCAGGCCCATTGGAAGTTGAACCCGCCGATCCGGCCGTCGCAGTCGAGGATCTCGCCTATCAGATAGAGGCCTGGCACCAGCTTGGACTCCATCGTGCGAAAATTGATTTCCTCGAGTGGGACCCCGCCTGCCGTGACTTCTGCATAATTCCAGCCGCGATGCTGCACGATGGGAAATTGTAACTTGGTCAGTGCAGTGAGGATGCGGTCTCGATCCTTGCGCGGCAGTTGGGCGATGGTCATCTGCGCCTCGCATCCCACGTGATGGATAATCGCCTCAGCGAATCGTTGGGGAAGCCGTTGTGCCAGCGTCTTGACCAGTGAACGTCGGGGATTGTCCTGCATCTGCTCCATAAACAACTCCCGCACCTGCTCCAGGTTCTGACCAGGCAGAACGTTGCCATAGACAGCCACGGCTTCTTTTTGCTCCTGTGCCAGGGTCCAGAAGCGGCTCGCGTCCATGACCACTGGCCCACTGATCCCGAAGTGGGTCCAGAGTAAACTCCCCGTCCGGCGGTCAACGATGCGACCCTTCACCACTGTGGTCACCTCGACGTCATGCGAGAGACCGGAGAGTGTCTTATGAAACATCGTGTCATCGAGCACCAGCGGCACAAGTGCCGGAACCGTGGCGGCCACATGGTGACCTAACCGCCGTGCCAGCTCGTAGCCAAATCCGTCACTCCCAGACTTGGGGATCGATCGGCCACCCGTTGCCAGAATAACCTTCTTCGCTTGCAGGGTTCCGTGGGTATGGTGAATGACGAACCCGGCTTCGGGGCCGGTGAGACAGGCAACGTCTGTCACCCGATGATCCGGACGGATTGTGACGCCAAGTGCGTGACAGCGATTGGCAAGTGCCGTCAGGATAGTTCGCGCCTTGTCGGTTACCGGAAAGAGCTTTCCGGTCTCTTCGCGTTTGAGTTCGACCCCTAACGAGGCAAACCAGTTGACGGTCTGCTCAACGGAAAACGCTGCCAGCACGTTCTTGATGATGTGACGATTGCCGAAGAAGTCGGTGGGGGTGACGGCCTCGTGCGTGACGTTGCAGCGCCCTCCGCCGGAGACGAGGATCTTGGCCCCGATCGTTTTCACACCATCAAGAAGCACGATCCTCTGCGGACGATCGCCCTTCGCGGCCGCCTCTGCCGCAAAAATCGAGGCCGCCAACCCGGCGGCGCCCGCACCAATCACTGCGACATCCTGCATCTCGTCATGTATAGACATTAGAGAGTTTTAACTGCCAGTTAACACCCTATTAATCTTGCAATGCTAGAGTTCCCCTTGTGCAAGGCGACTCGTCGGCGTTGGAACACATAACTGCAGGAGGTGGGCGCGATGACCTGTCAAAAATGCAAAGGGCTGATGGTGCAAGAGTGGCGACCGGAGTTTTCGCAGGACGCCTCGGTGCTCCGCTGTATCAATTGCGGGCTGGTCCTGGATCCGTTGATTGCACAAAATCGCGTAACACCGTTGCGCGCGAAGCAGCGGGTCCTAAACGCGGCTTAATGGTTCGTTCTAGCTCCTGAACCAGTCCGATCGGTGCAGACGACTTACTGAACCGACCGACGTGGGCAGGTGTGGACGTTGCGCTCGTGGTTAGACCGAAAACTCCGCCCATAAGAATGTATGATCTGAGGGGTCTTTCGCTCGGCGCGGCTCGACGTCCACCTCTACCCTGACACAACGATCTGCCAGCGGGGCCGTCGCCAGAATATGGTCGATGCGCCAGCCTTTATTCGCTTCCAGCGAGCCAGGCGCCCGGTAATCCCAAAACGTATACTGCTGTCGGTCCGGATAGAGTTTCACAAACACGTCCTGAAATCCCCACGCCAATGTGTTCTCATAAGCCCGTCGCGCATCTTCGTGATAGCAGACATGCTTGAGATGTTTCTCGGGGCTGTGCACGTCCATCGGCCGCGGAGCGACGTTCATGTCGCCGCACCAGATGGCCGGTTTGTTCGGTGACAGATGCTTCTTGAAATACTTGTGGAGTCGATCGTACCAGCCCAGCTTGTATTGATACTTAGGTGAGTCGATCTCGAAGCCCTGCGGCACATAGGTATTCACAATGGGAATCCCCTTGATCACCACACGCAAGAGTCGCGCGTCCTCCGATTCGCCTCCATCATCAAATCCGTAAGCCACTGCCTCCGGTTTCTCCCGGCTCAAAATCGCGACACCGTTGTAAGACTTCATCCCCCGGTAGGTGATTTCGTACCCGGATTCCGCCAATGCCAGCAGCGGAAACTCGCTGTCCTGGACTTTGGTTTCTTGAAGACAGAGCACATCAGGCTTCTGCGTGGCTAACCAGCCAAGCACGATCGGCAAACGTTTGCGGAGAGAATTGACGTTGAAGGTAGCGATCTTCATTCAAGGACCCATCGATAGTCAGACCGCCGCATCCTAGCAAAAGGCCCAGGGGGGAACAAGGCAGTGAGATGGTTCATCAAGCGGTACGTAACGATGGCGATTCCGGTGCTCATCGTGACCGGTTCAGCTTGACGTCATGACGGTGAGCTACCCCCCTCGAAGAGTTTCTTTCACGCCCGGCCTCGATCTGAGAGGTTTCCAACATAGAACGGCCCTCAAGAGGAAAAACCTCCCGAGGGCCAGGTAGTCTACTGATGCGATTGCGAGAACCTATGGCACGGCAGCAGGAACAGGAGCTTCCGGAACTGCCGGAACTGCCGGAACTGCCGCCTCCATGTCTTGCCCCATAGACTGAGCTGAACCCTTAGCCCCTTCGCCTTTGGCTTTTGCCGCGTCCTTGTGTGCCTTCATCTTGTCCTTCATTTCATGACGCTTCGCCTTCATCTCTTCTTTCTTGGCCTTCATATCGCCCTTCATCGCATCTTGATCAGCCTTCATCTCGTCTTTCATATTACCCATCTCGCCCATCATGGCATCGTCAGCCAGGGCCAGCGAGCTGGTTCCGATCAAGCACAATGCCACAAACGCGACAATGATCAACTTCTGCATAGGGCACCTCCAGAAAAATAGTCGTGAGTGGTGGTCGATTCCTTTGGCAATGGAGTGCTCAGCCTGCGCTCTCTTTTCAACCCTGTCAAGAACCGGCTCCATAGGGCACTGGTGAAGACCGGTTAGTTTCTTGACGTCGCGGTCACCGTGGTGAGATACCGGCGCAGGATGGCCTGTTCGATCCGCGAACGCCCGCGGGCCGGCGCCGGGAACCGCAGCACCAAATTGATGCGTCCCGGCTCGGACAATTGGATCGTGATGCGGGGCGACGGCGCTTCGAGCAGATTCGCCTGCTCCAACAACTTCATCTGACGACCGGCTTCTTCCATAAAGGGAGTACATTCGGCCTTGGCTGCGTCGAGCAGGTGCTGTTCAGCCTCCCGCCAGTCATCCTGATCCCTGAGCGGAATCACGAGGATACACAGCCCATACTCCTGGCCGGGATTCTCTTTGACCAAGGCATTCGTAAACAACAAGCTGTTCGGAAACACGGTCACGCGGCCCGTATATAGATGCGACGCTTGGCCCGGCCCGATCTCGAGGAGCTTGGTCGCAAAGATGTCATGATCCAAGACGACGCCTCGATGACCTGCGATCTGAATGCGATCGCCCACCGAGTAGACTTTCCCGCCGATTCTCAGCGCGGCTCAGCTCCAGCAGAGAATGAGTTCTTTGGTCGCCAGGACGAGCGCCGCCGCCAAGGCAACGAGGGACAGGCCAAAGGCTTGGAGTTCGTGCGCCCAGATGACGACCAACCCCACCAGCAACACAAACACCATGGTATTGTATTGCGGACCGAAACGACCCATCGACGCTTCGCTTCCATCGAGAGGGTCGGATTCTTAGCGATCGCTCGGACGATCAACGTCCGTAAGATGAGGAGGGAGAGCAGTAGTAGAATCGAGGTGAGCCCGTCGATCACGGCTGAGCTATCGATATGCGGCAACCAGGCAGGCATGGGTTACAGAATCAGAACATTAATTGGCGTTGAGCGTATCATGGGTTCCCGGCACACATTCTTCACGCTTCCACTGTTTTAGAATCTTCTGTTCGTTAAAGCTCAGGGTATACCGGTAGCAATACAACATGTCTTTGGACCCCTCCCCAGGCTTTCCCAGCAACGAGGTGGCTTGCGTCGTGGCATTGGCCAGGCCAGAAAAATGCAACGAGCTCAATTCCTTTTCGGCCACGGGCACGCGATAGGTCCAGATTGAATCCCCCCCGAGAACCGGTGTCTTCACCGTATGGGGCGGCCCCAACTTCTCCGTCACCTCGTCTTGCGTGAGTCGATCCACGCCCTTCTTGAAATAACCGTCGCGCCACGGACCTCCGCAGGCGAGCATCGCCCCTGCGAGCAAAATCATCCCAAACGTGAACAGGTGCTGACGCGCTCGTCTCATGACTTGGGCTGGTCCTTGCGCTCTTGCCCGCGCGTCATGGAACAATAGAGCGCATAGCCTTGGGCCAACATGCCGGTGGCCAGCAAGCCCAACGCCGTCAACAGCCACCGCCCTCCTGTGTCTTCCAGTCCATAGATCCCGATGACGAACCCGAGCGCAATCGCCACAATCCCCACGAATCGCGCGATCATCCCGTTCATGCGTAAGCTGATGAGAGCCTGCTCGTTGTGCATCGCCATAGGGGGTACGCTACACTGGATTGCGCAACCGATTCAACTGGCCAGCAAAGCTCTGCACCAGCTGTGAGAGGTTGACCGCCACGTGTCGGTCTTCCAGGCCAAACTCCTCTGCGTGGTGCATCGCCACAACAAGAATCTGTTCCGCGTTTGCGTAATTGCCTTGGTGCAGGGCCTGCTGTCCTGCCGCCATCGCCGGCTCCCACGTCTGTTGCCGGCAACCAGGCCTTGACACCGGGGGGAACCTGAGCGCGGTCCCACCGAGTCTCGGCATCATGCGCCCAACTGTCCGACTATGGACTCCGCTGGATAGGTCACAATTTCTGCAAGCGTGGGATGGTAGTGCGGCATGCGCAAGAGATCGGTCACGGTCCCATGGTAATACATCACGGCGATCAGTTCGTGGATCAGTTCACCCGCCTCCGGGCCGACAATCTGCGCGCCAAGGAGTTCGCCTGTCTGCGGCGCGCAGAGGAGTTTCACGAAGCCGTGCGTCGCACCAAGACAGAGTGCCTTCCCATGATCGGAGAAAAGATAGGAGGCCTCGAGATAGAGCGTACCTGCGGCCTTCGCGCGCGTTTCATTGAGTCCCAGCACCGCGACTTGCGGATCGGTAAAGACCACTTCCGTATCCAATCGATGATCCACTATCTTCGCCGGTTGATCTGCATGCGTCGCGTTGTACGCCGCAATCTCTCCCTGCTGGATAGCGAGATGCACAATGGGCGTGACATCATTCACGTCACCCACGGCATAGATATGTGCTTGCGACGTACGCATGGCACCATCGACCACAATCCGTCCGTCGTCGAGCGTCATCTCTGCCAGATCAAGGTGAAGCCCTTCGATGTTGGGTCGTCTGCCTAGGGCCTGGAGAATCTCCTCCCCGACGAAGGACCGTTCACGCCCGTCTCTCATCACCCACACCGTCTTCCCTGTTGCGTCGTGGGTCACCCGCAGCAATTGCGAGCCCGTGACGACTTCGATGCCCTCGTCAATCAATGCGGCTTCCAGCGCGCGTCCAACATCCTCATCCATCCCGGAGAGGAGCGTACGTCCCCGTTGTAGAATCGTAACCCTCGTCCCAAGTCGAGCAAAAAATTGGCCGAGTTCAAGAGCGACAGCCCCACCGCCCAGGACGATCAACGAGCCAGGCTGGGTACGAAGATCCAGAATTGTATCGCTCGTGAAATATCCGGCTTGGGCCAGGCCAGGGATCGGAACCTCCCTGGGTCTCGATCCGGTGGCCAGAATGAATGAGCCGGCCGACAAGACGGTGTCTCCGACGGTGACCTCGCGAGGCGACTGAAAGACCGCCTGCGATTGATAGAGCGTGAGCCGCGGGTCGCGAAGCTGCTGAATGCGATAGTCAGCAAACTCGCGGACTAGCCGATCCTTCCGATCCACGATCGCCGACAGATCGGCCCGGGCTGCAACAGGGGAGAGTCCAAACTCTTTCGCTCGCCTGAGAAGGGCTGCCACTTCGGCAGAACGCAGGATGGCCTTTGTCGGCATGCAGCCACGCAGAATACAGAGCCCCCCAAGCGGACCCTGATCTACAATCGCCACGTCGGCACCAGCATCGCGCGCGATCCGCGCCGCTGCATAGCCTGCCGACCCGCCGCCGATGACGACGACATCATGTGTCTTGCGCATTGAAACCTGCCCCTGTGATTCCATCGTCCGTTCCTGTATATAGTACGAAGACAGGAAGGGAAGAATACACGATGGTGCAGCCTGGTCGCTATCGGCACTATAAGGGCCACGAATATGAGGTGCTGGGAGTGGCTCGGCATTCTGAAACGGAAGAGGACTTCGTCGTCTATCGCGCACTCTACGGCGACCACGGACTATGGATCAGACCAATGGCGATGTTCCTGGAGCCTGTAATGGTTGAAAGTCTTCCGTCCCCACGGTTCCAACGGCTCACAAACGAACCCACATGCTAATCAACCTTCCCCCTCAGAGCGCCCGTTCGGGTTCCAGGCCCAAGGCATGTCCACTTATAGCCCCCCCCTTTGGGGAACGAGGCGCTCCGTGGCTTGTTCCCGCGCGCTTCCTTCCTGTGCAAGGGCTTACGAGGCCTTATCCCTCAAAAGTGTTTCCCCCCACCGTAGGGATAGGCAGCTTTCCGTTTCTGACTTAATCTTCACCATAACAATCGTAAGGAGACGAGGCGATGGGGTTCTTCCCTGGTGAAAACGATACTGTGGTGAAACAGGTTCAATGACGATCTTCAACGCCTTCTTCAGTACACCAATCGCCTTTGGGATTTCGGGCCTGGCGCTTTTCGTGATCGGCCTCCTGATCAAGCAGAATCGGGGCCGGAGGCTGCTGTTGACGCTCAGCCTCTTTCTCTATGCCCGGTATATGCTGTGGCGTCTGCTGTACACGATCCCGACCGATGACGTAGCTACCATGGCCCTCGGATCGGTCGTCTATCTGGCGGAACTCTACGGGCTCTGCCAGTTCTGCTTCTTCACCTATCAGTCCTGGTCACCGACAGAACGGACACCAGCCCCCATTACCACCTATCCCACCGTGGATATCATGGTGACAGTCGTGGACGAACCGCTCGCGATCCTTCGGCAGACCTTGATCAGCTGTCTCGCGCAGGAGTATCCCCGCGACCGCTTTACGGTGTATGTCCTCGATGACGGACATCGCGTCGAAGCCCAGCAATTGGCCACCTCTCTCGGTTGCGAATATCTCCGTCGCCCGGATCGACCGCGCCATGCGAAAGCCGGAAATTTGAACCATGCTCTTCATCTGAGTAACGGAGACTTGGTCGCGATCCTCGACGTGGATCACATTCCAGCCCGAACATTTCTCAAGGACACCGTCGGATTTTTCGACGATCCAAAGGTCGCAATCGTGCAAACGCCTCATCACTTCTACAATCTGGATATTTTCCAACGGAACCTGCGCGTCGGTGAAGAGGTGAAGAACGAACAGGCGCTTTTCTTCCGCGCACTGCAAGCCGGCCGTGATACCCACAACAGCGCCTTCTTCGCAGGCAGCGGGGGCCTCCTCCGACGGCAGCCCCTGATGGAGATCGGGGGATTCCAGACCCAGACCATCACCGAAGACATTCATACCAGCATGAATCTGCATGCCAGGGGCTACCGCTCCTGCTACCTCAATAAGGTACTATCGGCGGGCCTGATGCCGGAGACCTTTGACGGGTACTTGAAGCAGCGAAAACGCTGGGCCATGGGATGCATTCAGGTCTTGCTGCGGGATAATCCGTTGACCAAGCGAGGACTGACCCTGGCTCAGCGGATTGACTACTTCGGATCGATCTTCTACTTCTTCTTCGGCCTCCCGCGGGTGATCTGTCTTGTCGCGCCGCTGGCGAGCTTACTCTTCTCGATGCCACCGTTGAAAGCCGATACGCTCGCGCTGACGAACTACTTCTTCTCGTTCTATCTGGCCTCCGCGCTCGTGATGCGGCCGGTCAGCCGGGGATCGCGCAACCCCTTCTGGTCGGACGTCTATGAGGTCGCCATGTGTTTCGCCCTCAGTGTCGTCGCACTCAAGGCGCTGGCTGCACCACGCAAGGAACGGCCGTTCGAAGTCACACCGAAGGGACAACGGGTGAAGAAAAGTTTCGTGACAGAATTGTCCTTGGCCTGGCCGCATCTAGTGACGTTCGGTCTGCTCGTCATCGGCTTGACCTTGGGCATCCAACATTGGTGGCAGGGCGTCGGCGAGCCAGGATTGTCGATCAGCCTCTTTTGGGGAAGTGCCAACCTCCTCCTCCTCACCGTTGCCCTGTTCATCGCCAGTGAGCAAGCACAGGAGCGTCAGGGTTTCCGACTCAAACGGGATTTTGCCGGCAGTCTATTCGTGGACGGAGAAGGAGTCCCGGCGCGCGTCGTCGATGTGAGCGAGCAGGGAGCAGCGGTGACCGTGGACCAACCAATCTTTACGCTGCAGGAGTCCATCAAGTTCGCACTGACCTCACCGCAAGGCGTGCTGGTCACA
The DNA here is from genome assembly GCA_032123755.1 of Nitrospirota bacterium. Taxonomy (GTDB): domain Bacteria; phylum Nitrospirota; class Nitrospiria; order Nitrospirales; family Nitrospiraceae; genus Palsa-1315. The sequence goes on from JAQBES010000014.1 coordinate 9,117, forward strand.
CTCACCGCCCGCATCATCCGACAGGAACCGAATCCATCAGGCGGAATTAGCGTGGGCCTCCAGTTCGAAGAGCTGGACGAACGCACGCGGCAGGTCCTGGTCAATAAAATTTATGGAGACCCCGCCCCCTGGGAAGATACCTACCGTATCCAACCGGGGATCGGCAGCAGTCTCCGTTCACTCCTCCAGGCCCTGACCGTCCCATGGCGTCCCCTCACCTGGAATCGCCGGAGCATGATTCGCGTCACGGGAGGAACCCTGTGTCAGATTACCACGTTGTCTTCGGTGTGGAGGGGCCAAGTGGAGAACATGTCCTACACGGGCGTCAGCGCCCTCTTTTCTGGGCCCCCACAGGACTCGCTGGTCGGCTCCCTGTTGGAACTTCCCGGAGTTACGCTGAAAGTCAGTCCTGTGGCGATGGTCCAAAAACGGCAGGAAACACTCGTGCACTTCCAGGTTGTGAGTATCGAGTCCGGCGAGGTAGGGTGGCGTCGCTTGCACGCTGCACGCTGCCGCGAGGCATGACCAGGAATCTGGCATACAATGGGATCATCGCATCTTCACGAGGGAACTCCTGTGAACGAAAACAGTCATGTTCTCTCAGTTGACACGCAAAGGCTTGACCCGGGATCTGTCCTATTCAGGACTGGCGGCACCGTTTCCCAACTGCGCCACAAGTCAGTTCGGAGGCGCGATCCTGCAAGTGAAATTCGTCAGGCTGAAGGCCCTGCCTGTCAACATTGAGCATCGAGGAGCGGATGCGCTGGTTCGGTTTCGTGAGGATACTATTGAGAGGGGAAGGAACGATGACGAGATTTATACTACTCCTACTGGCGGCATGTATCCTGGCCTGCCAGCCTCTCGTGAGCGAAGCAGGGGACGTCTTCACGGGATTTCAGATCGACAATAAAAGTCAGTACTTTGGCTATCTCGGCGTGCGGACCCCGATCTTGCAGGCCTCAGGAGGACCAGACTTGTTTGTTCAGGCCATGACTGCGGGGCTCGGATACAATTTTAAGACCAACGGACAAATCCTGGATGCCAACGTCCAGTTCATTGTCCCGTCGCTCGGCATCACCAAAACGCTCGGTGGCTGGGCGCTCTCTGCTCTCGCCGGGCCCCAACTGCGCCGAATCGAAGAACAGCGGCTGAACGCGAGTAGCACGACCACCTATCAAGCCGGCGCTTACGGCCAACTTGAAGCGTTCTACTGGCATGAGAAATGGAACCTCCTCGCCATCGGGTCGTACGCCGACCTCGATAATTTCTTTTGGAGCCGGCTGCGCGGAAAGGTTCTGGCCTACAAGCCCGAGAAGAGCTGTTGCGCGACGTATATTGGCTGGGACGTGACCGGAATGGGTAACGCCGATTTCCGGGCGGTTATGACAGGGCCTGTCGTCGAAGTTCAGGTCGAGAAAGTGTTTTTGCTCGCCAGGGGTGGGTACCAGAACAGCAATACTTTTCACAGCGGGACCTATGGGGGGTTCGAGATCTACTTCCCGTTCTAGCCGTCAGGTCAACCACGTCCATTGCAAGAAGGTCGCAGCCTGCCCAACCCTCTGTCCTGCTGCATCCACGACATTCCAGATGAAGGCGTTTTCGACGAGAAAGCGGCGTCCTGTCGAAGCAATTCTCACACCTCGATAGGTGTCGAGGTAGCCGCGTGTCTTAGCCTGCTCCAACATCCATTCGCGTTCAGCCCGATTCATGGGCTCCGCCGTCAGCCGCGACGGTGTCTTCACGAGCTGTTCCCAGGTCATCTCCCAAAGCTCCAATGCGACCTGATTGCCGTAATTGAGGAGAGGATCTTCTTCCATCCCGTGGGAGACGACGACAAAGGGAGACTGGAAGAGCGCGTGGGCCTGATAAGTAGGATCGCCCGCTCGTTCGAGCAATTCACGCCCGGTCCAGTGACGAAAACTATTGAGAAGCAGTTGTGACCACTCCATGACGGCGGGAGTGGTCCATATCTGAGGAGCCACGGCAGAACCCTCCGGTGCAGCGGAGCGGAAGGGGCCTCGTACCTGTCGACCAAGGTTGGTAACACGTTCCTATTTTCAACGCAACAATCGGATGATCACCCTTGTACAGACCATGGAAGGACTCTGTATAATGTAGATCCTTTCGGAGGTACCTTCCGAGAGATACTGATCATTGAGGAGCATCAATGGCCGCTCAAACCCTCTTCGAAAAAATCTGGGAGTCCCACGTCGTCCGCGCGGAGCCGGACGGGACTACCCTGCTCTATATCGATCGTCAACTGGTCCACGAAGTGACGTCGCCGCAAGCATTTGAAGGGCTCCGGCTCTCGAGCCGCCGGCCTCGACGTCCTGGTGCCACGTTGGCGGTACCGGATCACAACGTCCCGACCACCGACCGGACCCTGGGCATCGCCGATCCCCTCAGCGCGAAGCAGATCCTGACGCTGGAGGAGAATTGCCGTGATTTTGGTATCACGCTCTTCGGCATGAACGATATCCGCCAAGGCGTGGTGCACATCATCGGACCGGAACAGGGCTTTACCCTGCCGGGGACAACCATCGTATGCGGCGACTCACACACCTCGACGCATGGAGCGTTCGGCGCATTGGCCTTCGGCATCGGCACCAGCGAAGTGGAGCATGTACTGGCCACCCAGTGCTTGGTGCAGAAACGACCCAAGACCATGGAGGTCCGCGTCGACGGGGTGCTGTCGAATCTCTGCTCGGCGAAGGACGTCATTCTCGCGATCATCGGAAAAATCGGCACAGCCGGCGGAACCGGCTACGTCATCGAGTACACGGGCTCGGCGGTCCGCGCCCTCAGCATGGAAGGACGCATGACGCTCTGCAACATGTCGATCGAAGGTGGCGCGCGAGCCGGAATGGTCGCACCTGATGAGAACACCATCGCCTATATCAAAGGACGTCCGTTGGCTCCGAAGGGAAAGCTGTTCGAGCAGGCCGTGCAAGCCTGGCAGCAGCTCAAGACCGATGCGAACGCAACATACGATATGACCGTCACGATGCGGGCCGAGGACATCGCGCCGCAAGTCAGCTGGGGCACAAATCCCGGGATGGTGACCGGAGTCGACCAACGAGTGCCGGATCCGCGTGCGATAACCGACGAGAACCAGCGTCAGGCCACTGTGCGGGCGTTGGAATACATGGGCCTCATCCCGAACATGCCTATGATCGATATCAAAATCGATAGGGTGTTTATCGGATCCTGTACCAATTCACGCATCGAAGACCTCCGCCTTGCAGCCAACTTGGTCAAGGGCAAGAGCGTGGCCACGGGAGTGCGGGCGATGGTGGTGCCTGGCTCGGGCCTGGTGAAACAGCAGGCTGAACAGGAAGGGCTGGACCAGCTGTTCAAAGAGGCGGGATTCGAGTGGCGAGAAGCCGGGTGCAGCATGTGCCTGGCGATGAATGCCGACGTGCTTCAGCCGGGAGAGCGCTGCGCCTCGACCAGCAATCGAAATTTCGAAGGACGCCAGGGGGCCGGCGGCCGCACACATCTCGTCTCTCCAGCCATGGCCGTCGCGGCTGCCGTCGAGGGACACTTCGTCGATATCCGAACCTGGAAATAGAAGACCTATGCAACCCTTTACCACCATGACAGGTCTGGTCGCGCCGTTGGACCGGGTCAATGTCGACACCGATCAAATCATTCCAAAACAATTTCTGAAGACGATCAAGCGGACCGGGCTCCGCGAAGGCTTGTTCTACGATTGGCGCAAGCAGAATGACGGGACTCAGGATCCGGCGTTCTTTTTGAATCAAGCGCGCTTCCAGGGCGCGACGATTCTTCTGACGCGCGATAACTTCGGGTGCGGATCGTCACGTGAACATGCCCCTTGGGCGCTCCTCGACCAGGGCTTCCGTTGTGTCATCGCGTCGAGCTTCGCCGACATCTTCTACAACAACTGCTTCCAAAACGGCATGCTGCCCGTGGTGTTGAAAGCCGACGAGGTCCTGGCGATCATGAAAGACGTCCTTGCAACGCACGGGTACCAACTGACGGTGGACCTCGGAAACCAAACGGTGACCACCCCGGAGGGTACCAGCTTTCGCTTCGAGATCGACCCCTTCAGAAAAGACTGCTTGTATCGTGGTCTCGACGCCATCGGATTGACGTTGCAACACGAGGCCACCATCACCGCGTACGAAACCAGACGGAAGGCCGAGGCTCCCTGGTTATTCGCCGATCTTCCATCGTGAACTGAAAAGATTCCCCCATGAAATGGCTGTGGCGGCTCAGTTTCATGCTGACGTTGCTCCTGTTTCTGGGGGTGGCCTATCTGCTCGTCGCCTTCACCTACAGCTACTCCGACGGAAACCGAGCCGGCTATATTCAGAATTCTTCCTGGAGTGGGTAGATCTGCGAGACCCGCGCCCCTCTTCTGAACATTAGTGATTGCAACAGAGCCGTTCATGGATCATGCGGGTGAAGACGTCCGCCATGGATCGTTCCGGCAGATGGTCTCCCTCACGACTGGCTGCTAGAACACCACAAGTGCTCACTTCGTTCCAATCACCAACACCTCAAGGCTGATCCACGTCCATGCCGTCACGTACACACCAGACTCGGACGCTGTGGGCCAAACTGATGAAGGTTGTGCCGCCGCCCAAACCGAAATGTACGCTCCACGAGCCCCTGGGATCCTCGTCTACCCTCGTCGCCGACCAAAAGACGGGCGACGGGACAACCAGAAACGGATGGCCAGACGGAAGAGCCAGGCCCGGGGGGGCTACGGAGGGCTCCACAAGACTGGTCAGCTCTTGGAGAAACGGCAGCCGCCAGCCTTTCTGGCCTCCGACATTTTTTTCGTGGCAAGTCCGACGGGCCATGTTCCACCTCACGCTTGTCGTCTGCGGAGACTTTTCCCAGACCAGGCCGGTTTTTTTATCTAACACCGCGTCGTTGGTGAAGCTCTGTAGGATGATAAACCGCTGTGCCTCTAGCAGAGCTTCGTCCCGGTTCTGAGTAGCGCCCGGTAGATCTGACGGTACTCCTTGCGAGCCCGTTGGCGCGTCTCCACTGCCACAGCCTGCCACAAGCAACCCACCGAGCACCAGCGCGCCCAGCGTGACGGTAAGAAACCGTCGTGTCTTCATCACTCCCTCCCTTTGGTGCGTTGATGTGGCGCCGACTGCCTGAATGTTGGCCCGTTACACCGGCCCCCCGGCAAGGAGCAGAATCATCTCTGAGATTCATCCTCTCGCCCCGTGGCTCCGGCATATGGCCCGTAGTCTGGCTCTGCCACGCCCATGCGTGATTCAGGGTGACGTCCCCTGAAGATTTTTTGGATGAGAGGCGGTAGAGGAGCTTTGAACAGAAGCATGGCGGCCCATTTCAACTAGCTGCTAAATCCACTTCATCCGTTTGAAAAATCCCAACATGGCGATCGCAATCGTCACCATCAGCCCGAGTACCAGCGGATAGCCCCACTCCCACTTTAGCTCCGGCATGTGCTCGAAATTCATCCCGTAGACACCGACGATGAAGGTTAGCGGCATGAAAATCGTCGTAATGATCGTCAGAACCTTTATCACGGCATTCAGCCGATAGCTGATGCTCGACAGATAGATATCGAGACTGGCTGAAACCATTTCGCGAAGCGTCTCGATGGTATCCACGATCTGAACCACGTGATCGTACACATCACGGAAGAATACCTTTGTCGATTCCTGTAAGAAGGGGCAATCCGACCGGGAGAGATGGTTCGTCGCTTCACGGAGCGGCCACACGGCCCGCCGCAGAAACAGCAACTGCCGTTTGAGGGCATGAATCCGGTGCAACGTCTCCGGCTTAGGATCGCTGATCACCAGATCCTGCAGCACTTCGATCTTTTCGCCTAACACCTCCAACACAGCGAAGTATTGATCCACAATCGCGTCGACCAGGGCATAGAGCAGGTAATCGGCCCCTGATTGCCGCAGGCGTCCCTTCCCCCCACGAAGACGATCCCGCACCGGGGTGAAGACATCGGCCCCGTTTTCCTGGAAGGACAGCACAAAGTTTCGCCCGAGGACCAGACTTACCTGTTCGACGACGATATCCTGCCGATCGGTGACCGAGAGCATCTTCATCACGAGGAACAAGCAGCTCTCATAGTCGTCGAGTTTCGGCCGCTGATCGGTATTGGCAATGTCTTCGAGGAGAAGGGGATGGAGCTGGAACTGCTTCCCGAACGATTCCAGGATGTCCATCTTGTGGACGCCCCCGACATTCACCCAGGTAACGGACTCATCGGTTGGTGGCGCAAGCCCGTCGAGCGACAGGTCCTGGCGTTCGTCGCAGCGGATACCGGCGTAATTGAAAACCGTAATCGTGACCTTGTCCGTTTTTTTCTCGCCGATATGGACAAGGGTGCCCGGGGGGAGCCCTGTCTTTCTGGATCGTTTCTGAACCAGCTTCATCGGTAGTACCTCACAGGACCCCCCTGCTTGTACGCAGGTTCTCTGCGATGGTCAAGAGGACCGTCGCGCGGGGCGCCGAGTGCGGTCTTTCCGCTTTGCCTATCCAGCGAGACCTGCTACTCTTCCCGCTCCACTTTGCGAGGCAGGCAATTAATATGGAACGAGAATTGGCGGTGTTGGTCGAAGCGGTCCGAAGAGCCGGCGCGAGGGTACGTGAATTAATCAGGGATGGTTTCGAGGTGCAGACGAAGTCCGACCGTTCGCCGGTCACCACCGTGGACCACGAGGTCAACCGTATCCTGCATGAGATGCAGCGCCGGGAGTTTCCACGGGATGGATGGCTCTCAGAGGAGTCCCCCGACGATCCGGCTCGACTCACCCACGCACGCGTCTGGATCGTGGACCCCATCGACGGCACAAAGGCCTTGGTGAATCGGCTGCCGGAGTTCTGCATTTCTGCCGCGTTGGTCGAACGAGGCGCACCGGTCGTCGCCGCGATCCTTAATCCCTCGACCGACGAACTCTTCACCGCGGTGCGCGGCGGCGGACTGTTCTTGAACGGCGCACGCGTCACCCTCTCGTCCGCGCATGACTTTAATCCCGTGATCATGGTCAGTGCGCGGGAATTCCGGAGCGACCAACGGTCAATGCTCGCCGAGACGACTCGATGCCGCCCCATGTACTCCATCGCCAACGCACTAGCCCTGGTCGCCGCCGGTCGCGTCCAGGCCGTCTTCACCATCGAGCCGGAAAACGAATGGGATCTCGCGGCCGGAGTCCTGCTCATCGAAGAAAGTGGCGGCGCTATCAGCGATGAGGCCGGGATGCCCTTCGTCTTCAATCAGCCGACACCGAGGTTTCGTGGCGTCATCGCTGTGGCCGCCACAGCCGACAAGGACCTGCGTGCCAACCTCCAGACCCACGCCGGACATGCCCGTTCGCAACCAGAGAGTAAGCGAGCCGCGCCATGACCATCGCCCTGTTGGGAACCGGTCTGTTGGGTCGAGCCATCGCCGAACGCCTCCAGTCGGCCGGCCACACCGTCACAGTCTATAACCGAACTGTGGCAAAGGCGCTTCCCCTCCAGGCCTGCGGCATCACCGTAGTCACGCGACCGGAGCAAGCGATATACCAAGCTGGCTGTGTGGTCCTCATGTTGGCCGATGCGGCGGCGATCCGTGCCGTCCTGCTAACACAAGCCTCATCGGCAGTCCTCCGCGGAAAAACTGTGATCCAGATGGGAACGATCGCTCAGGAAGAAAGCCTGGCCCTACAGGCTGAGATCGAACGAGTCGGGGGGTCGTATTGTGAAGCGCCGGTACTAGGAAGCCTTGCTGAAGCGCAAGCCGGAACACTCTTCGTCATGGTCGGCGGGACCGAAGGACAGTTTGTCCAGTGGGGTCCGCTGTTCCGTTCGCTGAGTCGGGAACCGCGTCTGGTAGGTCCTGTCGGGCAAGCCGCGTCCCTGAAGCTCGCGCTCAATCAATTAATTGCTGTAGAAATGTCGGGCTTCGCACTGAGCTTTGGAGTGGTGCAGCGGGCGGGTATTCCCGTAGATATCTTTATGGCGATCTTGCGGGAGAGCGCTTTGTTCGCCCCGATGTTCGAGAAAAAACTGCCGCGCCTCCTGATGCGGGACTATCAGCATCCGAACTTTTCCACACGTCATCTCTTGAAAGATGTGGAGCTCTTCCTGAAGGAAGCCTCCGGTTACGCACTGACGTCGAGTAGTCTGGAAGGAATCAGGCCGGTGCTGGAGCGGACCATTGCACAGGGGCTGGGCGACTCCGATTATTCGGCCATCTTCGAGATCATCAACCCGATTCCATAGCCTTCCCCCCCCCCGCATGCTTGTTGTCGGCTCCCGCGTCCGAGAGGCTCGCGAAGGATCACACTCATTGTTGATATTCGTTGTGTACGACGAAAATACATCTATACTTGGCGTATCGTTGCGACAACAAGCCAACAGTGCACTGGAACGGACATCGTGTTCCTTCCAGGACCCACGCAATAGGAACAATGCAGAAGTCGGCCCACAAAACCATCGAACCCCGTGCCTACGATCCCTTGATCCAGGAAGGCTTCATCCGCCAGGCGGATCTCGTGAAGGCTGTTCAGGAGTCCCTGCAGGGATTGACCGACTTGGAAGGCCTGCTGATCGAGAAGTACCGAATCCCGAAAGCGGCGCTCGGCAAAACACTGAGCACGTTCTTCGACTGCCCCTATATTCCGTACGACCAACGAACCCTGGCAGACCCCCAACTCCTCAATAATCTAAGTCACGATTACCTTCGCAGACACCACTGGCTCCCGCTGAAGCGACAAGGCGACATCCTGGATGTCTTGATCGACAACCCCCATGATCTCGATAGAGGTCATGACATCCGTCGTTCCTTCCCTGGCCTGACAATACGGTACGCCTTGGGCCTGCGGTGTGACATCGAGCGGTTCCTCAGCGCCACGATCGGAGAAACCGACAATGGGTCCATTGCGGACACGCTGGGCGAGCTGGTCAACGACGCGTACCAGGAGCAGTCTCTCGACGTCGACTCTGACAACATTGACGAAAACGATTCCGCGATCGTACGGCTCGCGAATCAGATCATTGTCGAGGCCTACCGACACGAGGCCTCTGATATCCATATTGAACCGTACTCGGATCGCAAGGAAACAGCCATTCGTTTTCGCGTGGATGGTTCATGTTCCACCTATATGCGAATTCCCGCGATCTATCGTCGAGCGTTGGTGTCTCGTATCAAGATCATGTCCAATCTCGATATTTCCGAACGTCGGAAACCGCAGGATGGGAAGATCCGGTTCAAGCTGAACCAAGATAGGGAAATCGAACTGCGCGTGGCAACACTGCCGACCTCCGGCAACAATGAAGATATCGTCATGCGGTTGCTCACGGCGAAGGAGCCCCTCCCTCTCGATGCCATGGAGTTTGCTCCGGCCACACTCGCCACACTCCTGGACATCGTGGAGAAACCGCACGGCATCATTTTGTGTGTGGGCCCCACCGGATCCGGGAAAACGACGACCCTGCATGCCCTGCTGCACCATCTCAACACGGAGGAACGGAAAATCTGGACGGCGGAAGACCCCATTGAGATCAGCCAGGAAGGCCTCCGGCAGGTGCAGGTCCATCCCAAAATCGGGTTTACCTTTGCCGCCGCCATGCGGTCGTTCTTACGAGCCGACCCGGATGTCATCATGATCGGTGAGATGCGGGACAAGGAAACGGCCGATGTCGCCATCGAGGCCTCGCTGACCGGCCACCTGGTCTTGAGCACATTGCACACGAATGGGGCGGTCGAGACTGTGGTCCGCCTCCTCGACCTGGGATGCGATTCTTTCAACTTCGCCGATGCCATGCATGGAGTGCTCGCGCAACGCCTCTGCAAGCGGATCTGCGTCAATTGTAAAGAGACGTACCATCCAACGGAACAAGAGTACGATAAACTGGTGCATGGGTACGGGAAACTGGCGTGGGAGGCGCTCGACGTGGGCTATCGCGAGGACTTTCAACTCTATCGAGGGCGGGGGTGTGAAGCCTGCAACCAGACAGGCCTCAAAGGTCGGGTCGCCTTACACGAACTCCTCAGCGGATCGGATGAACTGCGCAGCCTGATCCAAAACCGCGCCAAAACGGCGGAGATGCAGAGCCTGGCCTCGAAGGAAGGGATGATTACCCTCATGCAGGACGGAATTCTAAAAGTGCTCGCCGGCCTGACCACCTATGAACAAGTCCGGGCCGTCGCCATGAAATAGCCGCTCGAATCTCGTTGCGGGAACCGGCGCTCAGGTCGTTGACTCCAGCATCTTGACGAACTTCTTCAATCGCGCCCCCTCTTCAGGACGAATCTTAATAAATTCAACACCGAACCTCGTTGCGGAAGACCAACGGACCGCAGCCAGATCGATCTGAACCGGTTCCTCTCGCTCGAGGAGTTGCATCGTCAGCTGGAGATATACTGCAACGTCAGCGACGGTTTCCGAAGTGATGGCGCAACCCTCCGCGGACACATTTAAGATCGTGCCCTCGTGGGAAAGTTGATCTCCCCTGAACGACAGAGGCAGTTGCACCGCGAAACGGGAATGTTTACGTCCTTCCATGAGGCTCCCTGCCGATCATCGACTATGGCGTGAGAAGCTTTTTACGGTGCCAGTGGAGTATCACTGTAGTTCATACAGAGCGGTTTTCTTGCCGCAATGAAACATTCCGTCCTGTTGCGCGGGTGTATGGTCGGTTTCGATGCGGCTATACTACCGGCCCCTCTCCTCTTCTAAACAATCTGGCGAGAACTCAACCGTAGATCCACCCTCTCGGTCATTCTCCTTCTGAAACCACATGCCCTGCCAGGTCTGCCCGATGAGCGGGTACGTCTCGAATCGCCCGTCCTTCCATCATAGTGATTGTTACCCTGCTCGTCGAGTGCCAGCTGAAGGACGGAGCCGTCGACATATTTCCGTTCACCGGCCAGGACATGGTGGTCACCGAGCTGCGAGACCATCGACGGAGAAAGAAAATCCATGGAAACAGTCCGATGAACCGCCGGTTTGGCGCACGCTGCTGCAAGCAAATCGCTTCTCCCTACTTACCATTTGGTGAACGGGCAGACAAGCGTTCGAGCGAAATGGGCGTATGGCGACGGCCTGAGGCCGGTTCCTAACCAAGCCGCGCAAGCCGCCGGCAGGCGTCGTCGATGTCGGAATCGATTTTCGCATAGCTGAATCGAATGAACTGACTCCCGTAGGATCCGGAAAAGAAGGCTTCACCCGGCACCCCGGCCAAGCCGATCGTCTCGAGGAGAAACATCGCCCGCTCTTTTCCCGTTGTGCCGGGCAGGCGCGACGTGTCGGCCAATACATAGTAGGCGCCTTGCGGAATCGAGGGCGTCAAGACGGCCTTGGCCAAGGCCTGGCAGAACCGATCGCGTTTCCGTTGATAGTCGCGCGCCAGGTCGCGGTAAAACAAGTCCGGCAGTTCCTGGATGCCCACCGCCACCCCCGCCTGCAACGGCGTCGGGGCACAGACATAGAGCAAATCGTTCATGGCGCCGATCGCCTGTGCCCACCGCGCTGCTGCGACACTGTAGCCGATGCGCCAGCCGGTGATGCTAAAGGTTTTGGAGTAACCGCCGATGGTAATCGTCCGATCGGCCATGCCCGGAAGGGTTGCGAGGCTCACATGTGTACGACCGTCATACAGAAAGTACTCGTAGATTTCGTCGGTGAACACGAACAAATCGTGTTGTTGTGCGATCGCGGCAATACTCTCCAGTTCTTGCCGGCTGAACACTTTCCCGGAGGGATTACCAGGCGAATTCACAATGATTGCCTTGGTTTGTGGCGTGACCGCGCGCTCGACATCAGCTACAGAAAATATCCAATCGGGAGCCCGCATCTTCACCGTCACCGGAACCGCCTCAACCGCCAGCAGCGCGCTGATGTGATACTGGTAGTAGGGCTCGAAGAGGATAACCTCGTCACCGGGATTGAGCAGAGCCAGGCAGGCACAATGAAAGGACCCGGTGGCTCCCGCGCTGACCGTGACGTCCGTTTCTGGATCAGCCACGATGCCGTTGTACTGCGCAAGCTTCTTGGCGATCGCCTGCCGCAGTTCAGGCAATCCATCGAAACGCGAATAGACATTCTTCCCGCGCTCCAGCGCTTGCGCCGCGGCTCGCAGCACCACCGGCGGAGCCGGCGTGTCGCAAACCCCTTGTGCCATATTGAGGCCCTTCGCCTGGACACAGGCCTGGGTCATCGCTCGAATCTCCGAATGGGCCAATGCGGCCATTCGTTGGTTGATGTGCCGTGTCATCGTTGCACGCCTCCTTGACCGAAGAGTCTCTCTTGTCGCAGAGCGATTCCAGATTGGTCAAGCTTTCTTTCTACGCAACCGTGGCAGCAGTCGGTTCAGAGGCGATAGCGGGTTAAGACGTTTCTGTTACATGCTTGAGTGGAAAATACATGGTGAGAAGGCGGCAAGGTGAGCGGTCGTTTGCCCCGCTGCAATCAATTCGCAGGAAATCCGATTCTGG
>JAQBES010000015.1:0-3582 GCA_032123755.1 Nitrospirota bacterium
CTGCTCTATGAAACTGAGCCCGTGAACGATCATGCCCAACCAGGTGAAGGCTGGTTCTTGAACGGCGTCGTGCAGCTTGAGACGGATGTCACACCGATGAGCCTGTTAGCCATCCTGCGGGAGATCGAACGCTCGCTCGGCCGGGATGAGGAGAACCGATCAGGCCCCAGAACCATCGATCTGGACATCCTGTTCTACGGCCAACGGATCATCAACGAACCACATCTCGTGGTGCCGCATCCTCGCATGCACCAACGCCGATTCGTCCTCATGCCGTTGAGCGAACTCGATCCACTATTCCTGCACCCATCACTCCAGCGTACGATCAGCCAGCTGCTCGCCGAATCCGGGAAGCAGCCTGAGGTCCGCCTCTTGTTTCCCCAGCCTTCGACCCGCTATGGTTCACGCCCGTCTTGCAGCCAGCCACCAGGCTCATGAAGATTATCCGCACCGCACGATCCATGACTGCATGGAGCGAACGATTACGCCGGGAAGGTGTGGTCATCGGGTTCGTTCCCACGATGGGTGCGCTGCATGACGGCCATCGCTCCCTCATTCGAGCGGCACGATTGCGCTGTGATGCGCTCGTCGTGAGTATCTTCGTGAATCCGGCACAGTTCAGCCCGACCGAAGACTTAACCACGTATCCCCGCCCGTTTGCCCGCGATCGGGCCCTGTGCCGTGAGGAAGGGGTGGATGTCTGTTTTGAGCCCACGGCCCGGGGCATGTATCCCGAGGGCTTCCAAACGACCGTGACGGTACCGGCGCTCACGCGCCGATGGGAAGGCGAGGCCCGGCCTCAACACTTCTCCGGCGTCGCCACGGTGGTGACGAAACTCTTCGGAATCGTGCACCCCCATCTCGCCTTGTTCGGCCAGAAAGATTACCAGCAGGCAGCGCTGGTTCGGCAACTTGTGAACGATCTCAATCTCGCCGTGTCGATTCAAGTGCGCCCGACAATCAGAGAGCGGAATGGGCTAGCCATGAGTTCGCGCAACGCCTATCTCAGCCCCGACGAACGTCGGATTGCCCCTTTGCTTTCTCAGGCACTCCGTACCGGCAGACAGATGATTGTGGGTGGGGTGAACGACGTGGCGGCGATCGAGCGAACCATGCGGCAGACCATCGAACAGACACCTGCCATTCATGTCGAGTACCTGGCCGTCTGCGACCCGAACAGTCTGGAGCCGTTGTCCGTCGTCACGGATCGTGCGGTCCTCTTGGGCGCAGTCCGGATCGGATCGATCCGCTTGATCGATAATCTGCTGGTGAAGATGCCGGATGAAAAGAGTCGCGCTACGCGTTGAGCGTGGGATCAAGGCCTTGACCGACTAAGAGCCCGAGGACGACCTGAGCCAGACGGCGGTACTGTTCTGGTGGGATCTCCAGGAAACGGATCCCCATTGATAACGGGCGAACGGAACAGACTATCGCCGTTTCAATACGGATCGTTTCCTCCGGCCCCCTTGGCTTCAAGACCAATTCGATAAAGGCCCCCTCCCGAAACCCCGTCGTCTGCAGGGTGCATCCATCCATCGAAATGTCCGAGATTCGGTTGGTCACGGCCGGCTGATTACGGTCGAGGACCTGGGCCTCGATGGAGGCCGTCAGGCGTGTGTACTGACGCCGATCAAACGCCTGCGTATTGTGGCGCGCACCGGAATAGAACGCACGGAAGCGATTTGTACACAGCTGGCATCGAAACGGAAATACGTTGACGCGGCTCAAGAGGCGCTCGAGCCTGCCCTCCTGGTAGGTCACACGAACGAATGAGGTCCCACAAATTGGACAGTGCAATCCTCTCATGAACCAAAACTGACCTCGGGCTGGACCGGCCCCTGCTCCGCTAATATCGGTTCGATACGCGCCGGCGAGTACGTGGCCGGCTTCACCCATTTCCCGTCTCCACGCTTATAGCCACCGAGCTTGCTCATGTTGGAGCGATGTACTTCTCGAAAGACCGGATCCATGTCGATGCCATAGGACACCGCCGTGCCGTAGACGACGTAGAGAAGGTCGGCCATCTCCTTGGCAATGGATGAAAGATCTTCTGCCGCGAGGGCCTCTTTCAACTCATCGAATTCTTCCTGAATGAGTGTTACGCGTAGTCCCCGCGTCCGTGCGTCCGCAACCGTCGGGGCTGGACTGACAAGGATATCGAACGTCCGGTGAAAGGCTGCTACCATCGCCTGCTCGTCGGCCATCAGGGGCTCCTTATTCGCTATCAAACGGCAACGCTTTACGCGAAACGAGTTCCACGGGATCCAACATGGGGATCTCTTTTTCTGACGAGACGCCGAGCTCCTTGAACCGACGGGCCGCCGGCAAGATTCTCGTTTCGAGCGACCCGATCGCCTTGTTGTATGCCAGGACACTCTTCCCGAGCGCCTGCCCGACGTCGTTCAAATGCTCCGTCAGTACGGCCATCCGTTCATAGAGATCCTTCCCTAACCGGCCTGCCTCCTCGGCATGCTCTGTCAATCGCTCCTGCCGCCACCCGTAGGCGACCGCCCGCAAGAGCGCCATAAGTGTCGTCGGGGTGGCTAGGACCACACTTCGAAGAAACCCATCCTCAATGAGTCGTGGATCATGCTCGAGTGCGGCGCCAAGAAACTGCTCGCCCGGCAAGAACAGCACGACAAACTCCGGCGCCTGCGCGAATTGATTCCAATAGGCTTTCAGGCTCAACTCGTCCATGCGCGACCGGACTTGTAGGGCATGACGGCGCATGCCTTCGAGACGTTGCTCCTCGGTCGGGGCTTCATGCGCGTCCAGATAGCCTGCCAGTACGGTCTTGGCATCCACGATGATCTGCCGCCCGCCCGGCAACTGGACTACCATGTCGGGACGAAGCCGGCTGCCGTCGACCGTGATGGACTCCTGCTCGAAAAAATCGCAATGCGCCACCATGCCTGACAACTCGGCCACGCGCTTGAGCGTGATCTCACCCCATTGGCCGCGGATGGCCGGCGCGCGTAGCGCCTTCACGAGGTTACCGGTCTCCGATTGCAGCCGCTGCTGTGACTCGGCCAGGAGCTTAAGATGCTGATCGAGGCCTCCATAGGCCGCTTGCCTCGATTGCTCCATCTGCCGGAGTTGGTCGTCGTATCGATGCAGCGAGTCTTGGAGGGGTCTGACCAGACTATCGATCGCCTGTTGCCGCTGGGCGAGATCGCCCTTGGCCTCGGCTTGGAGTGTTTCAAATGAGCCACGTGCGAGGTTCAGAAACGCTTCGTTGTTCTGTTTGAGGGCTTCGCCGGAGAGAGCTTGGAAGGTCTCAGCCAATTCCTGTCGGGCCTGGCCCAGCAGAGTCTTTTGTTCGTTGAGATGGAGCGCGGCCTCAGCAGCCCTGGTCTCCGCCACGGCACGGGCCTGGGATGCCTCCGAAAGATCCTGCCTGATTCGATCGAGGTCAAGGCAATTTTGTAGTACCTGCCGGCGCAATTCGTCTGCCAGCGATTCTGCCCGCTGCGCCCGTTCGCCGGTAGTCAGCAGTTGGGCCTGTACGTTCGCGCGTACACGGGACGCAATCCAGAACCCGACGATCAGCGCGCCCAGGAGACCTCCGACGAGAACCCCCGC
>JAQBES010000016.1:0-2732 GCA_032123755.1 Nitrospirota bacterium
TGCCACGACGCATCCTGCTCGAGCGTATAGCTCCCCGCCCAATACACGCCGAAGACGTACAACGCGAGCCACATCATCCAGTAAAAGTACCGCTTCAACTCCGTCTTGGGATCCACGTTGGCCACGTTGCGATCCCGCGTAGTCCAAATCCATCCCAGGACAGCGGACGCGTTGATGATATTTGCAATCACATTAAAGCGCCACAGCCCCATCCAGACATTTTCGAACTCCGGCGTCATCGAGTCCAATCCGTGTGAGTAGCCAAAGATGCGCTGAAAACAGACCTCGGCTCCAACTATCGCCAAAATGGCGAACCAGCCGATCTTGAGCGGCCTCGAATTGTACCAGAGCGACATGTCATACCCACGGTCGCTCTCTCCAAATGTTGTACTAGCCATGGTCCTTACCTCCTTCTCACGTACGTGAGAAATATCCCTGTGCGTTGGTCGTGAAGACTCGTGCGAGGGGGCAAAGACGACTCGTCAGGGGAGATGCGACTCTCTAAAGCTGCTTGTGTTCACCCTGCCAGCCCAGGTGCTCCACAATGGCTCATTGTTATGGGTACTGTCTTGTACGGCAAGCCGAAAAGCCGATGGAGAGCCGGCTAGCGTGACTGACGAGAAGCCCGCCCGTGACTCGACGGGCTATTGTGGTCCGGTGGACTAAGGTCTGCCATTTCCACCTCCTCCTTGGTTCGGAGTACCCACGGGGATTGTACTTACAGGCGCACGCTAGGCCGTCGCTCTTCACGTGACCCGTTGTACATATGATGTCAGCCTAACTCCTCTTCAACAAATCTGTCAACATGCGTACATCCAAATTTTCTCAGGCAAGCAGAAGCATACCCCGTGCCAGGCTCACACGGGCTCCTGCGCAGAATGTTGCAACGAAAATATGAGCACCCTTGGCACGTAACAGCAAGGGCGACCGATACAGAAGGTCGCCTGTGGGTGACGCATAAGACAGTGATTGGCTGGTCAATTCTCTCGGCTAGCCGAAAAAGCCCCGCGCGCGAGCACAGAACGAGCGGTTTATAATATGGAGGGGTAGGAGAAAGGCTGCGACAGCTGAAGGTCGACGGCCCTTCTTAGAGAGAAAACGTTGTGGAGGATCTTTCCGACGCGAGGCCGGGAGGACAATCTACGGGAGGATTACAGACTCTTCTGGATAGCCGAGCCCTCGGAGTATCTCTTCCAGGGAGTTCATCATCGGTGGTGGCCCGCAGAGGAAGAGAACGGTCTCTGGACCAGGAGGAGGAAGATGCCGGTGAAGAATATCTGCGGTGATTCGCCCGGTTCCCTCTGACCATCCAGCCGGCGGCTGTTCCAGGACATGATAACAGTGGAAATTCGGATGCGCGCGGACATCCCGTTCCCACTCGTCTCGAAAAATAATGTCGGCCTCGGTCTTGTTAGCAAAGACCAGAAACAATTCCGCATCGAGTCGCCTCGTGAGGATCCAGCGGATAATCGAGATCATCGGCGTAATGCCGGTGCCACCGGCAACGAACCCCACCTTCTTCGCCATGCCATCGACCCAATGGCCACCCTGGCGAGGACCTTCCATCAGCACGGTGTCGCCCACATGCTGGTCATGCAGATACTTTGATACGACACCGGCTTCGTAGCGTTTCACGGTGAGATCGAAGAAACCCACAGTACCAGGTAGAGACGAAGGTGTGTAGGGACGTTTCACGGACTTGCCATTGATCGTGGCGTGGACGTAGAGATAATCGCCGGGTAGCATGTCCAATGTGGCATCGGCAGGAAGGCCAAAACGAAATGTCTTGGTGTCGTGAGTGTCGAAGTGAATGGCCGTGAGTGGGTACGGGCTCGGCGTTGTGGTCTTGATGCGCGCGACCTTGTCCATCGGGACAGGCACCTCAAAAGAATCTCGGCTCACCCCTGCATCCATTACTCGAAGAATTACCCGTGGTTGATGCCGCCGATACTGACGATCCCACCACTCTTGCCCATGCCGACGACGGGAATTCGCCGAAAGTTCTTGAGACCCCGAGGCGAGGTGGTCTCCAGAATACCATCGTCGGATACCGCCCTCAAGGGATTCCGGCTCATGATTTCTTCTACTGCCCCGGCACATGCCTCAATGCGAAAGGTCCCACAATGTCGGTTCATCATTTTCATCACGGCCGACCGAACCGTATCTGTCTTATTGGCGGTCACGAAACCGGTTGATATAAATTCGTTGTCATGACTTCATGGACAAGCATGGCCACTTCCACTCTTAATGCCATCAGAAGCCTCGCCCGCCATCCCTGCTGCATGCCAACGCCGCCGATGCCACGGCGACCGGGCCTGGTCTCCGGCTTCTGATGATCGTTCGACTCGTTCAGAAAATAAACAACATGGGCGACCCCGCACCTAGGTAGGAGGTCGCCCATGGATGGCGCTTACACGCCGAAGGTCTCTCTATTTTCAGCCCGCCGAAGTCGCCTGCACGCCTTAGTAGGGGATCACGTGCAAACAGTCCTTGCTCTCGTTGTTCCAGACCACATCGCACAGGTTCGACATGCGCGCCACGATCTGCGCCGCCACGCCGCCCGTCCCCCCGAACAACCCGCACCAGCCCAGGGTCACAAAGCCCCAGTGCAACGGCGCCGCAAAGAGTTCATCGACGAACCAGAAGGCATGGCCCCACTCGTTGAGTCCCACGTTGGGGAGAATCATCATCGGCCCCACGATCGCCCCCACCAAGGGGAACGAGACCGCCTT
>JAQBES010000017.1:0-29296 GCA_032123755.1 Nitrospirota bacterium
AGTCACACGATGCGAGCGCTTTCAGTATGGAGCTGCCGATGCGCGTGACAGTCTTGCGATGCCGTTCGCTATATTTTTTCACGAAGTGCCGTGCGAGCATGGGAATATCCTCGCGACGTTCTCGGAGCGGGGGAATCCGAACCGGGAACACGTTCAGCCGATAAAAGAGATCCGATCGAAAAAGGCCCTTCTTGACGGCCTGCTCCACATGGACGTTGGTCGCCGCGAGCACGCGTAGGTTCAGCGTGATCGTCTGGGTGCCGCCGACTCGCTGTAGCTCCTGCGTTTCGAGCACTCGCAGAAACTTCGCCTGAAGATCAAGTGGCAGGTCACCGATTTCATCCAGGAAGATGGTGCCTCCATTCGCAAGTTCGAAGCGGCCCATTTTTCGCGCCGTGGCATTCGTGAAAGCACCCTTCTCATGGCCGAAGAGTTCGGACTCGATCAATGTCGGCGGTAGTGCGGCGCAGTTCACCGTAATTAATGGTTTCTCTTTCCGTGGAGAGAGGTGATGAATAGCCTGAGCGACTAGTTCCTTCCCCGTGCCCGTTTCACCTGTGATGAGCACCGTTGAATCGGTCGGTGCGACCTTCTCGATAGCCTTTAGCGTTTTCTGTAACGCAGGGCTTTCACCGACCAGGGTTTTGAAGTCGACCGAGGCCTTCATCTCATCGCGTAGGTAGACGTTTTCCTGCTCGAGTTGCTCTTTCAGTGATCGGATTTCCTCATACGCCGTGAAGTTTGTGATGGCCTGCGACAGGTGAAATCCGATCTGCTCGGCGAATGCGAGATCTCGCTCAGAAAATGCATTGCGGCGTTTGCAGCCGATCGCCAAGAATCCATAGAGCGTCCCTTGCACGCTCAAGGGGCAGAGTATGTAGGAGAAGATGCCGACGGATTCGATGTAGATACGTTCCGGGAACCGTTCGTGGTTGTGTCCGGTGATGAGGAGCGGCTTCCCGGTGGCTATCATTTCGGCCGGGGCCATTCGTTCGAAGGGAAACTGCTGGAGCTGTGCGAGGTCGATATCGATGCCTTCGCGATAGACGAAGTCGAACCACGGCCCCTGCGGCGACTGGACGAATCGCACCAACCCGGTCATGTCTTGTCTCACGACGCGGTGCAGCATGTCTCGTACGACCGGCATGAGTTGATCGATCGTCATCGTGCCGACGACAACCTGGCTGTTGATCGCCATGAGCGCGTCACGTTCTTCCGATGCGAGGACACTTTGAAGGACTGGGCCCAACTGAATGCCGAGCTGTTCGAGGAACAGTCGATCGTCTTCGGCAAACGCGTTGGCTCTACCGATGGTGATGGCGACCATGATCGCGATTGTACGAGGGGGCTGAATCCCCGTCGGAGGCGTCACGGTCAATGGGGCGATGAGGACAGAAGCGGTCTGGAACATCGCAGTTTTCAGGACGACAGCTTCAGCCCAGGAAGAAGCGGCTAGGTTGTTTTCCAGGATTGCTTGGCCGCGCTGGACCACGACTTCTTTTATCGTCCCCTCTGCAGGCAGTTGCCCGATGAGATAGCAGGGAGATTCAGGATTGGTCAGCAGGTCTGAAACGGGAGCGAAGGCTTTAGCCGTTTCGCTGTACAGATAAAAGCCTACAAGGTCGCATTCCAATGTCTTGACTAGCTCCTGACTCAATATGCGCTCGAATTCGTGCAGCCCTTTGCAGGCGATCAGTGCCCTGATGATTCGCAGAGAGGCGGTCTGTGACGAGGATGTGCCCATATACGGGCACCATAGCATGGTAAGGGATTGCAAGGAAAGGCAGTGAAAGATTCGAACAGTTATTCGTGAGATGATCGGGACTTGAGTGCATCCAGCCGTTTCTTCTCCAGACTCACATGCAGCGATTTCTCCTGGGTGACAATGACGGCCCCTGGCGCCTGCCCCTTCGCTTTTTTGACCCACTTGCGTCTGGTGTAGATGATCTCGCCTTTCCCGCTCTTTTTGAGATCGCTGTATAGCAAGGCCAACGTTGCCGCATCGCGTAGGGTTTCCGGGAGCACGTCGGCTCCTTTTTCGAGGCGCACTACGACGTGTGAGCCAGGCACACCGCGGGCATGCAGCCAGAGGTCGTCGCTCTTGGCGAGGCCGAACGTCAGCTCGTCATTCTCGCGCGCGTTTCTTCCGACATAAATCGCCAAACCGTCTGATGAGGTGAAGCGACGGAACGGACCTTGGTGTTGTTCCTGACGGCCCTTTCCCCCGCTTGTCCGCGAGAGGGACCGTGCTCGGACTATGAGATGGGGTTTGTGGGGCGGCTGCCAGGTTCCCTGTTCGATGGCGGTTAATTCTCGCTGCAGAGTCTCCAATTCCTTCTGCCCTTCCTCGATGCGTGGGTGCAGCTCCCGCTCTGCAGTCAGGTGCTTCCGATGCTTGCGGAAGTAGTCATCCATATTGCCCTGGGGAGTTTTGGCCTGGTCCAGCGGGATCGTCAGGTTGGGAAGTTCCTCATCGAAATAATCCACCACGGCTACGTCGGTCTGGCCTTTACGGATGGTCGCGAGGTTCGCCTTGATGAGTTCGCCATAGCGATCATAGACTTTGTACTTCTCTGCCTTTGCGAGGTCTTCCTGCCATGCCTCAATGCGGTGGCGGAGCTTCTTGATGGATTTTTTGAGTATTCCTGCCCGAGCGTTCCGCACGGTTTCAATGACTGAAACGGCTTCTGCCTTGTGGTAATGGGCTTCGATGGCAGCCGACAGGGGAAATCGTGATTCTGGGATGTCCTGGCTGAATCGCGCGAGGCCGGAGGCACTGCGTTCTCGTGGATGGTGAGCGGGAGGAGAGTACAACTGTCCCGCAAGATTTTTCACCCCGTTCAGGTCTCGTCGGACACGGCCTGCCTCATCGAGCACGAGGAGATTCGATGTCTTCCCTGTCAGCTCGGCGACCAATCTGCAGGGACCTTCCTTGGCAGTCAGTGCAAGCTGGACGATCCGGTCTCCTTGAATCTGTTCGACCTGGTCGATTCGTGCCCCTTGCAGATGGGCGCGGAGAAATTGACAGAAGGGCGGAGGTGTCGGTGGATTCTGAAAGGCTTCCGTGGTGAAGTGGAGGCGGGCGGTTTCAGGGTGGCACGAGATGAGGAGTCGGTGCGTCCGTCCCGGCGCACGAATCTCCAGCACCAGCATACGATCCGTCGGCTGGTAAATTTTTTGAATCCAGCCTCCGGCCAAGGCCGGAGCACATTCACCCAGCACCTTCGTAATTTCTGTCGCGGTCAGTGCCACGATTCGCCCCCGTTCGGCCGCCCTGTTCGATGAGAGCGGCGGAGATTTAGAGGGAGTGAGTGAATTTCCTCACTCAGGCATCGGCTCGTGAGCCAAGCCATTTTTGCCGTATAGGACCAAATATGTCACACGAAGAAGCGGTCTAGACCGGATGCTATTCGGTTGCACTCTACGATTCACCGCTAAAACACGCAAGCAGTCGCCACAACACCCGTGGCATCGCGATTGCTATCATCAGACAGGTAAACGGCTGGTCTGATGTCGACTAAGCTTAGAAGGGAAATGGGTGTGGCGTTGTGGGCTTCAGCATTACCTAGAGGAGGGTCCCATGGAGTGCACCAGATGCGATGGTCTCATGATCGCCGATAACCTGATCGACATACAGGAGAGCATGGTTCCGATGTGGATGAAAGGATGGCGATGTGTGTCCTGCGGGAACATTGTCGACCCACTCATCCTGCGACATCGGATCATCCAACAGGCGGGAGCCACGCGGTTACCCGGAACAGAAGCGGCTAGGCCGCGGCTCCGTCACGCGCTCAAAGCGACGGCCTAACTCCGGGATTGCTGTCGGTTGGCCCGACCATGTCAACGAGCACCGACCTCTTGCCGCGCAAGATCCGTTCAATAGGGTTTCAGTTCTTCCCCTAGCTTTCTGAGGGCCCACGCGTCCTACTCCATCGGTGTTCAATCTTGATCAACGAACTGTATGGTTTTAGCCGCCGTTTAGCGGGATTGGCGGGGCTTAAATCCGCTGCCCTGTCGATAACAGTAAATGATTCGACAGGTTGGAGGTGATGTGTAAAGCTCGCTCTAGCAAGGCATTTCTTTTGCTGAAACATGTCATTATGAACCTCGCCTCTATGACAGAAGCCTTCGATCTGGCGACGATCCGAGCCGGTAGCCGGCTTGATTGGGTGCGCGTCATGACCCTCAGTCTCGTTGTGACCGGGTCCCTTCTGCTGCAGGGTTGCCTCGCAGGAGCCTGGGTGGCACTGGTGTCGGTGGATTCAATGACGAGCAGCAACGTGACCTTTGGGCCGTTCGAGCAATCATGGGTGGCACAGCAGGACCAATCCAGCGATGTTGTCCAGAATTCGAAAGTGACGAGCGTGGCAGTCCTTCCGGTTGAGGGCGATCCAGAGATGGGTGCGAGGCTTGCCACCTTGTTGCAGCAGGAAACTGCGTTGCGTGTCGAAGTGCCGACGAGCATCGCGGCCGGAGTCACCGCAGCCGATCCGCGTTCGGCACAAGACGATGATGCAGATCGCAGTACCTTAGCCAAAGAAGTCACGCGGGACCTGGGTGTCGATACTGTTCTCGTCAGTCGCGTTGCCGCCGGTTTGCCCTCGCACCCGAGCGACTGGGGGCGGAAAGCAGAGGGCTCACGTCGCCTCTATCTATACCTGATAACTCGCGACGGCCATCTGCTCTGGAAGGATGAACTGCCCTTCACGCTGGTACAAGGCTCTACATCGCCTCAGGAAGCATCCGTCCAGACCGATCTGAGCGATCATGTCATGCAGCATGTCAAAGAACTGCGCCTTGATGAACTTGGCTACCTACCGAAGAAAACCTTGTATAGGATCCCGAGAAAAGTAGGCACTCTCACCCGCTAGCCTGCTAGCACTTCTTGCAGCGCTTCCCTTCCTCCGGTACAGTCTGATTCCTTCATCCATCTCGGAGCCTCTGTTCTCCATGACGTTGCTTGATGTGCCATTACTGGCTCGTCTTCAGGAAGAATTTCGCCTGTCGATGAAACGACTCCTGGGCGATCTCTGCCTGGATTTGGAAAGCCAATATGCAGACGTCGTAGAATCGTTGGCCTTGCCTGTGGCCTACTTCCGATTCCTTGGGCAAGCGCTCGAGCGGGATGCGTACGCTCATTGGAAAGTCGTCGGCTGGATCGAAGCGCTGAACGACCTGGTCTATTTCATCGACCTGCTGCAGCAGATCCGGGCGGAGCAGAAGCCTCGTGAGTTCGCGGCGCAGTTGTTTGCCGAGTGCGAAGAGAAGTTCTTCGAAAACAGTTATCTGGACGATCTGTTCCCACGCGGCGTCTCCCAGACCTCGGGACTCGAGCGGCGACTGAATGAACTCTGTACGCGTCTTACTCAGGAGTTGACACAGGAATCCCTCTGCCTCGTTCCGGGGCTTCCGATGCGATGGTGCGCCTCTCGCAAGCTTTCGTCCTGGACTGTAGTGGCATATTTCGGTGGCAACGTCGAACGGGCCGAGATGTTGGGAACGATGGCCGTTGGGATGGAAGGCGCTATCTACGAGGCTCCTCCCTTGGTGAAGAGAGCCCTCAAACAATTGTCCGGCCAGGCAATAATTCTAGTTCGGTCTCGAGGGCTGTCCCTGAAGATCGGACGAATCGTGACGCCTCTGTGCACGATGAGAGGTCATCGGTTGGAGTGGTGCTGGACGGATCGGCAGCCAGTCGTGGCAATGGAGACTCGCGCTGGGGCCGTCACAGTCGGACCAACGCTGGTCTATGGGAAGGATCGCCAGCCTCGTACGGTAGCCCCCACCTCAGCCGACCAAGTCGCGCGAATCGGGCGAGCCTGGACCATCATTCAAGAGGCCTGGCCGGAAGGACAGGAGGTGCTTGCGCTCTTGACCGCTCGGATTATTCCGCTTAAGGCTAAGGGTGTCGTCAGTTTCAGTTACCGTCACCGGCCGGGGCTCTCCTTTATCAACTGTTTCGACCGGGATAATCTCGATCTGATCGACGACCTGATCCATGAGAATAGCCATCACCATTTAAATCTTCTATTGCGGAAACAGATTCTCTATCACGGGGATCGTAATCAGCCGATCTTTTATTCCCCCTGGCGCCGCAGCCTGCGTCCACTCAGAGGCATTCTCCATGCGGCCTTTACGTTTACGATGGGAGCGATGCTCTTCGAACGACTCTCGACGTGGGCCTCCGGGCCTGGTGGATCGGCTCGATGGAAACAAGCAGGGCTGACCCAGCGCGATCTGCAGCGAGCCCGGTTCCGCTGTCTAGAAGAAGTGGAATCCGTCCGTTACTCGATCCAGGACTTGGAGTACGCCAGCTGGCATCTTAAGTGGCTCACAGGCTCAGGCCAACGGCTGGTCAAGCAGTTGGCTGAAGCGATCGAACAGATCGAGCAAAGCATCGAGCCCCACAGAAAAGCCGTCCTTGCTTCAAAATTCAGTCCAGCCCTCCGCCGCCATGTGAAGGAACTCCAGCAAGCCCGCCAAACCTACGGACCAGCAAGATTGAGCAAAGCATAATTCGAGTTTGTTCTTCCGCCAAGTCTTCGATATTATCGAGCTGTGAAAACCAAGAAGATGAGACAAAAGAAAGCGAAGACGGGGATCGGCTCGTCACGAATCAAAGCCGTGATCAAAGAGCTGCGCAAACAGTATGGGCCGATGCTGAAGCGGCTAGCAGAGTAATGAGTTGGCGGGCTACGAGAGGTGGCGGTAGAGCTCGGCGTTCTTCTCCATCACCCGCTTGGCAGCGGTGTGGAAGGCGGCATCAGGTTGGCCAATGAAGTCGTGGATGCTAAGACGCACTATCTGCTCGACGGACAGCCCTTCGCGCTTGCCCAGCACTTCCAGCCGCCCCTGTCTCTTAGGGTTCAACAACCACATCGACATACGCCGGCACACTATCCGCCCCCTTCTTGTCCGTCACCCTCAGCTTAAACCGGTAGGTCCGTTTCTCCGACAGGGTCGGCGCGAGAAACGAGGGTTCGGCGTTATCCACGTCCAGCAGCGCGATCTTGCTGCCGCGTACCTGACTCCATGCATAGTACAGGGCTTCGCCTTCCGCATCCCGGCTCTTCAGCCCACTCAACTTCACCTTTGTTCCAGCTTTGACCGATTGGCGCAGCCCGGCATCCGCGACTGGAGGCTCGTTCGGTTCGGCATTCACGTTCACTTCGACGTCTAGCGAGGCTTGCTTGCCGCGATTGGCAACCGTGAGTTTCATTTTGCCGTTACCCATGATTTGGAGCAAGCCGTCCTTGAGGACCTTGATGACTTTGTCATTGGAAGACTCATAGCTCGTTCCGGTTGACGGGGCACTGATCCGGCGAGTCTCGCCGTCGGCGAAGTCACCCACGACAGGCAGCTCGAAAATCTTGCCCAGGGAATCGACGTGACCGTATGCGGAGGATTGCCCGGCCCGACCGAGCTGCAGAGGTTTGTCGGTTTCGAAGCCGATAGCGGTCAGCGCAGTGCCTGGTTCCACCTGCACGACAATTTCATCGAAGATGGATCTGGTGCCCAATCGTCCGCGTGAAATTTCAGCGACCGCGAGCAGGCGCATGGGCCCGATGCCGTCTTTTGGGACGCGCAACGGGCCGCCGAAGGCCGGATCATGGTCGGACAATCCGATCAGCGCCACTGGCGCAACGATCGATCCCGTGGCTGTGGCGTCTTCCTGTCCTACCAGGGTGTCATCCTGTTCGCCATACCAATAGTACCGGACCTGAACGATGCCGGAATCTTTGCCGAGGTCCACACGGGCGGTGACGGTTGTGCCTGATGTTAACTTCGCCCCTTCCGCCGGTTCGATGATCGTAAAGGCGAGCGCGTGCTGCGCGACGAGGCCTAGGGACAAGGCTATTGTGAATATGCCAACGTTCCACCGCCCCGTTTCATGTCTCACGTTTCACGCCTCACCGTTTTAGGTGGAAGGGCACGTCGATCAGGATGACGCGCTCTTTGAACAGCAGTGCGGTTTTGAGGAGCAGCGCTCGTTGATTGTGCAGGATGCCCTGCCACCAATGGGCGGGAAGAATCTCCGGGATGACGACGGTCACCCAGATGTCGGGCTCCTTTTCCAGAATTTTCTCGATGTAGTCGAGCAAGGATTTTAGGACGGAGCGGTAGGGAGAGGGGAGGGCGATCAAATTGATACCACAGCCCCACTGCGCCCACTGGATTTGTATGCGCGCCGTGGCCTGTAGGTCCACATCGACCATCACCGCATGAATCTCTCCGGGGCGGCTGCGTGCGTAATCGACGGCTCGAATGACCGCTTGATTGACGCCGTTAATGGGAATGACGACGACATTGCGTCGTGGAAGCGGAGGCCGATGATCGCGCGTGAGCGTGATCTGTTCAGAGACGGCTTTGTAGTGAGAGCGGATCGAGCGGAACATCAAGACCAATACGAGAATAAGGAGAAAGACGATCCAGGCGCCGTGCGTAAATTTGGTGGTGGTAATAATGATGAGGGTAATGCCGGTCGTGACAGCGCCTACGCCGTTCACAATCAGTTTTGTTTGCCAATAAGGCCCTTTTTTTGTCAGCCACTGGCGTACCATGCCGGATTGAGACAACGTGAAGGAGATGAACACGCCGATGGCGTAGAGCGGGATCAAGGCGTGCGTGTCGCCGTGAAAGAGGATCAGAAGAAAACAGGCGATGATCCCTAAAACGATGATTCCGTTCGAGAATACCAAGCGGTCGCCGAACGTCGCCATCTGACGTGGCATATAGCCGTCACGCGCCAGGATCGAAGCGAGCAGGGGGAAGGCCGCAAAGGCGCTATTGGCGGCAAGGACTAACAGGAGCATCGTCCCTATCTGGATCGCGTAGTACAGACCCCCGGTGCCAAAGGTGAGACGTGCTAACTGAGAAATGACGGTTTCATCCGTTTTGGGCTGGATTCCAGCGTGGTAGGCCAGAAAGGTGATACCCATAAATAACGCTGCCAGAATTAGCGACATCCAAATCATGGTGGCCGAGGCATTCCGGGACTCTGGCTGGCGAAAGGCTTTCACGCTATTCGAAACCACCTCCATCCCGGTCACGGCCATACAGCCTGCGGAAAAGGTTCGAAGGATCAGGAACAGTGTCAGGTCTTCGACCGCCGTCTGGTGGTCCGGTGATACCGAGACCGCTTGTCCAAAGAAGGCCTGGATGCTTCCGATTCCCAACATCACTCCAATGATGCCGATGCCAAAGTAGGTGGGAAAAGCGAAGAATGTCCCCGACTCCCGCACGCCGCGCAGGTTTATGACGACAATGAAGATGATGGCGGCGAGCCCGAGGGCGACGCGATGCTCGAACAAACTCGGTACGGCTGAGGTCAGGGCCGCGATTCCGGCGGCGACGCTGACGGCCACTGTGAGGACATAGTCGATCATCAGCGCCGCTGCGCCGATCAGCGCCGGCTGTTTCCCAAAGTTATTTCGCGCGACAACATAGGCCCCACCGCCCTCCGGGTATTCGTAGATGATTTGGCGGTAGGAAATGGTCAGGATGACGATGAGAGACAGAATCGCAAAGCTGACGGGAATGGACCAAGCGATGGCGGCGGTTCCCGCAAGGATCAGCACGAGCAAGATTTCTTCCGTGGCATAGGCCACTGAAGAAATCGCGTTCGAAGAAAAGATCGCGAGAGCGATGGTTTTGGACAGCCGTTGGTGTGCTGCCTGAGTGCTTTTCAGCGGGTCGCCGACCAGCCAACGCTTCAGAAGCATAGACGCCATTATTGCACATAAGCGGAGGTGTGCACACCGAAGAAGAAACTCTCAGACATCAGAGGCCGAACATCTCACTCGTCTATGCGGCGTGGAATACTGCATGAGAGAAAACGCGAGTCGTGTCAGCAGTCACAAGGGATCTGGAGGGGTTGACTCCTCTATGTGAAGTTCAGTATCTTTTGTGGTCTAATTGAACGCTGACCGCCCTCTTCATTTCGTGGGGCGATTTTGACCGCGAATTATATTTTCCGCATGTAGTTTCGCACGGGTTGTTAGCTGTTTTACTCACTATCTCTAAGGAGGCCGTTCCATGTTTTCCCACAAGTTACGGGTTTCAGTGCCTACCCGCATGCTCGGCGCGATGGCAGCTGTGGCCCTGCTCGGGGTCCCGCTCGCATCCGCTGAAAATTCCTCACAGGCTGGGCAAATGTCGTCGGCGCCGCACGTCGCGATGAGCCATCAGCTGCCTGGTTGGGCGGAGAAACTCAAAGGTCAAACGATCGTCGAGGATGCGATGGGCGGCAGGGCCGAGCGGTCTGCAATGGTTGAACAGCAGCATCAGAGGATTATGGAGCATATGGCCCAGGATCCCCAGGTGCAGGGTGTCAACACCGGGATGTACAACACCTCCTCCATGATGCACCAGTATGGAGCAGGTGGGCAGGACATGCTCCTCGTGTCCGATCCTCGCGTGGAACCGGTGGCGATGACAAACGGAGGGAAGTGTCCGGCCACGGCCCCAGTGAAGCAGTACAATATATCCACGATCAACGTCGAGATCACGCTCAACCAGTGGCTCGATTTCTATCCCGGCTACATGTACGTGTTAGATGAGAATCTCGATAAGGTACGCGCGGAAGAAACCACGAATATGGAAGCGCGCGATAAGGAAGGGTTTGATCCAGGCGCTGTGATTCCAGGCGTGCAGGCTCAGTGGATCCAGCCCCTCGTGTTCCGCGGAAACCAGGGCGACTGCGTCAAGATTAAGCTCTCGAACAAGCTGGAAGAGGGCGGCGGACCGGTCAGTCTGCATATTCATGGGTCGAGCATGGTGGTAAGCGCCACCGGAGCCCCTGCGACCACGACCAATTCTGACTCTGTCGTCGAAGAAAAGAAGACCGGCGAGTTCGAGTGGTACATCCACCCGACCACCCAGGAAGGTGTCCGTCAATTCCATACCTATGCCCAAGATCGTGAGCTGACGGTGATGGGATTGTTCGGCGCGTTTGTCGTCGAGCCGCGCGGATCGAGCTATCTGGAGCCGCTCGGTGCAGGCGATCTCACTCCGGCCTCCAGTGGTTGGCAGACGATCATTAAGAACGGCACCGGTCCGGACTTCCGCGAATTTGTGCTGATCTATCACGAAGTCGGCGACGAAGCGTTCCGCCCACTCAATAAGAAGGGCGACTTCCTGCCGCAGCGCGATCCGCTGACCGACGCCTATCGGCCTGGTGGCCGCGCGATCAACTATCGTAGCGAGCCGTTCGGTATCAACAACATGCATGTGCAGCATGAGTATTTCGGGTTCGAAGACGAGTCGATGGGGTACAGCTCCTATACGTTCGGTGACCCCTCCCCGACGATCCCCCGCTCCTATATGGGCGATCCGGCTAAGTTCCGGCTCGTGCATGGTGGATCGGAAGTGTTCCATTCGCACCATCCGCATGGGGGGACGATTCGCTGGCCGCGCAGCCCGCGGGCAATCGACGACATGAACCTCTGGGCGACCGCAGTGAACGGTCCGGTGAAGTATCCAGTGATTCGTACGAAGACGGATCGTGTCGACGTGGAAGTCATCGGACCGTCTGAAGCACTCGACCTCGAGACGGAGTGCGGTTCCGGTCTTTGCCAGCAGTTGGCCGGCGACTTCCTCTTCCATTGCCACGTGGCGCACCATTATGTGGCAGGCATGTGGGGCTACTGGCGCGTCTACAACACGATCCAGCAGGGAGACTCGCGGAACGACGTGATGCCGGATCTGCGTGAGTTGCCTGATCGCAAGGGCCGAATCAGGACTCCGATTTCATCCGACAAGCTGATCGGTCAGACCGTCGACTGGTTCGGCAAATCATTCACCATCACCGACAAAGGCAAGAGCAACTGGACCACCAACCCTGCCACCATTACGGTCAAGGATTGGGTAGCCATGCAGTTGCCTACAATGGGCAAGCCCGGCCACAAAGATGATGAGAAGGGTCAGCTTTTGTCCTACGACGCGACGGTGTTGGACTGGGCTTGGGACGGCAATCGTGCGATGAGCGAGAAGGAAAGTACGACGGACAATCCCAAGTACAAGTCTACTCATCCGGGCAAGCGGCATCCGATCATGTTTGAGGTCATGACTGGGAAAGTGGCCTGGCCTCACCTGACGCCACATTTCGGCAAGCGAGTGATGTTCTCCCCGAATCATGTGGGCGCGCCCTGGTTGGAGATGATCCGCCGGGATGCGAATGGGGATGAGAGCAACGATCAGGCGAAGCCTGGTGAGAACGGCGTGTGGAGCCTCTGTCCAGAGAATGCGGGACGGAAGGACTTCAATGTCCACTTCATCAAGCTGCCGATTAAGATCGCCAAGGCACAGGGGAAGGAGCCACCGGTGATCGATCCGAATGGATTGATCTATGTGCTCCATGAAGAAGAGGCGGCGATCAGGGCCAACGACGATCTGAAGTATCCGTTGGTCGTCCGCGGCAACATTTACGACTGTGTGGACTGGACCTTGACCAGCGAGTGGGACGACGACGACTATACGAATTTTCAGTCGTCGAAGATCAATACGCACTGGCATTTTCTCCAATTCGATAACCAAGCGTCTGACGGCGTGATCACCGGTTTCTCCTATGAGCAGTCGGTGCGCCCATTCACGATGTTGGAGAAAAAGAACAAGAAGGGGCTGCCGGCTCCAATGAACACGGTGCTGACCTCACCGGCGAAAAAGGGTTCCTCCTCGATCACGGTGAAGAATGCAGGTCAATACCATGTCGGCACGTTGCTTCTCGTCGGTGCCGACAATGTGAAAGGCAATGAGCTCTCACGTATCAAAGCGATCAAGGGCAACACGATTACCTTGACGAAGGGTCTCAAGAACGATCACCCGGCGAACGATATCGTGACGGTGGAGTTTGTCCGGCAGCGGTTCTGGGTCGATGCCGACGTGGGAACTGTGTTCTGGCATGACCATGCGTTTGGCGCGACCACTTGGCCGCATGGTGGCTTTGGGACCTTCATCGCTGAACCGGTTGGATCGACCTATCATGATCCGAAGACCGGGAAGGCGATCCGGAGCGGTCCGATCGCAGACGTTCGCACGGTCGAGCCGGTGGGCTATGGGGTGAACAACAGCTTCCGTGAACTGATGGTGCAAGTGCACGATACCGTGCCGCATACCGTCAACATCGTGACGGCGGGCAATCCGCCAGGGCAGCCGATTGAAGTGGCCCTCGAAGCGGGGAAAACCGTGTCGTTCATGATGCCGGATAAACTCTATATGACTCCGATGCCGTTCCTGAACGGCGGGACCCATACCACGGGGAGCGG
Source organism: Nitrospirota bacterium (assembly GCA_032123755.1). Taxonomy (GTDB): domain Bacteria; phylum Nitrospirota; class Nitrospiria; order Nitrospirales; family Nitrospiraceae; genus Palsa-1315. The sequence goes on from JAQBES010000017.1 coordinate 13,263, forward strand.
CTTGAACTTCAGGGCCGGTCCGATCGCTCAGCGATTGGCCACCAACCCTGATGTCTCGCAGGCGTTCAACAGCCAGATCCACGGAGATCCCTATACGCCGTTGTTGCGTGCCTACACGGGAGATACGATGGTGTTCCGTCTCCTGCACACGCTGATGAACGAGACGATGACCTGGACCATCTCCGGTCACACCTTCCTGAGTGAACGGTATGCCAGCGATGCGAATCGGAAGAATTCGATGCACATCGGGATTGCGGAGCGCTATGACCTCGTCGTGCCGCAGGCCGGGGGGCCACGGTTGCAAGCGGGTGACTACATCCACTTCAACGGTCGTTCGTCGAAGTTCTCTGAAGGGGCTTGGGGCCTCATCCGCGTCTATGACAAGGAGCAGGCCGATCTGAAGAAGCTCCCTGCCGGCTTCTCGATCAAGGGCGAGATTCCCGAGGCGTTGCCGGTCTGTCCGGCTGACGCCCCGGTGAAGAACTTCAATGTCGTGGCCTTGGATTATCCGGCCATGAAGTTCAACGCCAAGGCGCCGGAGTCCATCGAAGTGGACTTCGAACGGACGATCCAAATCAGCAACCCAGAGGCCAAGATCTATGCCTTGGAAGAAGATACCGCGAAGGTGGCGAGTGGTGCGCACCCGATGCCGCTCACGCTTCGTGTGAATGTCGGCGATTGCGTCAAGGTCAATCTGAAGAACAAGATGAAGGAGAGCAAGGCCTCTTTCTCCGCAATTGGATTGGCTTTCGATCCGAAGGATTCGATGGGCGCCAACATCGGTAACAACCCAGGTGATCAGACGATTGCTCCTGGCGCCGAGCGGATCTATACCTACTACGCGGATCCGTTTAACGGTGAAACCACGTCGTTGGTGTGGGATTGGGGCAACGTGATGACGAATCCGCGCAACGGTTTGTTTGGAGCCGTGGTGGTCGGTCCGAAAGGGTCCAAGTATCGGGATTCGAAGACCGGGGCCGATCTCACGAACAAGAACGCCTGGGCTGCCGACGTGATCATCGATCGCTCGGTGCCGGGCAACGAGATGCGAGCCAATTATCGCGACGTGGCGTTGTTCTTCCAGGACGAAGACAACATCATCGGCACGAGCTTCATGCCGTATGTGCAGAATGTCGCGGGTCTGACCGGTGTCAACTATCGGTCGGAGCCGTATAAATATCGTGAAGAGCAGGGTTGCTCGCTGGGCAAGATGTTCCAGCCTTGCAAGGCGGACAAGCCAGAGGATCCATCCACTCCGATCATCGAAGCGCATACGGGCGATCCGGTGCGTATCCATGTGATCGGGGCGAGCAATGAGCAGAACGGAATGTTCAGCGTCGAAAAGCATGAGTGGCCGATCGAACCTTTCATGCGCGGCGCTGATGTCATCAGCGTGGTCGAGTTCGCCGGTTCGGAGACCCTCGATGCGTTCCTGCCCTCGGCCGGCGGACCGTACCGTCTGCCTGGTGACTATGTCTATAGCAACCAGCGGTTGCCGTATTCCCAGTCCGGGCAGTGGGGCTATGTGCGGGTATTACCGTCCGGCGATACCCGTCTGCTGCCGTTGCACGGGGCTGGTGCTGGGATGAAGAGTGCCTCGGTTGAACAACCGGTGCAGCTCATTCCGGTCGCAGCGAAGTAGGACCGCGCGTCCTGCTGTTCGCAGGATGTGACGAATCAGGAGAAGGGGGAGGCCGACGGCTTCCCCCTTTTTCTTTGGGACATCCTTTTGGTACGATGCCGACTGTGATGTCTCTGACAATTTCATGCTGAATTTCGGAGGGCTCATGAAAGTACTGCCGTTCTTCTGTTGTGCGGTCCTGCTACTGGGGGTCTCGGCTGTTTGGGCCTATGAAGAGATTCAGGTGACCGAGGGGGGGACGATCGCCGGGAAGGTGACGATGGTGGGAGCAAAGCCTACGCCCAAGGGGTTCAACCTGATCACGTTTCCCGACCCAGTCTATTGCGGGAGGATTTCAACCGGTACGGGCTGGCGCATCCTGAACGAGTTCACCCTCGCGCCGGATGGCGGGTTACAAGGTGCCGTGGTGCTGCTGACGGACGCGACCAAAGGGAAGCCGTTTAAGTTCGAGCCACCGACGATTGAAGCCAGGGATTGCCGGTTTCTTCCGTATGTCAGCGTGGTCAAGGATCGATCGGAGGTGCATGTTGTGAACATGGATCCGGTGTTTCATGATATTCAAGCCTATGAAACCTCTCATCTCGGTCCCCGAGTGTTGTTTAACACGCCTTTGCCCATGAACCCTCATCACAAACGCAATGTCGGGGCCCACAGCCACGAACATCTGGCAGGTCAGCCGATGCAGGAAGTCATCCGTATGACGAAAGACCGTCGGATTTTTGTCATGCAATGCGGTTTCCATGCCTATATGGAAAGTTGGGGCATGGCCGTCGACAATCCATATTTTGCCATCACGCAGACCGATGGGACCTTCTCGCTTCCTGATGTGCCTCCAGGGGACTACACCTTGGTGGCGTGGCATCCTGGGGTGGGTGTGATGACGGAAAAGAAAGTGACGGTTCCGGCTAAACAGATGGTTGAAACCGATTTTGTGTTCGAGTCCCCCAAGGGACGGCGTAGCGCCCAAGTGATCGAGGAGAATCCTCACTTTGGACTGGGAGCACTGGGGAAGTCCATCGATATTAAGCCGACCCTGGAATTGCAGAAGCCGTGAAGCGTCAAATGTGAAACGTAAGGCGTTAGTGGTAAGAATGATAAGACGAAGCAGGATTGGAGTGGTGGTTGTCGCGGCGTTCGTGCTGGCTTGGGCTGTTCCCACATTTGCCTACGATGTAATTGCTGTTCAGCATGGAGGGACTATTGAAGGCAGGATCAGGCTGGATGGCGCGGTACCGGATCCCAAGGGTTTCAACCTGATCACGTTTCCCGATCCAGCCTATTGTGGGCGTATTTCCAATGGACGAGGCTGGCGACTCCTTCGTGATTTCGTGGTGAGTCAGCAGGGCGGGTTGAAAGATGCCATTGTGCTGTTGGAAGGCGTTGATGCGGGCAAATCATTCGAGCTATCCGTCCCCCTGATCGAAGCGCGGGATTGCCAGTTTGCCCCTTTCATGACCATCGTTCGGAACGGTCATGCGGTGGAAGTCATCAATATGGATCCGGTCATGCATGATATCCAAGGCTACGAGACCTCGATCGAAGCCGGCAACCGCGTGTTGTTCAATACGCCCCTGGTCATGAATCATCAGCACCACCGGGGCGACATCCATGCGATGCACAACCATGCACCGGGCAAGTCGTTGGTCGGGCCGCTCTATTTGAACAAAGGGCGGCGGACGTTCTATATGCAATGCGGCTTTCACGCCTACATGGAAAGTTGGGCGATGGCCGTCAACAATCCCTACTATGCGCTGACCGATGGGAACGGGGATTTCACCATCGAGAATATCCCGCCCGGGACCTATCAGTTGGTGGTGTGGCATCCTCAGACTGGCCCAGGCATCAACAAGATGGTCACGATCCAGTCCGATGGCAAGCTGGTCGAACAGCTTGCCCTCCTCGCTCCTAAGGGGAACCGTTCCGCTTTTAAGGTGATAGAAAATCCCCGCTTCGGCCCAGACTCGCTGGGGTACGTAGTCGACATCCAGCCCCTCGTAGAGCATCAGCACTGACAGGATGCTGAAAAAGTCCGCCAGCGGCGTTCTCGCGTCGCTCCCAAGAACCGTGAAACTTGAAATGAGGGTCAGCGTCGGAGCTGCGGTCTTGCTGGACGGACTTTTAGAACATCCTCAGGCTATTCTGCATCAGCACCATCTGTAAGATTCCGACGGGGTATTGTTTATAAGCCGAGTTTTCCCACAGCCTGCTAAAACGCTCATGTCTTTTATCACGGGAGAAAAGATCTGCAAGTGGGGGCTCTGCCTCGGGCTTGTCCTGTGGGTGGGGCAGGAGGGGATGCTTTGTTATGCGGCGGCTGATACTGCCGTCATTCCACCGGTGGAGTTCTCCGGTTCGCTGGTCAAGACCATTAAGGGGCGGCAATACCATGCACAAGTATTTGCGAAGGGAGACCGTCTACGGCTGGAGTACAGGTATGCCATTCGAACCGAGCGCGGGTATGCGGCAATCGAAATCATCCGGCTGGATAAATCGGAGACCTGGTATCTGATGGCGCAACAGAAAGAATTCTTGGTGACAGGGCTGGACCCAAATGATCTACTCCCGATTCGCCCCGCCTTACCGGGGGAGCGGAGTCGAATTCTGGTTGGCGACGCGACGGCGGCTGGTCGTGCGACCCAGCTCTTTGAAGTTCAGACAGACCATCACGGTCGAGTCGAGCATTTTTACGAATGGGTGGATTTGGATACAGGAGTCGTGTTGAAGCTCGTTAGCCGGGATCGGGAGTGGTCGTTTGAGTATGAACGGTTCAGACTGTCGCCTCAGCCGGCCTATTATTTTGAAGAGCCACCAGGATACAAAAAACGCATGTCGTTGACCGGGCCTCGAGGAGAGGGGTAGGGAGACCATGAGTGAACTGACTTTGTGTAGGCCTGTGTGTCGTTGGAATCTGCTGGCTGCAGTTGCGGTGGCCTGGTTCCACTTGTGGAGTGGAGCGGATCAGTTGCTGTTGGCTGCCGGGACCATCGCATCTGTCCCCAAGGACGCGCAAGAATCGTTCGACAAACAGCAGTACGAGCAGGTGCTTGAGCAGTTGGCCAAGCTGGAGAAGGAACAGGGTGCCGCTCCAGACGTTCGCCGACTCAAGATCCGTTCTTTTCTCAAGCTTGGTAACCCCAAGGACGCACTCGGTGAGTATGACAAGCTGGAACTCGCGCTCAAGCAGGATGAGGTACCCCTCCTCCGAGAGGTGGCGCTGGGGTTCATCGTCGTCATGGTGAAGGACATGCGTGAACAAATGCGCGGAGCTGCTTACACAGCGCTCAAAGAGGTGGACTCGGACGAGGTCGTCCGCTATTTTGAGGATGGCTTGAGCGATGGGTCCGGACCAGTCCGTGTGCTTGCCGTCGAAGGACTCGGCCGATCCGAGACTGGTCGGAAATCCACGAAATTGCGCGCGGCGATCGAGGATCAAGCAGGATTGGTGAAGGCGCGCGTGGTGAAGACGCTTGGCCGAACGGGAGATCCAGGAGTTATTTCGTTAGTCGAGTCGGCTACCAAGGACGAGCTCACCACGGTTCGCATCTCGGCCTATGGCGCGTTGATCAGGCTTGGGAAGAAAGAGGTCTGGACCCAATTGCAGCAGGCCGCAGAGTCGCTGAATCCTGAGGATCGAGCCGACGCGATTCGCACGATCGCCGAATTGAAAGACCAGCGTGGCGCCTCCATCATGACGGAGTCGTTGACCTACAAGCAGCCCTCTGTTCGTGGGGCTGCGGCTAGGGGGTTAGGGCACCTCGGACGAAGAGAGGCGCGGGGACAAATTGAGCAGTTACTGAAAGATCCCGTGCCTGCCGTGCGCGAATCTGCGGCGGGGGGACTAGCGGAGCTAGGAGGACAGGAATCGGTGCCGGCACTTACCCAGGCGCTCAGTGACGGCAACGTTACCGTTCGTGCCTCAGCGATTGCCGCCTTGCTCCAGCTTGGCCAGCCCTACTCGACGGTGGCTGCTACCGCACAATCGCTAGCCCAACAGAACGACACGGCCATGCGTGCTTCTGTTGCCTATGCTCTTGGGAAGGCGACCAAGGGCAACGCACCAGGAGCAATTTCTCTTTTGACCAGCCTGACGGCTGATCCGCTTCCCGGTCCGAAGATTGTGGCGCTTCGATCTCTCGGGCATGTGGGGGACCGTGAACTTATTCCCCTCTTGAAAGAAGCCCTTCACGACACGAATGATGCTGTGCGAGCCACCGCCGGAGGGGCGCTACTCCACATTCTTCAACAGAAAAAATAGGCCTCGCATTGACACCCCCTTGTATCAGATTGACAGGGTAGGGTAGACTTTTGTATATAGATTCTTTCTGAGATGAACCTCGCCAACGGGAATCCCAAATGTGATCGAGTCGCCAGGGAGGAATAGGTTCCCATTTCCCTCATGGCTGGTGGTAGGAGATAAGGGAATGAGAGAATTCAAAAACTGAGCGGTTATTTGTTCACCACAAGGAGTTAAGGAGGTAGTCACATGAGACAGGGTGTGTTATCAGTGGTATTGGGTGCAGCAGCGGTGGCGTTTGTCGCCGCTCCTTTCACCTCGTTTGCAGGCGGAACGATTACCGGCAAGGTGACCTATGCGGGCAAGGCCGATCAAAGTGAATTCTTATTCTCGAAGTTCCCAAACCCCAATTTTTGTCCCAAGAACCCACATAAAGAATTGATTGATGGGGACAAGAGACTCCTGAAAAAGATTGAAGTCGGTAAGGATGGCGGCCTCAAGAACGCGGTTGTTGCGGTAATCGATATCGAAGATCAGGCGTTTGTCGATGGGTATCAGGGCACCGAGGTGGTTGCGGAATTCTGTGAGTTCCTGCCATTCGCTGGTGTGGTGGTGAATAAGAAGTCTTTCAAGGTTGAGAACCATGACGCCGATCCGGACGATCCTAAGTCGACGTTAGGCGTGCTGCACAATCCTCATAGCTTTGTGGTGAAGGGTACGAGCTCTGCCACCGGTTTCAATATCGGTTTGGCCAAGAAGGGCGATAAGCTCGACAAGCCGGTAGTGTTCCGTGGCGGTGCAGAGAAGGTTGGTTTCTATCGTTTACAGTGCGACCAGCATGAGTTCATGCAGAGCTTCTTTCTCCCGGTGTCGAGCCCTCACTTCGCGGTCGTGAAGGACGATGGTTCGTTCGAGATCAAGGATGTGCCTGCCGGCAAGCACAAGGTGGTGGCCTGGCATCCGTTTGCAGCCAAGGGCAAGCGGGTTGAGTTTGAGGTGGATGTGACTGAGGGTGGAACTGCCAGCCTCAAGGCTGAAATCAAGTAAGCTAGAGTTTGCATGAGCGGGGTAACCCGCAATCAAAGGGCAGCGGAGCAATCCGCTGCCCTTTGTGGTTTTCCCACCGGTCACGCTGAGTTTGCTGCCTTGCCTTTCAGTTTCCGATCTAGGTAAGATGCTGAGTTTCAAAGCTATTTGCTTGAGGGGAGTGGTGTGTCACGAGAACTCTCGCTCGCGGAAATCTTCCAGGTTGGGTACTACTGGGAGACCAAAATCCTGCTCACGGCGGTCAGGCTGGATGTGTTTTCCGCTTTGGATGGGAAGCGAAAAACCCTCCCCGACGTGGCCGGTCGTCTTGGCGTCCATGGGCAGACGCTGGGACTGCTGTTGAATGCCCTAGTCGCGATGCGACTGTTGGAGAAGGACGGGGATTCCTATGAGAATTCAACGGCCACGGCCACTCATCTAGTCCGCAACTCTGCCCAGTATATCGGGCATCTCCTTCTGCTTCACGATGCAGAATGGGACAACTGGGGCAAACTGGAGCAGACGATTCGTACGGGACAGCGGTCGGTCGACCGGCACGTCTTTGAGACCGATCCTGATTTAGGCAGCAACGTGCTGGCGGTACTCCATCGGATCGGACAGCAGAGCGGGCCGGACTTGGCCAAGCGACTGCAGCTGAGTGGGCCGGCTCGGCTTCTAGATGTGGGAGGTGGCGCCGGGACAAACGCGATTGCGTTCTGCCAGGCCTATCCAGAGCTGACTGCCACGGTATTCGATTTGCCTGCGACGCTCCGACTGACGGAACGAACGGTGAAAGAGGCTGGTTTGGAATCGAGGATTGCGTTGCTTCCCGGCGATTTTAACAAGGATGAACTCGGCGGACCCTACGATGTCGCCCTGATGTCCGACATCCTGCACTATCAAGATTTTTCGACGAACGCGGCATTGGTGAAGAGGGTCTGCGCCCATTTAGCACCCGGGGGCCGGTTGGTTATTAAGGATCGATTCTTAAATGAGGCAGGAACCGGTCCAGCCTGGACCACCGCGTTTGCGGTCCACATTCTCGTGAATACAGAACGAGGCGACTGCTACAAGACGGCAGACGCGATCCAGTGGATGGGGGAAGCCGGCTTTCCATCCGTGACAGAGTTGGAACCGTTAGCGGTTGTGCAGGGCGTAAAGGCTTGTGAATAGTGAAGCGTCGTTCGTTTCCAGATTCGGACGTTGCCCGCTTCACGATGGACGAGGAGACTCATGCTTGAATGGCTGAAAGAGCCAGGGTTTTTTGGAACCCACGCCACGGTCGGGGCGGACATGAGTCAGCTCATGGCGACGGTTTTTACGGGGCTCTTTGTGATCGGCTGGATTCAGGCGCGGAGCCGTCGGGCGGATGTCCATCATTGGATGATGCTGAGCGGAATGATCGCCATGTTGGCGTTCTTCATGAGCTACTATTTATTTCGTCAATTAGGCGTGTTGGCCTTTGAAGGGAAAGAGGGGTTCGGTGGATCTGAAGCTCTCTACCAAAATGTGTTCATCCCGATCCTCATTGTTCATATCATTCTTGTGGTCATTGGGTTGGTCATGGCGGTCTACATGATTGTGCTGGGGTTCCGTGCCCAGTTGATCGAGCAAGGGCGACGGATCCTGAGCGATCGTGTCCTTCAGACGACCTGGGGGAAGATCGGTATGATCTTCGGTGGCCTTTGTGTACCGGTGGCTGTGTATTTGCTGTATCTGGTGGCCGCAGATCGCTTTCGAATGGGGCGGCTCGTTGTGTGGGTCGGATTTCTCGCCCTTATTGCGATTGTGTTCGCCGTGGAGATGACGATCCAGCGTCTTTGGCCGGACGGCGGGCAACGCCACCGAACACTTGGACGCTTTACGATGGCCATCTACTGCATTCTGTTTGTGACCGGAACGACCACCTACACGATGCTGTATCTTTTATACCCAGGAAAGATCGGATGAGTGGGTAATGTTGAATGTTTAGTGTTGTGTTGAATGGCAGCAGCTGAGGTATCGAAACTAAAACGCAAAATCGATAATTCAACATTGAACATTCCAAATTGAACGTTGGGTTTAGAAATGCTGACCTGTGGTTGTGGTCGCTGGATGCATACCGAGGGGATTGAAGAGCGAGCCTACGAGGATGGGGCACTCCAGTGGTTCATTCGGACGGAATGTCGCGGATGTGGGCTCAAAGTAGGGGGCGATGTTCCTGCCGGTCAACCCGGTGGGCTTGTCGATCGGGTGATGTGGACCGATGATGCGCTCCATCGGCTGGAGCGCATGCCTCCGTACCTTGCCCTGCTCGTGCGCGCAGAAGTCGAGCAAGATGTGCTGGTGAGGGGAGAACGAGTTGTCACCTACGACACGTTGCTCCGCCCAAGAACAGGCGAACGCATCGAGTGGGAACCTGAAGCAGAACGTCGATTGGACAAGGTGCCGGCGCCGGTACGTGCCATGGCACGTATTGAATTAGAACGGACTGCGGCCGATCGCGGCGAGACTCGTATCACCGTTGCGCTGATGGAAGAAGTGAAGGCGCGCTATTTCGGGATGGGCGCACAGAAGGCGTAAAAGGTAAGACGTGAAACGTAAAACGAGAAGAGCCTCCGTCGTTTCACGTTTCACCTTTCACGTTTAACGAGCAAATCATGTTGCATCGAATGGCGTTACGAGTGTTACCCAGCCTCAGTCTGGCTGTCACAGAAGACTCAGTGCGCAAGCAAAAGCGGATCGTCATGTTTGTGCCTGGGTTGGTGGCCTTTGCTGTTTATCGGTTAGCCAAGCTTCTGTTGCCGCTCTCGGAACCGATCGTGTTGTTGATGGTCAGTGGTCTTGTCGCGGTGGTGACGGCTCTGTCAGCCTATCGTGTCGGTCGCGCCACTGCGTGGGGGAGGATACTTCGAGAGGATGGAGGCCGTTTACTGATATGGCTCGGAGGCTGGATTGGGTTTGTGTATGGAGTCCAGTTGTCCCTGCTTGTCTTGGCGCTGCTCTGGCTCGTCGGATATGACTATCTCAAGCATCCGGACGGGCCGGCCATGATGGCCATCATCATTTCCTGTACGTCTGTCGCGCGCGACGCCTTCGAGATTGGTCACGTGCGGAAAGCGGCCCTCATGGGCCGTCCATTTCCGACGTTTCCCGATGGGGTGGCCCTCCGTACGATGGTGGTCAATCATGCGATGGAACTTACCCCCTGGATCGCAGTTGGTCTCGTCGTTGGTGCGTTGGGCGCGTCGTTGGGGTACCTCGTCGAGGCGAATCAGGGTGCGGCCCTGGTCCAGTTGTCCGCTGTGGCGGTGCTGGGGGGCGGGGTCGCTCTCTGTGCCTACTTTGGCGGGCTTCGTCCACAGGCGTCATGGATCCAAGGGCTGTTTCAGACGAAGGCGAGCGAATTGCTGAAATATTGGTGGTGGCCTGGACTTGCCTTTGCCGCGACGTACTATCTGGTGGCGGCGGGATGCGTACTTTTCCTTTTAAGACAGCCAGGAATCCCCACAGCCTATGCCATGGCCGGTGGCGGATTCGTGACGGGCCTGATGACACTGTATTGTTACTATCTCGGGTTTCGCCGGCAGGTAGAAGATCAACAGGGACACACGATGTCGAGTACCTTGCTCCGATGTCCCTTTGTCATGGGAATTCTTGGCAAGTCAACGAGAGCAGGCGTCTCAATCACAGCTGGTTCCAGCTCGAAGGTTTAAGCAGAATGCTGAAAAAGTCCGCCAGCTTCGTTCTCGCGTCGTTCAGACCCTCAACGTACTCCAGACGGTACGCCTCGGGCCTTCACTCGCTGCGGCCTTGCTGGACGAACTTTTTGAGCATACTGCAGAGAGCGTTCTCTTGCTGTCATATGTGCGGATCAGCGAAATTCCCGTGCGCCCCAATAGTGTCTCTGTAGCCCACTAAGAATATGTTCATGAAGAAGAAAGTATCTAGAGCGGTCGGGTATTCTGTCCTGCTGTTGGCTGTTCTCGCGGCCTTGGGGATTGGCTGGGGCCTTCAGAGCCAATCCTTTGCCGAGGAGGCCACCGATCTATACTTCAAGACACCGGGAACTCCCCAGGGGCCGTCGGCTCCTTCTCCCCAGGAGACCGTCTACTCGCGCATCGGGTCGTTCGACAGTCGATTGCTCGTGTGGTTTGTCACGCAACTACACACCTACTTCGGAGGATTAGTTCTCGCGCTGCCGATCTTTTGTGTATTGCTGGAATTTCTTGGGCTCAGTAGCAGAAAGCCCGCGCGCGCACTGCGCTATGATGGCCTCGCGCGGGATTTGGCAAAAGTCGGCCTCCTCGCCCTGTCGGTAACAGCTGTGGTCGGGAGCCTTATGCTAGGGACGTTTCTCTTTTTCTATCCCAGCTTCATGATGTACATGGGTGGGACATTCAAAGACTTTATGCCGGTCTATGCGATCGTGTTTGTCGGGGAGTCGTTGCTGCTTGTCACCTATTATTATAGCTGGAACCGGATGACTGAGCCGGCCTTGAAGTGGGGTCACGCGTCGATTGGCCTGTTGGCCAACGTGTTTGGGACGGCGCTGCTGCTCTTAGCGAACTCCTGGTCAGCCTTCATGATGGCTCCGGCTGGTGTCGATGCGCAAGGGCGGTTTCTGGGGAACGGATGGCATTTGCTCCACTCGGCCCTGTGGAATCCATTGAATGTCCATCGTTTCCTGGCAAACATTATGTCCGGCGGCGCGGTGGTATTGGCCTACGCATGTTACAGGTTTTTCACCAGCAAGACCGAAGAAGAGCGCGCCTATTTCGACTGGGTGGGGCACATTTTCTTGTTTGTCACGGTCTGCGCGCTGTTACCGATGCCCTTTGCCGGCTACTGGTTGATGCGATCGGTCTATGCGTTCAGCCAGAGTATGGGCGTGACGATGATGGGCGGATTACTTACCTGGCTCTTCGTGGTGCAGGCCCTCTTGATCGGCGTCCTCTTTCTCGGAGTGAATTTTTACCTGTGGCAGAGTATGGGACGCCTTCGTGGAGGGGAACGATATCAGCCCTATTACCGATTGCTGCTCACGGTGTTCATGTTGGCCCTGGTTGTCTGGCTGACACCGCACTCTGTCTTGATGTCGGCCGGGGAAGTGAAGGCGATGGGCGGAGCGTCACATCCCGTGGTCGGCAACTACGGAGTGATGTCGGCGAAGAACGGCGCGGTCAACATCATGATTCTCGTGACCACCCTGAGTTTCATGTACTACCATCGCGCCAATCGAACGATGGTCGTATCCTGGGTCAAGAGAGGGAACATCCTCATCGGCGCGTTGTTCCTCCTGGGGGCGCTCAACATAATCTGGCTCTCAGTGTATGGGTACTATCTGCCGGCTAAACTCCGCATCGGGCTTTCGTCGCCGCAGGCTGCGACCACGCTGACGGTCCTTGTGGTCGGTGTGGTGATCAACCGCATGATGCTCAAAGGGGCGCTCGTTCGTGGACCGATCCAGTGGGGGAAAATTCCCCTTAGAGGCATGGTGGGCCTATTCGGATTGGCTGTTGCCTTCTCGTGGGTCATGGGTCTCATGGGCTATATCCGTTCCTCCGGACGGTTGGCGTGGCATGTGAGTGAGTTGATGGCCGATGTCTCTCCCTGGGCCTTTACTCCGGACTTCGCGTTCGCTGCGAAGATGGTGACGCTCAATATGATGGTGTTCTGGGGCGCGGTGTTCACCCTATTCTGGATGTCTCAGCGTGACCAGTCGCCGGTAGTCGGAGAAGAATTGGTCGAGGGAAACGCAAGGGTGTTGGCGCCGCCGTCGTCGTCGCAAGAGGCATAAAAACCGAAAGAGGTGGGAGATATGAGGCGAGGGGTAATGTTCCGGAGATGTCTCGCGGTCGGGTTGGTAGTGTGTGGAAGCTTCGTGATGCAGGGTGTGGTCTCGGCCCTAAGCCAATCCTTGGTCCTGGAGGATTTTCAGGCAAAAGAAGCGGACGGATTTCCCTCGAATTGGGATAATGAAAGTCAACGAAGTGAGTCCAAGGGGCGGGATGCCTATAAGGTCCAGACAGAGAACGGTGTGAACTTTCTGGCAGCGAAGGATGCAGGACAGAGGATCAAGAAAAAGAAGATCGATTGGGACCCGAAGGCCTTTCCAGTCCTCACCTGGCGTTGGCGCCTGCAAAAAGCCACGACGGACATTGAGCCCATTGCGGCAATCTATGCCTCGCTGGATACCGACCTGATGTTTATTCCTGTGTTTACGAAGTATATCTGGAGTGCCACCAAGCCCGAGGGCACGTTTACCGAAGGCGGGATGTTTAGCGGCTCGGAGATCGTGGTGCAAAGCGGCACGAAGGATGTCGGTCAGTGGTTTGAGGAGCGCGTGAACGTCTACGAAGATTTCAAACGGATTCACCGGCATGAGCCGGCTGCCAAAGCCTGGGGCATTTCGATCATCGCCGGATCCGGCGTAGAAATCGATTTTGGTTCAATGGTCGCAAGCGTGGGACGCTAAAAAAATGGATCGTTGTTAGCATGGCCCAGTCTGGTACGGAACGCACTGCGCCCTTCAAGGCGATGGATATCCTATTCGGCGTGGCCGTGATGGGAACCGTCGGGACGCTGATCGGGATCATTATGGGTGGTGGGATCATGCCGCTTGCAAGTGGGGCAGGGCTGGTGCTCGGCGGAGTCATCGGGTTTATGGGTGGGCGGCGTTTCCTGGTGAGTATTTTGGTGGGAACGCTGGTGGGCGGGGCGCTGGCCTGGTTTATTGCCGGTCCGGAGAGAATATCCGTGGGTGCGGGGGCTGGTGCCGCCATGGGTGGATTTCTCGGTGTGCAGATCTCGATGTTGCTGGATATGCGCGCGGCAAAGAAGGCTGCATCTGAGCCGGCCGATCCCTTCGTGTCACGCACAATCGGAGGAGCATGAGCGCGATGGAAAATAGAGGAGTACTCGTTGGCTCGATCGTGTTTGTCTTTGGGTCGTTCATCCTGATGATTAGTTTGCTGTTCTATGAGTCCTACAAGGCGAAGCAGATGAAAGCACTGGTCCTATCGATCAAGACCGAGGCTCGCCCTGCTCCGAGCAGCGCACCCTCGCTGGATTATTCTATGTATAAAACGAAGATAGGAGATGAAGGCCGCGAGATGGTGCAGATCCCTGAAGGCCCGTTCATGATGGGCAGCAAAGATGGCGATCCGGATGAGGTGCCGGAGCGTCAAGTGTTTCTCAAGACGTTCTATCTCGACAAGAAAGAGGTGTCGCAAGAGGAATATGCCCGGTTCGCCAAAATGACGAAGCGGCCGCTGCCCAAGATCGAAGTGTTTGAAGACGATCAGTCCAAGCTGCTGCAGCCCGAGTTTGCGGCGATGAGCATAACATGGGCCGAGGCGGTGGCCTATTGCAAATGGGCGGGAAAGCGTCTTCCTACGGAAGCGGAATGGGAGAAAGCCGGCCGTGGTGAGGGCAAGCGGACGTTCGCGTGGGGCGACACCTTCATGAACGGCCGCGCCAATGCCAATGCGGATGGGGATGAAGACGGGTATCGGTATCTCGCGCCTCCTGGGTCGTTCGAGACCGGGCGAAGCCCCTACGGAATCTATGACATGACGGGGAACGTCGCGGAATGGGTCGCGGATTCGTATGATGAGCACTTCTACCAGAAAGCGCCCTATCGCGATCCGAAAGGGCCAGACACCGGAGATTTGAAAGTCGTGCGCGGAGGGTCGTGGCGAGAGACAGAGCATAACGCTCGGCTATCCAAACGATTTGCCGCGAAGTTATGGCGAACGGATATTACGATCGGGTTTCGTTGTGCCAGCGATAGCGATATGGATGCAGGCAACAGCCCCGCGGCGCCATAAAAGACATGCTCGAAACCAAATTCAAAGTCCTATTTCTTCTAGCCATCCTTGCGTTTGCTGCGATTCCCATCATGGGAATCCTCCGCGGCACCACGCTGACTCCGTTTGAAGAGCCTCCTGCCGATTCCACGGATTCAACCCCAGCAGAGTCGCTCGACCTCCCTCAGGTTTCTCGTGAAGAGCCAGTCCGGGAAGAAATGGTCTCGATTCCGGCAGGACCCTTCATCCGTGGGACTGATCAAGGCGGGTTCGATGAACGGCCACAGCGCACGCTGGTACTGGATGCGTTTGCCATTGATCGGTACGAAGTGACCAATTTTCAATACCAGCAATTTATCGATGCGACGGGGCATCGTAAGTCTGGTCCTCCTGCCCGCTACGCCAAGAACATGGGCAAGCTGCGCGGCATCAATCAGCCTGTGGTCTACGTGTCATGGGAGGATGCGGAGGCCTATTGCCATTGGAAGGAAAAGCGGCTTCCAACTGAGGCGGAGTGGGAAAAGGCCATGCGAGGACCGGATGGCCGTCTCTGGCCCTGGGGTAATGTGGAACAGCCCGACGGAGCGAATTGGGCCAGGGTGCAGGACGGTCATGAGGTCGCCGCATCTGTCGGTATGGTTCCGACCGATAAAAGCCCGTATGGCGTCATGGATGGGGCAGGCAATGTGATGGAGTGGGTGGCCGACTGGTATGCGGAACGCTACTTCGAGGAGGCCCCAGAACGAAACACGCCGAGCCCAGATCACGGAGTATTTCGGGTACTCCGTGGGGGAGGGTATGCGACCACGGGAGCCGATATTCGCATTACCAGCCGGAGTAAGATGGTTCCGGACTTTCGCGATGAAACGATCGGGTTTCGCTGTGCAGATTCGAGTGCGAAATCAGAGAGGAGCTGAAGGGGTAAACCATGCGAAACTTACAAGAAATCAAAGTAGTAGAGAATGAGAAAGACGGCTAAAAGTATATTGACAACCATACCGACCAAAACTATAATGTCGAACACTTTTGAATTTCTCTTCATGGAGTTTCCCCTGAATTTTCATGTGCGGCAAGGAATTTTGAATAACATACGGATATCGGTGTGTCAAGAAATTCGCTGAGCTGATTCGAGACGTATTATTTGCATCAGTAGAAGGAGACACGATGGCCACGGCAACAGCGGATAGCGAGCTAAAGGTCAAGATCGGCGAGATGATTTTTTACATTACATGCGCGGTGGGTCTATGGTTTTTTTATTGGTTCAATGGAATTCAGTGCCCCTGCTGAGCAGGGGCACTAACGCGCGGGGATTTCTTGAACGTCCGCAAGGTCTGAGGGAGGG
>JAQBES010000018.1:0-10130 GCA_032123755.1 Nitrospirota bacterium
GGGGATTTCACAGGATCATCCTTAAACAACTCGCAGACCAGCTTGCATTGCGTAGACTTATCGACGAGCCCCATCAGAATGGTATAGCGAGCCCCCTTATAATAGGACGTGTCATAGTGAAACCCTATATGGTCCCCCGGCTCCGTATAGTAGTAGAGCGCACAGGAATGGGGGTCGTTCTCTGGGCATAGACTAAGCTTGGCCTGTACCAGGCGGCTCAAGAATTCGATGAAGGTCCCGGATCGATACAGATCGAGAAAGCGCGGGGCCTTCTCCATCACAGTGTAATAGCTCACGCTCCCGCCTTTTTTGTGGCCGGGAATGTAGTTGCGATTCAGCTCGCTCTTTACCCCTTGCGCCTGAGGAACGAGATGCTCTTCCACCAGAGACCGAGGGAGAAACTGTGGAACAAACAGGAATTCGTTCTGGTCCCAATACTCACGCGAGAGTCGATCGAGATCCAATCTCTTGACCGCTTCGTCGACCGCTTCAACCAAGGAACTGACCATTGCCTGATTCATATACTCACCTTTTCCTCAATCGCCCACCAGGCTGCCGAAAAAGCCCGTCAGCGGCGTTCTCAGTCGCCCGTCTCACTGCAACGTACCCCAAAGGGTACGCTTCGGTCGCCGAGCTCCCTGCGGTCTTGCTGAGCGGACTTTTTGAGCAGCCTGCCAGAATCTATCGTAAAACAATTTCCATCACCTTCACTGTGGGGCACTGAACACTGGAGCCTTCACCACTTCCACGTCAGCAGGCAACTTCAGTTCGAAGAGTGAGTCGCCGAGACCCATGTTGGATTGGGGCGACGAAAATTCAAAACTCGCAACATTGCCGCTGACTTCGTAGAGAGAGATCGTCCGAATGAAGTAGGTCTTGGGAAACACTTCTAGCACGATCCGTTGTAACGATCTCCCTGCCTCACCTTCACGCGACTTAGGCAGGAGGGTGAGTAACCGGATTCCTCCCACGCCACGCCCCTTCCCCGGCGTCGGCTCAATGTCAAACGATTCCTCCAGCTTGGCCACCCCTTGCAAGAGCTCCAACGGGGCCTTGGAGGCCGCCATTTGTGTGAGCTTCCCTACCAACACTTGTTTGTGCTCCGGCACATACACTTTGACATCATCCCGATTGACATAGATGTCCTCGACCGAAGGGTCGAGATAATTCCACCGTAACCGACCAGGCTTTTTGATATAGACCTTCCCCGAGGATGTGATGGGCCGCTCGAACCCCTCGATCGTGGTCTTCTGTGTAAAATCCGCCTGGAGATCTTTCATTTTCTCATACCGCGCCTGGAGCTGCTTGACCACCTCTCGCACCTCCTTCAACGCATTTTCATCGCTCTCTTCCCCAGCGGCAAGCGTCAGCAAGGGGAATAGGCTCCATGCACAAACGAGCAGGCCTCCTATAAAACATGTCCACTTCAATTTCTTCATCATGCCAATAGCGAGGAGGGTGGAGGGTTTATTCAATTGCGCGTATCGAACGAGCACATTCTTATCGTGCGCGTTCTGCGAGCAAGAAGGGCACCTGGCCGCTCCCTCTCCATCCTTCTCAGGCCGCGCGTTGCGCGAGCACAGGAGATCATCAGAGCTCCATCCTCCCTCACACCTCTTCTGCTCCCACCGGCCCACGCCGCCCAACGACTTCTCTCCGTCCATCGCGACCAGCTGCGCCCACGAGGCCATCTGCCTCCATTTGCTCGATCATCCGAGCTGCCCGAGGATAACCCACCCGCAGCCGGCGCTGAATCAGCGATGCAGAAGCTGAACCGGTAGACAGGACCAACTCTTTAGCCTGCTCGTATACTTCGCCCAGCGACTCTTCCTCTTTCGCCCCTTCCTGTTTCAGTGCGACCTGCAACTCCTGATTGTAGGCGGGGCTGGCTTGATCCTTGACGAACTCGACCACGCGGCGGACATCGTCATCCGACACAAACGACCCGTGCAGACGCATAACGCGTCCGGTCCCCGAAGCCAAATAGAGCATGTCCCCACGACCAAGGAGGGCCTCCGCACCATTCGCATCCAGGATGGTGCGCGAATCGGTCTTCGACGACACTTGAAAAGCAATGCGGGCCGGGAAGTTCGCCTTAATCAAACCGGTCAGCACATCGACCGACGGACGCTGCGTCGCCAGCACGAGATGGATGCCTGATGCGCGAGCCATCTGCGCCAAGCGCGCAATCTTGTCTTCCACTTCCTTCGGTGCCACCATCATCAAGTCCGCTAATTCATCGATCATCACAACGATATAGGGCAAGGGCTCCGGCGGGGTCGGCGGCGGCAAGAATGATCCGGGGCTGCCATCCGGAAGCACTGTCTCTCCGGCAGAGAGCCGCTCCTCTTCAGTCAGAAACTCAATGGGCAATTCTGGCTGGTCCAACTTGGCCGCTGCTTCCGCCTCCAGCACACCCTGCGTCCCGGCGACCTTTCGATTATACGTGTCGATGTTTCGCACCCCTGCCTCAGCAAGCAATTTGTAGCGTCGCTCCATTTCAGCCACAACCCAACCGAGCCCCCGCGCCGCCGACTTGGGATCGGTGATGACAGGCCGTAACAGGTGAGGAATGCCATCGTACGTTTGAAATTCGAGCATCTTGGGATCGATCAGGAGGAGTTTGACCTCATCGGGTCGGGCCGAAAACAGCAGGCTCAGGAGCATCGTATTGAGACTGACGCTTTTCCCGGCCCCTGTGGCGCCGGCAACCAGCAAGTGCGGCATCGTCTTCAGATCGGCGATCATGGGGGCTCCGAAAATGTCCTTCCCCAAGGCCAGGCTGAGCTTCGATCTAGCACGTGAAAATGTCTCGCTCGTCACCACCTCCTTCATTGACACCGTCTCGCGATAGAGGTTCGGCACTTCGATCCCTACCACCGATTTTCCCGGAATCGGCGCGACGATCCGGAGACTGATCGCCTTCAGCGCCAACGCCAGATCATCGGCGAGATTCACTATGCGCGCAACTTTGGTCCCCGGCGCCGGCTCGAACTCATACATCGTCACGACTGGTCCAGGACGAACTTCCGTTACCTTCCCTGCGATGCCAAAACTCAGCAGAGCGCGGGTCAGCACATCGGATTGCGCCTTGATTTCTTCTTCTGTGACGCGTCCGAGGGGGCCTGAGGGTTCGCTCAAGAGCAGGGCCGGATCCGGCAAGATATAGTCCCCCGTCTTCGCTTGGACGGTCAAGACCTGTTGGTCCGACTCGGATTCAATCGACTCAGTCGGATCGGGAATCGGTCGTCGTGATGGCTGAATGACCGGCCAATTCAATTCCGGTTCCGCGGCCGCCTCAGGCAGCGCCTCCTCAATCACCGCACGGATGGCTACAGACGATTTCTGTTTGGCTTTCCGTGGAGACTCAGAATCGGATTCTTCCACCGATCGTTCCGGGATCGACGCACGCACCTTACTGAACATCCAATTGCCCCATCCGGGAAGCCGCCGAGCGATCTCCGACAGAGAAATGGGCGCCGTGAAGAGGAGCGAGACCAGCAGTCCAGCTACGATCAGAATGTGAGCGCCGGTACTTGCAAAATAGGCGCGTAAACTCTCGGCCAACACTTGCCCGAAGAAGCCTCCCGCCATCCCTCGATAAATAAAGCCGCTAGAGACGGTCGGCACCGCCGTTATTTCGAGATGGAACAAGCCGCTGAGAAACAGCAATGCCGCCAGCGAGGCGCCGGCGTTCCGCAAACGGATCGACAGGGGGCTCTGGGTGAAACAGCGGACACCCATGAGCCCAAGAAGAATGGGAAACAAGTAGGCGGCCCCGCCGATCGACCAGAATAAGGTAGACGCGAAGAACGCGCCGACCGTACCGATGAGGTTTCTGGTTGGAGGCGTCGCAGCTGTCCCTGCCTTGAGTTCCCCTGGGACAAAGGACACCATGCTGAGAAGCGTCAAGAGCGCCAACGCGATCAGAACGACTCCGATCACTTCTCGTTTGATGTGTGAGGGGGGGGGAGCGGCGCCGCGGGCCTCGCCCCGCTTGGCCGAAGTGGTGACAGCCATGATCGCGATGCTAGCACAGGGAATCGGTCATTTCAAACAAGAGTCGGCCTAACCAGCATTATTCATGAAGCTTCTGCTGCAATCACAAATACCGGCTGTAACGGGCGGTCTCGCCGTTAAGTCCTCCGAGTGCCCGTCTCGCTTCGCGTCTGCACGCTTTCGCGACGAACCTTCATGAATAATGAGAGCTACGCGATCCACAGAATACACTTATACCTCGTCAACCGAGCGCAAGAGAGAGCCGGAGAAAGTCCTCAACCGACAACGTCTCTGCCCGGCGAGCCGGAGCAATATCTAATCGCTGCAATGTCTCGGCAACAGGATGAAGTTCATACCCTTCGTCTCGCAGAGAATTAACAAGCGTTTTTCTTCGATGCGCAAAGGCCGCCTTCACGAGCGCGCGAAATGCGACGTCTTCCTGCCGGCTGAGCCTCGTGCGCTCTTTCGTACGCAGCAGCACCACCGCCGAGGCCACCTCCGGTCTGGGGCGGAAACACTGGGCTGAGACACGAAACAATTTGGTGATCTCGGCTGCGTACTGCGCCATCACGGAAAGGACGCCATAGTCGGACCCGCCGGGCTTTGCCACCAATCGATCGGCCACTTCGGCCTGTAGCATGAGCACCATCCGGGGAAACCGGCCCCGCTGGTCGAGTAATCTAAAGAGCAACGGGGTCGAAATGTAGTAGGGAAGATTGGCCACGACGACCGTACCCATCGGCAGACTCTCGACCGGATAGGCCAGCGCGTCCTCACAAACCAGTTCCACATTCGGAAGCTCTGCCTGCCTCGTTTCGAGATAGGCATGGAGCCGTAAATCCACTTCGACCGCCGTCACACGACCGGCCGCGTGGGACAGCGCCTCTGTCAGGATGCCGCGACCTGGACCAATTTCAAACACATGATCGTTGGGGCCCAGTTCCGCCAGCGCAACGATTTTGCGCACGATGTTAGGATCGATCAGAAAGTGTTGGCCGAGCCGTTTGTTCGGCGGAGGGAGTTCAGGGATCGACACCGGTCAATTCCCGCCGGAAGGACGAGGAGTTGCTTGTGCCAGTTGTTTCGCCAGATCGGCAAGCGGGGTCCGGAAATAGTCGATGAGATCAGTAAACTCTTCCACCAGATCGTTGGTAAAAGAGGGCCCCGGCTGCAGGGCGGCAAACGTCTGCCCTTCTTTCTGGCCCAGGGATTCGGTGATGAGCGCAATCGTCCTGGCTTTCCATTTTGCCACGCGTTCAGCTCCGGCAACGGTGTTGAGCGTCTCCATGGTCTCTTGAAAAATCTGGTCCAATTCCTTCAACTGCTTCTGAAGCATGTTAACCGCCGCACCCGATTGATTGGTCATCAATATGCTCCTGCTTTTCTGGTCTATCTGGTTTGGCTGGTCTATCTGGTCTATTTGGTTTACTGAATCTCGAACAAGACAAACCAAATAAACAAAACAAACCGCGTCACCGACGCCGAGCGGCTAGCCTGGCGGCCAGCGTGATCGCCTCGACCAGACTACCAGGGTCTGCGATGCCCTTCCCCACGATATCAAACGCCGTCCCGTGATCGACCGAGGTGCGAATAATCGGCAACCCCACCGTCAGATTCACGCAAGTGCCGAATGCAACGAGCTTTAAGGGACTCAACCCCTGGTCGTGGTACAAGGCCACTACACCATCGTAGTCACCCTTCGCCGCCTTGCCAAACAGCGTATCGGCCGGCAAGGGATCGCTGGCACGAATGCCCTGAGCCTGCGCCGCACGAGCGGCCGGAAGAATAACCCGCGCCTCTTCATCCCCGAACAGTCCATGCTCTCCGGCATGAGGGTTCAGTGCGGCGACACCGACTCTCGGTTTCTTGATTCCAAACAGGTCCCTCAACGCCAGATGGGCCAGTCTGATGGCTTTCTCTATTTTGTCCTGGGTGAGGAGTGCCGGCAAGTCTTTGATCGCGACGTGGGTCGTCACAAACATGATTCGGAGCGGTCCACCGATAATCATCATGCCGGATTCCTGCGTCTTGGTCAGGTCTGCCAGTAGTTCCGTATGGCCGGGGAAATGACAGCCGGCCATGTTGATCGCTTCTTTGTTGATCGGTGCGGTGACGATACCGTCGATACAGCCAAGCTGCGCAAGCTCCACGGCCTTCTTGATGAACAGCACGGACGCTGCCCCAGTCTCAGGCGCCGCCACTCCACGCGGGAACCGCCCAAGGGGATGATCGAGCGGGTCCAGCACAGCGAGTTGATGCGAGCGCGGAGGCACCGCCCCGTGACCCTCCACTCGGATCACGTTCATCTTGAGTTTCAGGCTCTTGACCGCCTGCTGCATCACCGGAAACGAGCCGATGACCAGCGGACGACAGAGTCGTCGCACCGTTGCCCTAGCCAAGGCCTTCGCAATCACCTCCGGACCGATCCCCGCCGGATCGCCCATCGTGACTCCAAGGAGCGGGCTATCTTTGGTCCCCGTCATCCTTTTCTTAGCGCTCATCACCCTTCACCAATCTCACTCGTCACGAAGGATGCTCAAAAACATCTTCCAGCAAGGCCGCAGCGAGCGCAGAGGCGAAGCGTACCCAGCGCGGTACGTTGAGTCTCTAAGCGATGCGAGAACGAAGCTGGAGGGGTTTTTCAGCATCCGGTTAGAAAGCATATAAGTACACCACGTACCCTATATAAAGGAGGGCACTCCCGCTCAGCAACCAGGGCCGCCAGAGACCGCCCCACACAGCCTGCACTAATAAGAAGGTGGCCGCCCCCACAGCAAGTACCATGGTGATCAATGCCGTCGGTGCCAGCGTCCAGTCCGTGCCCAGGAGTCCGATCGAGACAGGAATTGTACCCTGAAAGACGATCGCGCCGGTGACATTCCCTACCGCCAAGCGATCTTTCTTTCGGTAGAGCCAGAGAAAACTGTTCGACATCTCGGGCAACTCGGTCGCCAGGGGCGCGACAAGGAGGGCCAGGATTAATGGAGAAATCGACAAGACTCCCGCAATCGTTTCTGCGGCGAGCACGAAGAGATGCGCGCCGAACGCGAGTCCAGCTAAACCAAGGGCTCCTTGAAGACCGATAAGTCCAAACGACGGCACTGCCGACTTTCTGGCAAAGAGCAGTGGCTCAAGCCCACCCGCGCCCCCCTCCTCACCCGACTCACTGAACTTCAGCTTTACGTAATAGAGATAGAGGCTTATCAACCCGACGGCGGCTATGACGTGCAGCGATCGAGACGGGATAAAAGCACAGGCCAGCGCGACGCAATAAGCCACCACAAAGAAGGAGAGATCGCCCTTCACATCGTGGTAGTTCAATTGAAAGACGGCGGTTCGCTTCCCCAGTCTGGCGTAGACCACCAGCAAGATGGCCAAGATGGGGATCACCAATGTGCTCAGCATGAAGGGAGCGCCGAGGATCGCGCCCAATCCCACCTCCGCTTCGGCACGGCTGGCCCCGAAGAAAATGGCAATGATGGGGATCGACGTTTCAGGAAGTGTGGTGCCAATAGCTGCCAACACACCGCCGACCGCACCTTCTGACAGATTGAACCGCTTGCCCAACCACTCAATGGCGTTCGTAAATAGCGTGCAGGCGCCCAACGTCACCGCGACGGATACGAGGAACAGGAGGCTGTAGAGTAGGACCGTCATCACCGGCCCGTCGGCCGAGCCACCCGCTGTTTGGCATAGGCAAGGGCCGCGTCTTCGAGCACCTCCTTCACGGGACGGCCCGTTTGTTCGGCTATCTGTTTGCAATCGAGATATTCTGGAGCCGCTTTGGCCGTCGTCTCGTTCACATCGGCGATCTTCATTCGGACAACTCCCCCGCGCACCTTCACCGAAATAAACCGCCGAGGAAGGATCTGTCGCATCACCTCACGAATCCGGACTCCCAATGTCGTCGTTTCCTGAAATAAGACGTCAAGGATCTGATCCAGCTGCGCCGGAGCCACAAGACAGGTCAGAACGATGCCGGGTCGTCCACGTTTCATGATGACCGGTGCGAGCGTCACATCAAGCGCCCCACGAGAAAATAACTGTTCCATCACATACTCATACGTTTGCGGATTCACATCGTCGAGGTTGGTTTCAACCTGCAGCACGGAATCCCGTTCGCGCGCTCCTCGGGATGACGGTCGTACAAGAAACACGCGCAAGGCATTCGGCCAGCCTGCGGGATCAGCATCGCCCGCTCCATAGCCGATGGCCGTCGGCGTCATCACCGGCATGGAGCCGAACTCCGATGTCAGCGTGCGCAATAGCGCCATGCCGGTCGGCGTGGTGAGCTCACGGGGAGGGCCGGCACTGTATATCGGAATCCCTTTCGCCAGAATGGCGACCGCCGGACCAGGCACCGGCAGGATCCCGTGAGCCGAGTGCAGCGTCCCCGCTCCTACATTGACGGGGGAGGCCGTCACGCGCGTCACGCCCAACAGTTCACAGCCAATCAGGCCGCCGACGATATCGACAAACGAATCCAGAACCCCCACTTCATGGAAATGGACGTGATCCTTGGCCACGCGATGGGCATGCCCTTCCGCTTCAGCCAATCGATCGAACACCGATCGGCTTTGCTGTTTGATCTTGTCAGGGAGTCGACTCGCGGAGAGAATGGCGTGGATCCGATGAAGCGAGAGTGGCTTGCGCAATCCTGTCGTGATCACGACGTCCACTTTCGTAGCATGGATCGCCCCTCGATGGACCCGCCGCTTCCGTAGCGTGAACCCTGGGAGTCGGAGTCGCTTCAGCCCGCTCACCAAGTCTGGAAACGAGGCTCCCGCATCCACGAGCGCGCCGAGAATCATGTCGCCGCTGATGCCGGAATAACAATCAAAATGGAGATGCGCGCCCATGTGCGTCCTTTCTCTGCCTAACCCGCATTATTCATGAACACTTCTGCTGCAATCGCCGATTCGCTGCTACGACAACCTCGGCCGGCGGGCTCGCAACGCGGCTCAGCGATTTCGCGACGAACCGTCATGAATAATGCGGGTTAATTCAAACCGCGCCCATCTTACCCAAGACACACGTGAACGGCAATTAGTTCAGAAGTCTAGCAGGCTGAAGGATGAAGTATTCGGAACTCCGAGCCCCGACCTTCAGCCTTCGGACTTCAGCCTTCATGTCACGCCTGTCGCGCGTTTCCCGCCCGTCTCGCTTGAATGCATTGACAGCCAATCAACGCTGTGTTATCCCCACTGCACTCGCCCGCCGACCGGGCACTTCGAACAACAGGCTGGTGACGCGCGTATCCCCTATGACAATCTGCCGCTCCGTGATCACGCCCTGCTCAGAGTTATTCGGATCGTGGACTGGTCGGGTCGCCTGGGTGCTACTTTGTGCCACGCTGTTGCTCTGGACCCCACTGGCCGCCTCGGCAAAATCGAAACGCCACCGGGCCCCGCGCCCCGAGCCGGAACTCAAGATTCTCGAACTGAATGTCTCCCCCAACCCCTATACAATCTCGTCCGGCTCGTTGCAGTTTACTGCCTTAGTCCAGCTGCCCAAGGAACTGAATGATGCAACCCTGCTGGAAGTCTCCTCCTTCATTACGTCGCCGTCGAAAAATTCGCTCCGCTTTCTGACCACGCGTAAACCGCTGGAGCCGCACGCCGCCTCAACCGACAGCACCGCCCCTCCACGAATCTCTGCCGTGCTGACCTGGGACGGGATGGACCAGAAGAAAATCCCATCGGGAGCAGGGCTCTATCAATACGAAGTGCGCGCTAAGTTGCTGGCGAACGGCGAGAAAGGTCCCAGGACGCAGATGGTTGCCTGGCCGAAACGCGGAACGATTGAAGTGAAATAAGCCTCGGCGGGAGGAGCAAGATCTGTCACTTGTTCAGCATCTCACCTTTCGCGCTTGTCGCGCACTACTCGCTCGTCGTGCCTCTCCCCTAACATGTTAATCCTATGCGCAAGACAGCCAGCCCCAAATCCATTGTCGATGTTCATCACGCCGACCCCCGCCGCGCAGGAGTTCAGCATCGTCAATAATGCAGCCAGTCCACCGAAACTCGCACCGTAACCTCGACTCGTCGGCACGGCCACGACTGGACATGGAGCCAAGCCGCCGACCACGCTCGGTAAGGCTCCGTCCATCCCTGCTTCCACCACGACCACCC
>JAQBES010000019.1:0-6362 GCA_032123755.1 Nitrospirota bacterium
AAAAGGCTGTCCAGCAAGGCCGCAGCGAGTGAAGGCCCGATGAGGTACCAACTGCACTTCGTGCGGGCCGTTCGCCCGCAGATTGGATCTTGGCGAACGGAAAAGCCCCTCCAGTGCTTCCGATCTCCGATGGACTCTCCCTCACGTTGAGGGTCTGAACGATGCGAGAACGCCGCTGGCGGACTTTTTCAGCATTCTGCCGGCAAGAGTACCACGACTGCCCAAGCGAGAGCAGCCACCTCGAATGTCACAGAGAATGAACCCTGCCGATCTTGACAGGTCTAGGTCCTTTCATTATGGTTTCGAGCAGGATGCTGAAAAAAGGGAGCGGGGTAGCTGGGACGATCCCTGGGCTCGCGCAACGCGCGGCCTCCGAAGGATGGGGAAGGAGCGGCCAGGTGCCCTCCTTGCTCGCAGAACGCCCACGGTGAAATTGTGCTCGTTCGATGCGCGCAGTTGAGGGCAGCGTTGGCCACTTCTCTTAAGGGAGGTAGAGGGAACTGGAAGGCCCTCGCTCGGGATAAAGCGCGTCTTGGCGCGCTGAGGGCTGGGTGGGTGGAATATTGCGCGCAGTTGGGATCATCCCAGCCACCCCTTGGTAAGTGATAGATCGCTGCGGCCTTGCCCGGGATAAGGCGCGGCAGGCAGGGAAGTTCTGCGTTTTGAGTTCTGGGTTTGAGTTAGAAGCGGATAAGAGGTGAGACGGACGACGGTTCAGGCGCCTGAGCGAGCTATTACCTCATGAATCAAATGTGGTATAAACTGTAAGTGATTAATAATACATTACTATTTGTAGCTAGGCAGATGGACAGACTGAAGGCTGAGGTGTTGGAACTTCGATCCTCGAAATTCGGCCTTCAGGCCTTCAGCCTGAACACCTGAGTAGTTACTATTATTGTATGTCTAAGATTGCCGTTATCGATATCGGAACGAACTCCATCCATATGGTGCTGGCGGAGATCCAGCCGGACGCTGGCTACAAGATTCTTGATCGCTTCAAAGACATGACGCGACTCGGAAACGGCGCCTTTGCAACCCACCGCCTCTCCGACGAGGCGATCACGCGCGGACTCGACGTCATTCGCAATCTCGTCACCCTGGCCAAGAACAAGGGCTACGATCGTATTATCGCCGTCGCCACCAGTGCCGTGCGCGAAGCGAAAAACGGGGGAGACTTTATCGATCTCGTGACCGAGCATACGGGACTGACCATCCGTGTCATCAGCGGCACCGAAGAGGCCAGGCTGATTTTCCTGGGTGTCAAAAACAACGTGCCCTTGACTGAACAGCCGACGCTCGCGGTGGATGTCGGCGGCGGATCCGTCGAACTGATGGTCGGGAATCGTGACCAGCTCCTCCACGCGAAGAGCCTGAAGCTGGGCGCCATCCGACTGGCAGATGAATTCCTCAAGCGCACGCCCCCTTCCGAGAATATGCTCCGCTCACTCGAAGACATCGTGACGACCCAGTTGCAGGGCGCCCTCGATTCATTCAAGACGAAACGATTCGATTCCCTGATCGCCACCTCCGGCATGGCGGGCAACTTGGCAGAAATCATTCATTTGCGCCGAACGAATCGCCCGCTCCTCCAAATCAATCTCGCCACGATTTCACTGAAAGACGTCAAAGAGATCGAGCAGGACCTTCGTCAATCCACCATCAAAGCCAGGCTGGCGATCCCCGGATTAGATCCCAAACGCGTCGATACCCTGTTTCCCGCCACGGTCGTCCTGCGCCGTCTGATGGAGCTCGCAGAAAGAGACGAACTCATCCTGTGCGACAAGGCCATTCGTGAAGGTATCATCTACGACTTTATCCAGCGCCACCGTGAACGACTCAAAGCGGAAGCGGACATTCCCGACTTGCGGCGGCGCAACGTCATGGCCCTGGCCCGTCGCTGTCAGGCCCCGGAAGTCCATAGCCTTCATGTCGCCGGTCTGGCCCTGCGCCTCTTCGACCAGACGACCCGTCTCCATCGTTTGGGGTCCACCGAACGGAACTGGCTAGAATACGCCGCGATCCTGCATGACGTCGGCTACCTCATCAACGAGCGCCAGCACCACAAACACGCCTACTATCTGATCACCAATAGCGAAGTCGGGGGGTTATCCGGCGAGGAGATTCAGGTGGTCGCGAACGTCGCACGCTACCACCGGCGCGCAGTCCCGCAACTGAAGCACGAGGGATACGGCGCCCTCTCCCCCAAAGACAAACGAATCGTGCGGATCCTGTCCGCGCTGCTTCGGATCGCCGATGGCCTGGATCGAACGCATTTTTCGGTCGTCCGCACCCTCGCTGTGAGGCTCGGCGCCACCATTACTATCAGCCTGCACGTGACGGGCGATGCGGAGTTGGAAACCTGGGCCGCCGCAGGCCGGGCGGATCTCTTTGAACGCGTGTTCCGCCGCCGCGTAAAATTTTCCGTCATCGCGCAGGACGATCCCGCATGAGCGAGCAACCCCCGCTACCCAAGCCTCCCCACCCCTACCCGGGGAAATTGATCACCGTCGAAGGCATCGACGGGTCCGGCAAGAGCACGCAACTGCTGTTGCTGCACAAGTGGCTGGAATCCAAAGGCCATCGCGTCTTCTTCACCGAGTGGAACTCCTCGGAGCTGGTCAAAGACACGACCAAACGGGGAAAGAAGAATAAGAGCCTGACGCCGACGACGTTCAGCTTGTTGCACGCGACCGACTTTGCCAGCCGCCTCTATCATGAAATTTTGCCCCCGCTCAAAGCCGGCATGATCGTCTTGGCCGACCGCTACATGTACACCGCCTTCGCGCGTGACGTGGTCCGCGGCGTGTCGCCTGAATGGATTCGCAAGCTCTACAGCTTCGCCATCACACCGGACATGGCGTTCTACTTCAAGGTACCGATCGAGGTGGCCATCTCCCGGCTCCTCGGAGGCACGCGCGGACAATTCAAATACTACGAAGCCGGCATGGACATGAACCTGACCCAGGACGTGACCGAAAGCTTCCGCATCTTCCAATCACGCATCCTGGCCCAGTACGAGAAAATCGTCGATGAGTATCAGCTCATCACGGTAGATGCGACGAAAGAAATCGAGGCCCAGCAGAACGACATGCGCCGGCTCGTGGGAGAGGCGCTGAAAGATTACAAACCAAGACGGGGTACCCATGGTCGACGCACGGTATTTTGGCGACGGTTTGACGAACCTAAATCCGAGTGACCTCAAAGGGAAGCTCATCGCCATCGAAGGCACCGACGGTGTCGGTCGCACCACGCACATCGAGATGTTGCAGGAGTGGCTGGAAGTGCAGGGCTATGGTGTACTCACCACTGGCTGGACCCGTTCCAATCTCATGTCGAAGACGATCGAAATGGCGAAAGAAGGCAACATTCTCGACCGATGGTCGTTCAGCCTGCTCTACGCCACCGACTTTGCGGATCGCTTAGAACACGAGATCATCCCCGCGCTTCGCTCGGGCTTCATCGTCCTGGCCGACCGGTATATCTATACGGCCCTCGCGCGCGATTATGTGCGCAGCGAAAACCGCCAGTGGGTGCGAGACGTCTTCGGCTTTGCCTTAGTCCCAGATCTCGTCTGCTACTTGCGCATCGACATCGAAACACTCGTGCTGCGCGTCATCGAAACCAAAGGAATGAACTTCTGGGAATCGGGAATGGATCTTCGTCTTGGCAGCGATCTCTACGATAGCTTTAAGAAGTACCAGTCACTCCTGATCGAGGAGTTCGACAAAATGGCGGAAGAGTTTCACTTCGAAGTCATCGATGCCAGAAAATCGCCGGATGAGATTCAGGACGCACTGCGCAGCAAGATTCAGCCGTTGCTCACCACCCACCTGCGAAGCCAGGCACTGCCCTCCGACCGCACCAGTCAGCCAGCCCCCTCCACCTAGGAGGATAGCCGCGCGAAACAGGCGGGACGGGCGAGGGCTCGAAGTCAGACGTTCAAGGTTTTCTGAACTTCGAACCCCGACCTTCTAGTCGCGCCTTTCTCGCCAGTCCCGCTTTTCGCGCGTGCGTCGTCCGCTTCCCGATAGCCCGCAACTGGTCGGGAGTCAACCACCAACGAAGGACGCCTCGGCCTGGCCCTGACCTTCACATATTCATGTGAACCGCGTGTTTCACGCATGAACGAGTTCGACCCGCTCAGCCACACGCTTCACCTTAATTGTTCCGGCTTTCTTCTTGGCCTGCACAAGATCATAGGCCGCCTGCATCCGCAACCACGTTTCCGCGCCGCCGCCAAAGGCTTTGTCTAGACGGATCGCCATCTCGGCGGATATCCCGGCCCTGCCAATCACGAGGTTGTTCAGCGCCTGCCGCGTCACATCCAGCACCTTTGCCCCTTCTGCCACCGATAGCCCCAGTGGTTCGAGGCAGTCATACCGCACCGACAATCCAGGGTGGGGAGAGTTTTTCATACGCATCGCTGTTCTCCTAATGGTAATCGATCAATTCCACATCATGCGCCATGCCGTCTTCAAACCGAAAGACAATCCGCCAGTTTCCTGAAACCGACACCGCGCACGTGCGCCCTTGCAGCCTCATATATTCCGCTCCCAGCGTCCCCGCACGACGCGCAAGACGGGCGAGGGCTCGAAGTCAGACGTTCAAGGTTTTCTGAACTTCGAACTCCGAACTTCTAGTCGCGCCTTTCTCGCCAGTCCCGCTTTTCGCGCGTGCGTCGCCCGCTTCCCGATAGCCCGCAACTGGTCGGGAGTCAACCACCAACGAAGGACGCCTCGACCTGGCTTCGCCGGGATCGACAGCTCGATCAGACAGGCCCCGGCTTTTTTCAGAGGGAACGATCCGGAAACCCGTCCGGACAGGAGAACACTGGCCACCATGCCCAACTGCGGTTCATGCCCGATACAGAGCACACAGGACTCAGGCGGCAGATCCTGAAGAATCGCTAGGAGCTGATCGGGAGGCGCATCCGGCAAGAGTTCATCGACGATGTGCACCGCCGAGCGGGCTCGCAGTGAGCGGTGCGCAATCTTCGCCGTCTCGATCGCCCGGAGCAAGGGACTCGACAAGACATGCGTCGGCTGCACATCGAGCCACTTCAACCCAGCCGCTACTTGCGCTACGCGCTTCGCCCCGCGTTCAGTTAGAGGACGCTCCGCATCCGACCCTTCCCATTCATCACGCTCCACCGCAATGCCATGCCGCAACAACACACAATCCATCGTCACCGTACCTCTGTCGCCATGATCGGTCGCACTCAGTCTATCGGAGCAGGCGGCGGGAAAACCATCGGGACAATAGCCGCGCGAGACGGGCGGATAGAGTGAGGCCGTCTGAAGGCTACAGAGTCCAGAACTGCAAACCCAGGACTCAGAACTCAGAACTTCGGATCCCGCTCGGCCCGCACGTCGCGCGCTCGCTTCGAGAATACTGCATCCATTCTGATTCCATTCATAATCAAATACGATTCAATTCTACGTTGATTGCCGAAACACTCTGAGCAGCATCCATCGCGCCAGCCACGCGGATATGTCCAAACAAATCAATCGCTAAACATGCAAAAACCTCGAGCAGAATCTACTGGCACGTTGATTGCTGATACGCATGGACAGAAAAGATTCAACGGAGCCAACCATAGGAGGTGCATCATGTGTAAGCATTCTACTCTGCTCTCAATCGGCGCTGCGCTGTTGTTCTCACTGTTCTTTCTTGATGTGGGCCATGCGTTCCAGATCAAGAGGGATCAGGGTGCCACCATCGTGATGGCCGGGGATGTGAAAGGAACAACAAACCTATCAAGCACACAAGTATCGACTACGCCAAATCCTTGCACGGTGGGCGGCAAGGGGAGAACTGGAGCACGCGGTACGAAGCGTTGCCTGTCAGGATCAGGAGAGAAGGCGACAGCTGGGTCTCTATACACCAGGCAAGTATCGACTACGTCCAATCCTTGCACGGTGGGCGGCAAGGGGAGAACTGGAGCACGCGGTACGAAGCGTTGCCTGTCAGGATCAGGAGAGAAGGCGACAGATGGCCGCATCGTGATGGCATCGGACATGAGTAGTTGGACAGGAGTGCCGTCGCCGGCAGTCGTTATCCTGTTCGTCACTGGCCTCATCGCGCTGGCCGGTCTTAGTCTCAGAGGGTTGCGACACCATCACGGGCATCACGCGTAGACGACAAGAAGATTACTGTGAACCAGGGCTTGATACCTCCGACGGAGGTATCGAGCTCTGGTTCATTTGGTCTGTCTGGTTTGTCTGGTTGAATAAGACTAACCGGATAAATAAAACAAACCGGAAGAACAAGACGAACAAGACAAACCAAATAACGGTCTTCGTTGAATCATTTTGGATTCCCCTGTAATCAAAATAGATTCAGTTGAGATGCTGCCCGTCATG
>JAQBES010000020.1:0-19037 GCA_032123755.1 Nitrospirota bacterium
GTTGCGATCTGAGTCGAAGGGGGCAGGATAGCCTGCCCCCTCTATACTTTCTAACCCGCCGTCACCGTTTTTTCTCCAACAGCGGCTCAAGCGTTGGAAATATCTTCTCGACGATGATGCGATAGCCCTCTCCGGTTGGATGAATGCCGTCGGCCTGATTGAAAGAGGACAAGCCTGCTACTCCATCGAGAAAAAATGGAATCAGCGTCAGGTGGTACTGTTTTGCCAAGGCATGGTAGAGCGCTTCAAACCCGTCGGTATAGTCTTGTCCATAATTCGGAGGGAGTTTCATCCCGGCTAACACGACGGTGACGGAGGCCTGCTGGAGCTGTTGAATGATTCGTTCGAGGTTGGTCTTCGTCTCTTCCAGGCTGAGGCCGCGGAGCCCATCGTTGCCGCCGAGCTCTAGAATGACGATCGCCGGCTTGTGGGTTAAGGCCCAGGAAACCCGCCGGACTCCGCCGGCTGTCGTATCACCGCTGACTCCCGCATTCACGACCCGATAGGCATAGCCCGCTGCGTCCAATGTCCGCTGCAGGTGAGCGGGATACGATTGATCCGGCGCCACGCCTAAGCCGGCCGTCAGGCTGTTGCCGAAGGCGACGATACGGGGTCGATCGATGGAGACCTGAGTCTTCGGCTGGTCCGGTTGCGCCGTGACATTTGTTCCCAGACGCAGTCCTACGCCATTGCGAGCAGTGATCGGAGACGGGGGGGGAGAGGCGGACACACTGCCGAGGTCATACCCACAGGGGAGGATCAGGGAAAGGCAGAGGCAAGAAAATAGTTTTGTGAGAATCCATGAGCGGCGCATGTTCATCCAGTATAATATAGCCTTCACGTGGACGATACTGTGGGAGTCTGACCAACGACATGATTACCATCTCTCATCTGACCATGCGCTTAGCCGGTGGTGGCCATGAGGTCACGATCCTCGACGATATCACACTTGAGATCCCTGATAAGCAGCGCGTGGCCATCGTCGGTCCTTCCGGGAGCGGCAAGTCTACCTTGTTGGGCCTCATCGCGGGACTGGATCGCCCGACGTCCGGTTCCATCGCGTTGAACGGCGTGGAAATCTCGACGATGCGCGAGAGCGCTCTGGCGCGGTATCGTCGCGATCACATCGGCTATATCTTCCAATCCTTCCATCTCATTCCCACTCTCACCGCACTGGAGAACGTCCTGGTGCCGTTGGAGTTAGCAGGGATGAGCACGGCGCAGGATCGCGCGACGGAACTGTTACAGACCGTCGGCCTGGAAGAGCGGCTGCATCATTATCCCGTCCAACTGTCGGGAGGCGAGCAACAGCGTGTGGCGGTGGCCAGAGCGTTTGCTTGTCACCCACCGATTCTGTTGGCCGACGAGCCAACCGGTAACCTGGATTCGGCCACGGGACAGCATGTGATGAATTTGCTCCTGGCTCTCCATCGCGATTACGGCACCACCTTAGTCCTCGTCACGCATGATCGAGCCATCGCGTCTTCGATGGAGCGCGTGATTGCGTTGCGCGACGGCCGCATCGAATCCGACCGCCTCACCGACCCGGACAATCGGCTCGCAGAGTCATCCCAGTGAATCGCTTCATCTTGAGGATGGCCTGGCGTGAAACCAGGGGAGCCTGGCGGCACTTTCTCTATTTCTTCGCCTGTATCGCGATCGGTGTCGGGGCTTTGGTGGGGGTGTCCCTCTTTGGCACAAACATGGAGCATGCCGTCACGAAAGAAGCGCGGGGGTTGCTAGGCGGCGATCTCGAAGTTCGTCTGACGCATCCCCTGAGTCTCGCGGGACAGGCGGTGATGAACTCGCTGGGCGATCGAGACATGGCCTTCAGCCATGTGAGCGAGCTCGTGGCCATGGCCGCGCGCACGACCAAAGGGTCCGCTGCAACCCAATCGATCCAGATCATTGAACTGAAAGCGGTTGAGTCGGCGTATCCCCTCTATGGAACGATCCGACTCGATCCGGCGCAATCGCTTGATGTCCTGCTCCACCCGGATGAGGTTCGTTGTGGCGGGCATGCCTGCTTTGGCGCAGTGGTGCAGGAGTCGTTGCTGATTCGGATGGGCCTCTCGATCGGGGATGAAGTGAAGATCGGTCACGCGACGTTTCTGATCAACGGCCTCGTACGAACCGAGCCGGATCGCATGGCCAATGCCTTCATTTTGGGTCCCCGGGTGATGATCACGCAGGAGGGATTACGGGCGGCGGAGCTGATCAAGCCTGGGAGCCGGGTGCGCGAACGGTATCTCGTGAAGATGCCCTCCGATATGCCGCTGGAGCCGCTCCTCGCTGAGCTGCGCGACCGGCTGGCGGCAGATTCTGCGCGCGTATCAAGCTACCGCACGGCCCAGTCACAGTTGAGACAATTTCTCGACCAACTCGCCCGCTATCTCGGGCTGATCGGTCTCACCGCGCTTTTCATCGGTGGGCTGGGGGTCGGGACTTCGATTCATGCGTTCTTGCGGGAAAAGTTGCGGACGATCGCGATCTTAAAAGCGCTCGGCGCGGATTCGGTCACGGTGGTCTCCACGTATGTGGTGCAAGCGATCTTCCTGGGATGTGTCGGGAGTCTCGCCGGGATCTTGCTGGGGATTACGCTCCAACGAGGGCTCCCTCCCCTCATGGCGGCGCTGTTTGTGTCCGACCTCCTCGATCAATTAGGCGTCTCCTCGGAATTGTCGTGGTTTTCGGTCTGGCCTTTGATGAAAGGGGCTGCGCTGGGACTGTTGTCGACGTTGCTCTTTACCCTGTGGCCCCTGTTGAAGATTCGAGACGTTCACCCGGGTGCGATCTTTCGGCGCGATGCGGAACAGGCGACGGTTGAGCAGGGGACTCCTTCGTCACGATGGTGGGTGAAATGGGGGCTGACCGATCGATGGAATGTCGGCTCGGCCGGAGTGATCGTTCTCGGGTTATGCGCACTCTCCGTGTGGCAAGCAGGCTCTTGGTCGATCGGCTTCCTGTTTCTCGGTGCATTGTCTCTCGCCATCACGATCCTCTTTGTCTGTGCGCAAGTGTTCGTGCGGGGGCTGGCTTGGGCGCCGATGCCTCGCGTCTTGAGCCTTCGCTATGCCCTGGGCAATGTGGTGCGGCCGGGGAGCCAGGCAACCGGGATTATGGTGGCCATCGGCATCGGCGTGATGGTGATTGTCACGGTATCGCTGGTGGAACAGGCGTTGCTCAGCCAGATACAGGAGAAACGGCCGGCGGATGCCCCGACCTTTTTCTTTATCGATATTCAAGCTGATCAAGCGAAGGAGTTCGTGTCGTTGGTTGTTCGAGAGACTGGTCGGGCGCGTCCTGAGCTCACACCACTGGTGCGTTCGCGACTCCATGCGGTCGATGGACATATCGTCATGGCGGAAGAGAGTATGGAGAAGGAGGATAAGCGCACGGAGGGGAAAGAGGCGCGTGGAAAACAGTGGTATTTCACCCGTGAGTATGTGCTGACCTTCCTTGACCAGCTCCCGAAAGACAATGAGCTGGTCAAAGGGGAATGGTGGAAGCTCGGGCAGGTCTTTTCGACCCCACTGGTTTCAGTGGAGGAGGACGCGGCTACGCATTTAGGTCTCACGATCGGCTCGATCGTGGAGTTTGATATTCAGGGAGCCACGGTGTCGGCGAAGGTGAGCAGCATTCGTAAAGTCGAGTGGGGAAACTTCTCAACGAATTTCTACATGATCTTATCCCCGGGCGCGCTGGGAGAGGCGCCGTTTACCTATGTGGCGACGGTACGGGTCCCGCCGGAGAAAGAGGTGCCGTTGCAGCAGGCGGTTGTCGCCTCATTCCCGAACATCAGCGCGATCCATATCGGCGACGTGCTCGATGGGTTCGCGCTGGTTCTCGATCGTCTCTCGCTGGCGATCAGGGCGGTGGCGTTGTTTTGTGTTGTAGCCGGCGGGTTGGTCATGGCGGCGGCACTCGCAGCGACACGCTACCGGCGTCTCTACGAGTCGGTTATTCTGAAGGCGCTCGGCGCAACCCGCGGCCTGATTGCACGTGCCTTTGCTATGGAGTATGTCCTGTTGGGCGCCGTCGCCGGGTTGATCGGACTGACCCTCGGGAGTGTCTTGTCATGGGCCGTATTGCGGTTTCTGTTCGATCTTCCCTGGAGCATACACCCCCAGGTGCTTGGCATCGGCCTCCTCCTCACGATGTTGCTGACGCTGATCGTAGGCTTTGCGAGTACTTACCGGATTCTCGGCCAACGGCCGCTGGCCGTGCTTCGGCACGAATAGGATGCCACCAGACCGGTCGTCTCCTTGCTCGCGCTCAGTGGGCGACTATCGGCCTGGTTGCCGAGTGGATTGAAGAGGGGGCGTATCAACCATCAAGTGGCGTGATCGGGAAGGCGTAGGTCGAGAATACGGCGGAGGCGTCGTTCCTCTGAGCGAAGGAGACTGGAAAAGCGAAGCCCGATTCCTTCGGCACAACGGGAGCGCACAATGGCGCCATCGATCATGATGGGATCATCGTACTCGGCAGGATGAAATTCCAGCATCACCTGGCATCCCATCGGAATGCGCTGGCTCGTACGCACGCGGCACCCTCTGAGAGACAAATTCGACAGTGTCCCTTCGACGACGATCTGCTGGCTTGGATCATGGGTGGGGCGGACCTGTGCCGGGTACTGCACCGTAACCCGGTCATAGTTGCGGCGAGGATTTGTCTTCATGCGGCCAAGGAACGTGGTGAATCGGTACGCACAGAGTTGGCACCGGACCGGGTAAATGGTCAGGGCGCCGAGCAGGTGATCGGTCACACCTCTTCGAGGTGCCAAACGCGTTTTGGCTGTCCCGCAGCGCGGGCAATTCCACGTGTGCATCGCGAACATCACGGTCCCCACGAAGTGGCTCTATATGCTGATCACAGGCAATATACAGGTGGCAGATTGTAGCGATGCCAATGGCAACACGACAAGCCCCTCTTCCGTATTACCAGTGCTGGGTGGCTTGGTGGAGTGTCAGGGCGGTGGCTTCAAAATTGAGTATTACGGCCATCCGGCAGGCGGGCGAGGAGATTGGTTCAAGCTTGACGGTCGTTCCCTTGGCGCGACGTGTCGTCATCATGGCGTCCACGTATCGATCTCGAATCCGATCCCGCCACCGGCGCCAGGGCTGACGTTTTCCACACGTGTTGTGACGGCAAAGGTGCCGCCTGCCAGGTCGTATTCGGTTCAGGCATCTTGAAATACTCGCGAGACTGTCAGCCCGAGATCCTGCTCGTAGAACCGCCACCCGTTGGCGATGTTTGTCACCGTATACATGGTGAAGGGCATGTTCGTGATCATAGGCTCTCTCTTCGCCAATACCGGTCTATCGGTATCGAGCGAGGTATGTGCCCAAGGCCTGGCTGTCTCGCTCTCGAACCGTGACGGCAATCCGCAAATGTTCGAGATATTGATCGAGCGTTTTCCCGCCGAGGTCGATCTTGCGCATGGAGAAAAAGTCCCGCACGTCTCGCTCGAGTTCAGGTGTGGCGAGGCTGACGATCCCGCCGCACATGCGGCGCAGGCCCTGTTTGGGGAAGCTGTGGTCCATCTTCTCCCAGTTCGTTTTCACAAAAGCCCAGGCTAATTCTCTGCCATAGACATTGCCCAGGATAGCGCTGACGAGAAACGGCGCGTCTTGCGTGCGGATTTCTCCGCTGATGGAGCGGGTGAGTGTGCGTTCGAGCAAGGCCTTGGGCTGGAATGATGCGAGCGAGAAAAGGTAGCGGCGTTCTTCTTGGGGTGTGGCGGCCGTGCGGAACCGTTCGTTAAATTCGTCATACCGGGGTTCGTCGCCCGTATGTGCGAGGATCGCGACGAGTGAGGGTACGACATTGGGGTCAACGGCTGTCGCGTCGTTGCAGTAAGCGAGGTACAGCTCGGCTGCGCGCTGTTGGATGACCGGATCATTGCCGAGTTTACCCTGCGTGCCGATCAGTTCTCCCCGCAGTTGTCCGGTCAGCTCGTTCTCGCCGCTGCGAGGGACCCAGCCCAGGTCTGCAATGGCTGGACCAATCCGACCGCGCACGAACGATTCAAGCGCCGGCCGATTCTCTACAGTGACGATCCGGTTCAGAAAGGAGAAGGAGTCGATTAATACAGCCCAGACATTCTTATCCCGTTCCGTCGTGAAGCGGGCGGTCAGGTCAAGATAGTCTGTGAGTGGCATGAGGCCGGCGACGGTGGTGGCCCAGGCGTCGTTAATGAGGTTGAACCGCTCGGTGACGGCGAGTCGATCGATGCCGGCGCTCAGGAGCCGATCGAGCAGGTCCGGTGCATAGCGCACCCGATAGAAGCCATGGCCTCCCTCGTTGAGCAGGATGGTTTCCCAATCGTGGGGGAGCGGGACTGTCGCGTCCTTCTCCGTCAGCAACATGCGCGAGATGCTGGTCTTGCCGGATGCGGTGATTCGCATCTGGAGTGGAATCTGCCATCGCTGGTCTTCTGATGGGCCGGACCGCTCGTCGCTCAGGTAGCTGAACCGTTGTTGCCTGATCGTGAGTTCAAATGACGGACTGATAGTTGCGGTCACGAGCGGGAACCCTGGTTGGAAAATCCATCCGTTCATGAGTTCAGGCACCGGCTGTTTGGCGATCTTTCCCATCGATACCCAGAGATCGTTCGTGTCCGCGTTCCCATAGGCATGCGCGCGCAAATAGTCGCGGACACCGTCGCGGAAGATCGTCGGTCCAATGTGCTGTTCTAACATTCGGAGTACCGACGCGCCCTTTTCATAAGTCAGGACGTCGAACATCGCATCGGCGTCCTTGGGGGCCTGCACCGGATATTCGATCGGTCTCGTACTTCGCAGTCCGTCTACGGAAAAGGCCGCGGCGCGCGAGACACCGAAGCTGTCCCATCGTTTCCATTCCGGTTTCCAAGCATCTACGGCCAGCATCTCCATGAAGGTGGCGAAGGATTCGTTCAGCCAGAGCCCGTTCCACCAGGACATCGTGACCAAATCGCCGAACCACATGTGCGCGTTTTCATGCGCGACCACATCGGCTACGCGCTCCAGTTCGCCATGCGTGGCACTCTTCCTATCGACCAGCAAGGCCGTTTCACGGTATGTAATGGCGCCCAGGTTTTCCATGGCTCCGGAGGCAAAGTCAGGAATGGCGAGCAGGTCGAGTTTGTCACCTGGATAGGGGATTCCGTAGTAGCTCTCAAAAAAGGAGAGCGATGCCGCCGCAATGTCTTGGCCAAATTGAGTGAGATGCCCTTTCCCAGGGATGGCCCACAGGCGAAGCGGAGTCGAGCCGACCATCACCGGTTCGGTCGGCTCGATCCGGCCCACGATGAATGCGACCAGGTAGGTGGACATCTTCATCGTATCCGCGAAGCGCACGACCTTCTTCCCGCCCGCAAGTGTTTCGGATACGACCGCGGTGTTGGAGACCGCGGTTAACGCTGGATCGATGACCAGCGTCGCCGCAAAGACGGCTTTGAAGTCCGGCTCATCCCAGCAGGGAAAGGCACGGCGCGCGTCTGTGGCTTCGAACTGTGTCGCGGCAAGCTGGTGAGTCATGTCGTGCGTGTCTTTGTAGGTACTTCGGTAGAAACCACGGAGTTTGTCGTTAAGCATGCCGTAGAATCTCATTGTCAGTTTCCAGATACCTGGCGAGAGTGGCGTGGTGAATGTGAGATGGCAACGCTCGAGCGCTGCATCCAGCGTAATGGTGGCCTGTTTTACTGGGGCGGAATCTCCTTCAATCTGCGCCGAGGTGATCTCGAGCTCTATGGCGTTGAGGACGATTTCAGAGGTTGGCTGATGGACTGTCAGGGTGATGGTTTGCTCTCCAGCGAAACGTGCGGCAGTCAGGTCCGGCTCCAATCGTAGATCGTAGCGAAGCGGAACCACATGTCTTGGAAGCCGGTACGGATCGAGCATACCCGGAGAAGAATCCTGGTTCATATCCTTACCTTTCGGTCGTTCGGTGGCCGCTTGTACGAAGGCAGTGTGGAGCCACGGGCTGAAGAACTGTGTGAGTGGAAAGGCCACGAGGAAGCGGCCGTGCTTAACGAAGGCCTGCAGGGTCTGTCGCCTGCCGACCGGCTCACTCATGTCCTCGGCGCAGGGTGCGTCTCAACTCCGTTGGGTGTGCCCACTATGAGCAGGTCTGTTCGTCCGACAAAGAGGCCGGTCTCGACGATTCCTGGAATCAGGTGCAAGGCGATTTCGAGTTCTCGCGGGCTGTCGATCCGCGGGAGATGGACATCCAGAATCACGTGGCCTGTTTCCGTGTAGAACGGCGACCCGTTCCGTTCCCTGAGCACCACACGACTCTGCGTGAGGGCCTCAATTTCTCGCGCCGTACTTCCCCAGCCGAAGGGAATCACCTCGACGGGGAGCGGAAAGGATCCCCCCAGTACGGGGACTCGCTTGGTATGGTCGACCAGTACGATGAACTGCTTGGCCGAAGCCGCGACAATCTTTTCCTTCAGGAGCGCGCCGCCTCCGCCTTTGATGAGATTGAAGCCAGGATCGACCTGATCCGCCCCGTCGATCGCCACGTCGATCACCCAGGCATTATCGGCATCGATGAGGATGATTCCTTCCTGTTTGGCGAGCGTGGCCGTCTCCTTGGATGTGGGCACTCCGCGAAGTGTCATGCCCGCGCGGATCTTTTCCCCCAGCGCGATGACCATATGCTTGGCCGTTGAGCCGGTCCCGAGGCCAACGACCATCCCATCGCGAACGAATTCGACAGCTGTTCGCGCAGCGGCTTTCTTCAGGCTGTCGAGATCCTGGTTGCTCATCATGTTGTGGAGGTATGGGAGAGGGCCGCGGCGACGGATGCGGCACCGAGCAGGGCGGTTTTCTGATTCATCACCACCTTGACCGGGATCGAGCTCATCAAGCGCTTATAGCGGCCTTTGTTGACGAATGCCTTCATGAATGTTCCGTCTTTCAGTTTGGCCAGCAATTTCGGTGCGATGCCGCCGCCCAGAAACACGCCGTTGAGTGCCAGGGCCTTCAGGGCGAGATTGCCCGCTTCGGCTCCATAGATGGAGGTAAACATGTCGAGCGCCTCTTTCGCGATGTCTGCCTGCCCCTTGAGCCCGGCTGTTGCGATTACCGCAGGAGGGTCGCCGGCTTTGATTTGTTCCGAGAGCCACGTTGGCTCATTCTTCTTGCTGTCGCGGAGATAGTCATAGATGGCATGTAGACCGGGACCGGACAACACCCGTTCGTAACTCACGTGCAGGTAGTTACCGCGCAGATGGCGCAGCAGTTCAATTTCGTTGTCATCGTTCGGTGCGAAGTCCGCATGACCCCCTTCCGACGGCATAGGTTGATAGCGCGTGCCGTTCCAGAAAAGGATAGATTCGCCCAGTCCGGTTCCCGCCGCGATCAGGGCGAGCGCCTGGTTGTGCGGTGGTGGAGTTCCGGCGTTGAGGATTTCTACTTCATCCGCTCGGAGCAGTAGAATCCCGTGGGCCATGGCTTCAAGATCGTTGAGCAGCTTCACTCTCGGTATGTCGAAACGTTTCGCCAGCGTTGCGCCATCGATCACCCACGGGAGGTTGGTCGTCTGACAACGGTTCTGAATGACGGGGCCGGCGATCCCAAAACAGGCGGCGTCGATTTTCGACGGTTTTTCCGCTGGACGCTCCGGTTCTGGCTCGGCGTCGTCGCCCTTCTCGGTTGTGAGTTCATCGACGGGCGTCGGGGGTTTCGGTGGGATGAGAAATTCAGTGAGCATGTCTTCGAGCGAGGTGTAATCGGCACTGTGGAACGACTCCAATCGGACGGGCTCGACGCGCTCATTTTTCCA
This sequence comes from Nitrospirota bacterium, assembly GCA_032123755.1. Classification (GTDB taxonomy): domain Bacteria; phylum Nitrospirota; class Nitrospiria; order Nitrospirales; family Nitrospiraceae; genus Palsa-1315. Next base: position 9,772 of record JAQBES010000020.1, read on the forward strand.
GTCGAACAGGGCCAAGTGAGTTTTTGTGCCTCCGATATCTCCGGCAACAATCATCCTGCCCTCATGTGCCCGTCCCCCGTTGATGTATCGGAAGCTCGACTACCGCAGCTTGGTCGAGGAGCCAGATGAGGCGACCTTCCTCTGGTTCGACTAACGCGGCGGGGAGTTGTCGTTCCGCTTCGGTCTTGGGATCGAGGATGGTTTTCACGATTCCTGCTTTGCCGGCTCCCGCGACGAGAAACAGTACCACACTCGCCCGGTTGATCACACCTAGGGTCATGGTCAGTCTAGTCGGTGGACCTTTCGGAGAGTGGGTCACGGCAATCAGGCTCTGGTTGCCCCGCAGGGCTGGTGACCCAGGAAACAGAGAGGCCGTGTGCCCATCTTCGCCTAGCCCTAAGAGGACAAGGTCAAGGATTGGGCGGGTGGATGGTGATGTCTTAGTCGCACGACGCAATTGCTGTTCATACTCATGGGCCGCTGCCTGTGGGTCACGGGATTCCCCTGCCATACGATAGACCTGCGAGGGCGTAATTTTCAGAGGGGTGAACAGGGTTTTCTCGGCCAAGGCGTAGTTGCTTTGAGGGTCATCCGGAGGAACGAGGCGTTCGTCGCTAAAAAAAAAGGCGGTTCGTGACCAATCGAAGCGATCGGAGAAGGGGGGAGTGCTCAGTGTCCGGTAGAGGGGTTCCGGTGTTGTGCCACCGGAGAGGGCGATGAGGAATCGCCCTCTCTCGCGAACAGCCTCTTGGCCCACGGCGTGCACGAGTTCCGCTGCTGCCGCAGCCCATGTTCGACTGTCGTGAGAGATGCGGATTTCGGGGGGCCGGGCCATCTTATTTCTTACGAATGCTCCCGCCTTTGGTGCGCCGTATGGTTGGACGTCGAGCCGGCGTGCGAGGGGCCAAGGACTTCGTCAGCGCCTGAATCGTCGCGACAGGGTTCTTGCTCAACGACAAGAGAATGGCTTGCTGACCATGTGCTTGGAGCGCCTGTATGTCGCCGGCGGCTTGGGCCTGTGCGAGCGTGCGAAAGGTGTAGGGTTTTCCTGGAATGTTGAGATCAGGAATCATCGGATCGACGAGTTGTAAGAAAAGTCCGCTCCTCGGACCCCCTTTGTGGAGTTGGCCTGTCGAATGGAGGTAGCGCGGACCATAGCCGGCTGTCGTGGTCACATGGTGATGGGAGATGAGCGCTTTTCGTAGCGAGCGAATGGCATGCTCCATCTTGGAGGACGGTGTCGTATAGGCCAAGATGGCGACGTAGGCGCCTGGGCGACCGTGACGCTTGAGTAGTGCCGCGGCTTGGGCCACGGTCGCACGAGTCTGTTTCGGCAACCGGCCGGTGGACTGGATGGTTTCCAGTACGCGGGCGGTGTTGTCTTTACTTTCCTGGACGTTCGGTTGATCGAATGGGTGAATCCCCAGGAGATGGCCTGCCAGAGCGGTGGCGACTTCCCACCGGAAAAACTCTGCTGCGAGATCATAACGGTCTTGGAGCGTGAACGTCAGGACGGGATGGCCCTGTCTCGCGAGCCCGGCGATGTGTCGATCGAGCTGTCTATTCCGATCTCCCTTCAACCGCAGATAGACAAAGAGCCGGTCCGTGCCATAGGCGGTCGGTGAAACAAGCGGTTCGCTCGCTACAGGGATCAGGCCTTTTCCTTCCTTGCCGGTGCTTTCCGCGAGGAGCTGTTCCGCCCACAGACCAAATGTGGCGATTTGTGGTGATGCGATCAGTGTGACCTTGTTACGCCCTGCTTGCGCCAGTGAGGCCATCGTTGCGGCAAGGTCGGCACCGGGGTTCTGTCCAAGAGGGGATTGGATTCGACAGGCTTCGGCCATGACTGTGGCCCGCGTGAGCAATCGTGTGATATCGATGCCCATCAGGGCCGCAGGGACTAGCCCAAAATAGGAGAGGACCGAGTATCGTCCACCGATGTCGGGGGGGTTCGTAAAGATGCGCCAAAACTGATGCTCTGCGGCCAGCTTTTCCAACCCGGTTCCTGGATCGGTAATGGCGAGAAACTGTTCGCCGCTTTGGTGGCCCTTGGTCTGATAAACCAGTTCCCAGAAGTGGGCAAACAGGGACATGACTTCGATCGTCCCACCGGATTTGCTGGCGAGGATGAACAGGCTTCGAGCCGGGTCGATCGCCCGTGTGACCTGTCGAATCCAGCCAGGAACGGTAGAATCGAGGACCCACAGGCGTTGGAACCTGCTGGATGGTCCAAATGATGCGCGCAGCACTTCCGGTCCCAAGCTGCTACCACCCATCCCGAGCAGAACCACGTCGCGGATGCCGCGCTTTTTGGCCAAAGTGGCTACAGCTCGCAACTCCTCGGTCCGATCTTTCATGTAGTCGATGATGGTGAGCCAGCCGAGGCGGTTGGTGATGTCGGTGGGATCTTGCTTCCAGAGTTGATGGTCGCGAGCCCACAGTCGCTCGACCGCATGGGATGCGGAGAGTCGTGCATTCGCCGCAGCGACCAGGGATTGAAGTTCCGAGGGAAATGATCGATGAGTCTCGAGTTTCATGCTAAGCCTTTCTTCTATTGTAAATATCGAATGAGAGAAACACAAACATGAGGGCTCACCTAAAGCGTTGCGGTTCAAAGGATGAGAAAGAGCATGCCTCCTGTGACCGTCCAGGCGAGAGATTGCGCATGATCGAGAGAGACAGTCAGACCTAGAGAGGAGGGAGACTTGTTTCCAGTCCAGAGGATGTTTCCCCACGACGTGGGCCGGCCCATACTAGGAAAACATTCCCACAGTATAGCCGTATGAGACATGGAGACTGGGTGGCAGGCGAGACACAAGGAATCAGGGCTTGCGCGTCTCGTCTGTCGCGCGCGCGAAGCTGGTGGATTTTTTCAGCATCCTGGTTAGAGCGGGTCTACCTCATGATGCCCTTGTGCAAGGTGATCGTTCCTGGCTGGCTGGATAGTACGTAGTTTGACAGGGCGCCACCTCGTCCCTATAATGTCCCGATCATCCGTGAGTCTTCTTAGGCAAGGAGTGATCGCATGTCGTTTACATCTCAGCAACCATCGAATCTCAAGAGAAAACGTGAGCATGGATTCCGTAAGCGGATGAGCACGAAGAATGGCCGGAAGGTCTTGGCTCGTCGTCGTGCAAAGGGGCGGGCCCGCTTGACCGTATAGGCCGAGCGACGCTGGCTAGGGCTTCACGAAGGAATCTTCGCCCTCCGTTTTGTCCCCCAGACAAGGTAGTTCCCAACACAGGATGACGGTGTGTGGTCATGCCCGAGCCCGGAGGCCTGGTCTCGAAGGGGAAGTCCTGTGCAAACTGGCCCTCTCCCAGGATGATGGCGATGTCGCAGGGTGGAGGTGACAGGGATCTGTTTCTGAAACGCAGCCGAGACATCGAGTATGCCAAGGAGCATGGTCGTCGTATCTCGACCACTCTGTTTAATATGGTGATTTGCCAGACTGGCGTGAGTGCTAGCCGGGTTGGTATTGTGGTGGGCAAGCGATTCGGGGGAGCCGTCAGCCGAAATCGGGTGAAGCGCTTGTTTCGGGAGCTCACGCGGCAACTGCGCGGTCAATTACTCCCAGGGCACGCCCTGGTGGTTTTCCCCAAGCGGGATTCTATTACGCAACCCTTTGCCATCTTGAAAGGGGTGTGGTTGTCGGCGCTTCAGCGCCAACGGTTGCTTCGTACCCATGAGGGCTAGCATGCGCCAGTGGTGTCTGACTCTTTTTGACGGGTATCGCGATTGGCTCTCGTCGTTCCTGAAATCGGCCTGTCGTTTTGCGACCATCTGCTCTGAATTTACGGGTGCCACGATCAGGCGGTATGTATACGGTGTTGCGTGGTCGCAAGCTTGTGACCAGCTTTCTGCTGAAATGTTTTCCGTTTCATCTTGTAGAATTGGAACCTGTGAAGTAGTAGGGGCATAACTGCTCATATCGGGGTAGCGGTATATTTATGGACAAACGCGTTGTCATCTTTCTCGTTCTATCGTTAGCGATCATTCTGGGATTTGACCTGTTCCTCAAACAGATGGGGTGGCTTCCTGAGCCGCCTCCTGCTCAGGATGGCGCTGTCACGAACTCCTCAGCGGAGCAAGAGCCATCTCCCGCCCTCGAAACAAGCCAGAACAGCAGTACGACCGGTCTGAGCGTTCCTACCCAGTCAGGTCAAAAGTCCACCGCTCCCTCGTCGGGTATTTTGCCGGCAACATCGGAAGAGAGGGTGACAGTTGAAACGGATCTGGTTCGGGTTGAACTGTCGAATCGTGGTGGTGTGATTCGAAGCTGGGAGCTGAAGCGATACCATACGGCACCCCCCGAAGTGAAGCCGGTGCAACTCGTCTATCAATTGGGAAAATTCAAAGGCCCACTCTCCCTTACGGTCGCGAATCCCGACATCGACAAGACGATTCGAGAAGGCCTCTATAGTATTGAGAAAGATTTCACGAGTCTCGATGCCGCTCATCCTGTCGGGCATGTCACAATGCAATTTCATGATTCAGTCACCCACCTCGGCGTGGAGAAACGGCTGACATTTCATCACGATAGTTATGTGGTGGATGTATCAGTCGCCCTGGAGGGCGTGACTGAGTCCTATGATGTCGGGTTGGGGACTAACTTCGGTATCGTGGAATGGGGCGATGGGTTCATCGGTCTGATCGGATCTGCCTTGCGGGTTGACGATAAAACAGAAAAAGAGACGCCGGATAAGGAGCTTGAGCGGAATGGGGCGGTTCAGTGGGTCGCATTGCAGGATAAGTACTTTCTTTCTGTGTTGATGCCGAAGAAGGGTGAGGCCGCTCTCGTCAAGACGGAGGACAAGAAGGTTGTGTCGGCTGCGGTGAGGATGGCCGCGTCAGGAGTAGCGTCCTCCTCGGTTGCGCTTCAGCTGTATGCAGGCCCGAAGGAATACGATACGCTCCGCTCGTTGGACGTGGGCTTGGAAGATATGATCGATTTCGGATGGTTCATCTTCGGTAGTTGGACTGTGGTGAAGTCGATCGCTAAGCCGATCTTTTACGTGCTGCGATTCATCCACGACTATGTCCCTAACTACGGGGTCAGCATCATCCTGCTGACAATGTCGATCAAGCTGTTATTTGTGCCGTTGCAATACAAGAGCTACAAGTCGATGAAAATGATGCGGGTGATCCAACCCAAGATCAAAGAGGTCCAGGAGAAATATAAAGGCGACCGCGACCGTCTGAACAAGGAGTTAATGAAGCTGTATAAGGATCAGAAAGTGAATCCGCTGGGCAGCTTGCTCCCGATGTTCTTGCAGATGCCGGTCTTTATAGCCTTGTTCAATGTCCTTTACATGACGATCGATTTGCGCCAATCCCCTTTCATGCTATGGGTTACCGATTTGTCGGTGCAGGATCCCTACTATGTATTGCCGGTGATCATGGGGGCGACGATGTTCATCCAACAGAAGATCACGCCCACCACGATGGATCCGGCACAGGCGAAGATCATGTTGGTGCTCCCGGTCGCCATGACATTCCTGTTCGTCAATTTCCCCGCGGGCCTTGTGCTGTATTGGCTAACGAACAATGTCCTGACCATCTCCCAACAATTGATCACGGATCGTTTTATGTTTCGTAACATGCCACTCGTCTCGGCAGGGGCGGAGCAGCGCGGCGGCTCGAACGCATAGGTGCTCCTCGGTATGCGGCCCGCTACAATATAGGCCCGCTGATAAAGGGAACGGCCACCTATCAGAGGGCGGCCACAGCCCGCCGGCAGCCGCAGACTGTGACGCGAGAAGCGCGAGACGATTCTACGCAGGCAAGAACTTCACGGACCCGCACGTTCGCAGCATCCTGCTTGTGAAAGAGTCGTCATGCTTGGAGGACTCGAAGATACGATTTGTGCCATTGCCACGCCTGCAGGCGAGGGTGGCATAGGGATCGTTCGTTTGAGTGGCCCTCAGGCGCTTGGCATCGCTTCTCAAGTTGTTCGGTTGCGATCTGGCATTCCCCTCTCATCGGTTCCCTCGCACACACTGCATCTTGCCGATCTTGTGATGCCTGCATCGGACAAGCGGAAAGATGTGCGAATCGTTCATAAATTCCAGCCTGTTTCGGACTTTCTCGATGAAGCGCTCGTGGTTTATATGAAGGCTCCGCGGTCGTTTACGGCGGAGGATGTGGTGGAGATTCAGTCTCATGGCGGGGCATTGGTGCTGGGGATGGTCTGCAAGGTTTGTATAGAGTCCGGTGCACGGATGGCGGAGCCGGGTGAGTTTACGAAGCGGGCCTTTCTTAATGGACGGTTAGATCTTTCCCAGGCGGAAGCGGTACTCGATACAATCAGGGCCACATCATCCGCTGGACTGAATATCGCACAACGACATCTACGGGGCGATCTCGCTCGTGAGGTGGAACAGGCGCGGGCCTCTCTCCTGACGGTGTTGGCCCATGTAGAGGCGGGGATCGATTTTGTGGACGAAGATATTTCCTTTCTTCAACGCGATGAACTGTTGCGAATCGTGCGGGTGGCGTGTGTGGTGGTTCAGAAACTGGAAGCGACGGCGCAGGAGGGGCGGATCTTGCGTGAAGGGGCACGTGTTGTCATCCTTGGCCGCCCGAATGTCGGCAAGTCTAGCTTGTTGAACCGTCTCCTGAGGGAAGAGCGGGCGATTGTGACGGCTTTTCCTGGGACGACGAGGGATGTGATCGAAGAATCCATCGATCTTGACGGAGTGATGATTCGTTTGGTTGACACGGCAGGCGTGCGGGAAACGGACGATTTAGCCGAGCAGGAAGGGATCAAACGAACGCGTGCCGCACAGGACGAGGCGGACCTCTTGTTAGTGGTAGTGGATGGGAGTGTGCCCCTCACGAGCGATGATCGGGAGCTCTTGAGTGTGTCCAGCCATCGCAAGCATGTGGTGCTGTTGAACAAGGCGGATCTTGCCGATACTGTGGAGACGGACGTCGCGCTTGCGGGGCATTCTTCTTACCGTATTTCTGCAAAAACTGGTATGGGCGTTGAGATGGTGAAGGTGGCTCTTCGTGCTCAGCTAGTATCCGGGGGATTTGAAGCGGCGGAGAGCGTCACGGTGACGAACGTCCGACATGGTGACGCGTTGCGCCGGGCTGGTGAATCCTTGGCCCAGGCTCTTGAGTCCGTGCAGTGTGGGATGGCCGGGGAGCTTGTCTCGATCGACGTGCGCGCAGCAGCCGACGCGCTCGGAGAAATTACGGGCGCCATTACGACGGACGAGATTCTTTGTCGGATCTTTTCAGAATTCTGTATTGGGAAGTAGGTAAAGGTTGAACGTGGGACAGGCGGTTGACGTCATTGTGGTGGGTGGAGGTCATGCCGGCTGCGAGGCCGCCTTGGCCGCGGCGCGTATGGGTGCCCGAACCTTGCTGCTCACGATGGATCGCGATCGTATCGCCCAGATGTCGTGCAACCCGGCGATCGGGGGAATCGCCAAAGGACACATGGTAAAGGAAATCGATGCGCTGGGTGGGGAGATGGCTCGGAACACCGATCAAGCCGGCATCCAGTTTCGCTTCATCAATACGAGTAAAGGTCCGGCGGTGCGAGCCCTCCGTGTCCAATGCGACAAGAAACTGTATCGAGACGCCATGCAACGAACGTTGAGCCGGCAGGCGGGCCTGGCGATCGGCGAGGGGACGGTCGATCGCTTGCTGATGCATGCCGGTGCGGTGACGGGCGTGGTGACGGATGACGGTAATCACATTCAAGCGAAGGCCGTTATTCTGACATCAGGTACATTTCTTAAGGGACTTATCCATATCGGCTTGAATCATTTTCCTGCCGGGCGCGCCGGAGAGGCGTCCGCCGAGCACCTGTCCGATTGTATGCGTGACTTGGGGTTCGAAGTGGGCCGACTCAAAACCGGCACGCCTCCTCGCTTGGATGGGGCGACCATCGACTTTTCCGTGATGGTGCCGCAGCCGGGCGATGATCCGCCGCCGCCATTTTCGTATCGGACCCACCGGATTGAGAACCGGCAGCTCCCCTGTCATTTGACCCATACCAATCGAGCGACGCACGAGTTGATCCAGCGCAATCTGGACCGGTCTCCTCTCTACAGTGGCATTATTGAGTCGGTGGGGCCGCGGTACTGTCCGTCGATCGAGGATAAAGTCGTACGCTTTGCAGACAAAGAACGACACCAGATTTTTATTGAGCCGGAAGGGTTGGATAGCCGTGAATTTTATCCCAACGGGATCTCCACCAGCCTACCGGTTGATGTGCAGGCCGCGATATTGAAGACGATTCCAGGGTTAGAGCAAGCCACTATGCTCAAGCCTGGGTATGCGATCGAGTATGACTACTTTCCCCCACGGCAATTACACCAGACTCTCGAGACCAAGCTGCTGGCCGGTTTATACCATGCTGGACAGATCAATGGGACATCCGGATATGAGGAAGCAGCGGCTCAGGGTCTGATGGCTGGAATCAATGCAGTCCTCAGACTTCGAGGCGAGTTGCCATTGGTGCTCGACCGATCGCAGGCCTATATTGGTGTATTAATTGACGATCTCATTACAAAAGATGCACATGAACCCTATCGCATGTTTACATCACGGGCAGAATATCGCCTGTTGTTGCGCCATGGAAATGCCGATCTTCGATTAACTGACAGTGGACGGCAGGTTGGGTTGGTCTGTGACGAAGTTTATGCAAGGTTCCAGTTAAAACAGAAAACAATTGAAGCCGAGCTTGTACGGCTCGAAGAGCTTCGGCCAAAACTCACGGAGGCTGTTCGTGAACGTTTAGCTAAGGTTCAGATCGAAGAGATCTCCGGGCCCTGCACCGCGGCTCAACTCTTACGGCGCCAGGGGGCGAGCTATAAGCCTCTGTTAGAGGCACTTGAGGTATGCGTAGTTCAAGATATTGAAACTGCTGATGAAATCGAGTTGCAAGTCAAATATTCAGGTTATATCAAGCGCCAACTTCAACAGATAGGGCGATTCAAGAAGCTCGAAACGAAGCCCATCCCGATGGCCTTCAATTACGATGGGACTCCCGGTTTTTCGCGAGAGGTCCGAGAAAAGCTAAAAAATGTCCGCCCTGCATCGATTGGCCAGGCATCGAGAATTTCGGGAGTCACGCCAGCGGCAATTTCGCTTCTCCTCGTGGCGCTCGAAAAATACAAGGGCGAATCCAGTCGAGACAGCCTTCGGCAAGTCTCATTCTAGGCGAGCGAACGCAGATAATTCTACTATCCATTCCGGAATGTCTTGACCTCACCTGCGTATTCACGTAATTGTTCCACGTGGAACATGGT
>JAQBES010000021.1:0-6070 GCA_032123755.1 Nitrospirota bacterium
GCCGTGATCATCGAGCCACTTGGGCATCACGGATGATACCAGTGTCACCCTTCTTATCAACTACGACGTCGCTTGGTTACCGGCTGCTGCCGCACCAGGTGAATACATCAACACACCGCCTGGGTTCTTCCCAACCAGCAAGCTTCCGGTTAGCTGGTTGTTGCTGTTAATGAGTGATACGGACCCCGTCGATCCTGCCGTCCCATTCGACACGAGTACTGCACTTGCCTGGCCCGTCCCCTGAACCAGCACGTCGAAATTGTGTCCAGCAGCTCCAAGCAGTCCAATTTCCACCGGCAATGGCGGTGCCACCGGGAAGGACGATGGGTTAAAGACGAACAGGAGATTCTTCCTCTGATTGACGGGCTGATTTCCCATTCCCGTCGCAGTATCCGACGCCAGCAGGTACATCCGCTGACCGTCTGGAGTGAACTTGAAGGTTGAGGGAACGACATCTAAGAGATCCGGCAATGCCGTGATCGTGAGTGGTCCAGCGACAGTGAGATCGACCACGGCGAGCTTGCCGATGATATGATCCGCATCGCTCGCGATGTCTCGTCCACGAAGGAAGAGGAACTTCCCATCGGGAGTGACACCGTATGAAGTATAGAACGTACCAGCCAAACTCAGTCTCCTTGTAATGGCTGTCGTATTATCACCAAGGCCTAGCGCAATTAAATTGGGATCGACCTCAACAATTTCGCCGTACGCCGTTTGGATGCTGTAAATCTTGCCGGAATGCTTCGACCAGCGGATGCCATGCGGGTTGGAGCCATTTGCCGTAAACGGCACGGTCAAGGCTATTGCGCTCTCGTCGTCACAGGCCACCCCCGCAACAGGAGTCAGCCCTGCCTGGCCCGTGTTCGTACAAAGATCCAGTCTGGCAACCAATTTGCTGTACGTCGGTGAAGTCTCAACGTTGTCGAGAAACGACATTTGGCCACCCTTTTCGTTGGTGACCACGGCATATTTGGGAATATTCCCATCAGTCGCTGTGGGCTGGGAAAACGCGGCGACCCCATGACCTGATGCGAGGGTGCAGGTAGTCCCCACGACTCGTGGAGGATTTCCGCCAGGGCCGACGTGAGAGTTGTGCAATACTGTGACAGATGTACCTGTTTCCCCGATTCCCCCGCAATTGATACTGTCGTTTCCGAGGGTCGCGTCGCCATCGTTCATTGACCACATCACTTCTCCATCGGTCGGATCCCGATAGATATGGACGGGACGAGTGCCGGTGGCCAGGTTGGCTTCGTGAATAGGCGTGGCTCCGCTGAGCGGGTCGATGGTCGCAACCTTGTTTCCAGCGCCGAGGTTCACAAACACCCATTCTCCTGAAGAGAATTGCATATCTCCCAGGGCATTACCCTCGAATTCGTTGGCATTCCCCATCGTCGAGACGATTTTGAGATTTCCCTGGCTGTCAGTACCGACAACTGACAACGTTTTGTCGTCCCGATTGTTGACAAATGCGATCGGCCCTTGAAGCCCTGCACTGCCGCCTGGCGCGACTTGTCCTGTGGTCGACTCTCCTGAACTGCAGCCTGCAAGACTCATAAGAGCCAATCCCAGCATCGCCGTCGTCGCTCCAGTGATAATCCTTGTCCGATTCCTCATCGCCTTCATATAGTCATCCTTCCTGATTTGTTTGTGCTGGCTCCTCTCGTGGAGCCCACCCTCTCAACAACGCTTAAACGAATCCGCTGAAAATAGACTGAGGCGGCTCTCGGGTAACAGTTCCTCCGTTAAGGATTGCGTCGCATGATGTAGGACTGAGATGCTCGGAGAGAAATCCTGTCGGAGTAACGGAAGCCCTCCATGACCGATTCGTGGTGGATTGAGAGTCGATCCCGTCGCAGTGCCACACACATTGGCTGTGATTCGGTTGCCCATTGTGCGCTTGTCCTTGAGGACAATGAGGTGTGGTCCATTGAGGGGCGAGGCTCCCGCACACGACAGAGATGGACCCGACTAACCAGAGCACAATGCAGACGCCTGCAATCACACGGAAGCATCGAGCTCGTCGATTCTCTGTCCACATCTGTAAGAACATGCCGATCATCTACTCGTCGTCCTTACGACCCGCCGAGCAACTGGAACGATTTGCTAAGTCCGAAGACATAGCTGCGTTGCTGTTCGAGATTGCCGTTGAAGTCCCGCATCACAGGAATCTGCGCAATGAAGTAAAATGACGCGAAGTCCCAGAGATTCAGCATGATGCCGGGAGAATAGGCCAAATAGGTCGAGCCGGTTGTTGGGATCGCTCGATTCTTGATGGCCGGGTCGAGTAGAATGTTTCCTCCTCCGGGATTGAACTGAAACAGCGCCGCATCCATTGAATCGTTCTGCATCCAGCGATAATTCACTTGCTGCGTCAGGACGAGCCATTGGGCACTCTCAACCGGAATGATGTTAAGCCCTGCACTGAGGTTGATCTCGTCTCCGAACTTATATCCATCGCTGTTCTTCAACGTATGTCGATAGCTCGCCAACGCAAATTGGTTGAGGCGATGGGGAATCAGTTCGTAGCTTTGATAGATGGTCGGCACGAGACCGAAATTGCCTCGGCCGATTTGCAGCGTTGATTCGGCCAGCGATCCGCCCTGCACCCGTTGTCCATAGTCGCCGGTGGGCAAATCGGCGCCGAAACCCAGCACCACCATGCTCCGCAAGGTTGGAAGCACGTTATATTTCACCGCGATACGAATATCGCCGAGCCCCTTATCGCTGTAGGGAACCGGGTTAAGACCTCCGATTTGAGCATCAGAGTTCACCTGCTTGTAGGGAAGTGTCACTTGAAGTCCGAACCGTTCGGTCAACCCATAGTTCATATCGAGCGTCGCGGTTCGCACGAGCGTACGAATCTGGCTGGCATTCAAGTTCGCCAGCGTCAGCGTTTGGTCGGCCTGATTGGAAAACGGAATGCTCCCCCCTTGTCCCGAAGGCGCTTCCAGCGGGGTGTAGTTATAGATGGTGTTGACGGTCAGCAAACCGGCCATCGGGACCTGCTGTTGGGAGCCGATGACAACGAAGCAGCTCACGGAACCGCAGGAAGCTTCCACAGACGGTACGATGAGGGACAACAACCATCCCGAGGCCACAAGACCAATGATCAATCGTCTGACATGAACAGGCATAAAACATCCTTTCTGCGTCTGGGAACAGTGGTCGTGACGGAGTAGTTCGTACGCGTCCGTAATTGGAAACTACTGTGGGACTCCATCAACGAGAGAAAGGAATCCCAGTCAGAGCGATCCAACGGTCACGAGATATACAGAGATGGAGAAACTAGAGGAGAGGAGGCGCGCGTGAAGGAGGCTGCGAACTATGGGAAACATGGAGTTGGGTAACAGGAGACGTTTGTTCAAGGACAGTTGAGTATCGGACTGGTACGACATCGACCACTGTGCCTTCGACGGCATCGGCTGCGATACAGAGCCAGGAACAGAGTGCGGTGGCGTGAGTCGCCGCATTGTGATGCGCATGTTGCCCCATGTGGGCGGTGAGCTGCGGATACACAATCCCGCTGAGCGCCACAAGCCAGAGCGCTAACCCTCCGACTGCGAATTGTCGAATCCTACAGTTCATAGACCGTTATCGAAGAGCCGCTGCTTTTACCGGCACCTGTTTCTGAATCCGGGAGATGGCGTCATCGATTTTCTGTTCGGTGAGCAGGCCACCTTTGATGTATTCCTGCACGCGTCCCTCTTGGTCGATGAAGACGCTCACTGGTAATCCGAATACGCCGAACTGGTTGGCCACTTTATTGTCTCGATCCATCAAGACCGGAAACGTATGGCCGTACTGCTTGATGTGCTCTCGCACTTTTGCATCGTCTTCCAACTCATTGACCGCGAGGACCACGAAACCTTTGTCGCGTAACTTGTCGAAGCTGGCTTGCATGGCGGGCATTTCTGTCGTGCAGGGCTTGCACCAGGTGGCCCAGAAGTTCAACAACACAATCTTACCGCGATACTGGCTGAGGCTCTGTTCCTTGCCCGCCAGATCGGTCAGGCGAAAATCTTCGGCCTGCATGCCGACCGCCGGGACTCGTGAGCCCATGCTCCAGCCGTCGAAGGCCGGCAAAGCCGTCAGGGCAGCGAGCAGCACAAGCCCCACAAACACAGCGCTGGTTTTCTTTGGTCGCATGTCAGTCTCCTTCGCTTCAAACACTTCGATTACGACGGGTTCGCCACTTGGAACGAGCGTGTAAGTCCAAAGATGTAACTGGTTCCCTGCGCCAGACCGTTGTTGGAATCCCGCTCAAACGGGATCTGCGCGAAAAAGTAAACTGATGTCATGTTCGTCCAACTTGATTCGATGAGCTGTCCCAGACCGACCTGGAAACCTGGAGTAAAGGCGTAGTAGGTCGATCCGGTGTTTGGCACCGCGCGGTTCTTGATCGTGGGGTCAATCAGCACCGGGTCATCAGGAAAAACAGCATCGGAAGGTGTTGCGGAGCGTAATAGCGACGAACTGAAATTGTCGTGCACCAGATAGCGGTAATTAACCTGGCCGGTGAGAACCAGCCATGGAGTCGCCACCAGATTCAGTCCGGCATTGAGCATGTATTCGTCGCCAAACCGATAGCCATCGTTGTTTCGGAATGTGTGGCGGTAACTGGCTGACGCAAATTGATTGAGCCGATGCGGGATCAATTCATAGGTCTGATAAATTGTCGGATTCAATCCAACTTGCCCCCGGCCGAGTTGTGTGGGTGACTCCATCACTTTCCCATCGCTATCATGAGCGTGAGTATTGCCGGACGGGAGATAGACACCAAACCCGAGTACAAGCATACTCCGCAGGGTGGGCAACACATTGTATTTGAGGCCCGCGCGAATGTCCCCAATCCCATTGGCTGAGAAATTCGACGCATCGCCTTCGCCGTTCACTCCACCCTCTCCTAGGCCATCGATGTGTTTGTGCGTGCGCCACATATACGGGAGAGTGAGTTGTAGCCCAATCCTATCGGTGAGACCATAATTGAGGTCCAGCGTCGTCTGCTGCGTAATGGTCCGAGTCTCCTGATGATGATCCAAAATCATTGTCCGGTCTGCCTGATCCACCGCTGAGATGACTCCATTGGTTCCACCTAGTAATCGCATCGGCGTGTAATTATAAATCGCATTGACCGTGAGGAGGCCCGCCTGCGGCACTTGCTGCTGAGACCCAATCACGACGAAACAGGTCACGGCGCCGCAGGATGCCTGCGCGGTCTGGACGCCTAGCCACGAGAAGACAACGAGTGCAAAACTGAGAATGAATCCGAGTATGAACCGTTTCCCTGTCATGATGCTGCTGGTCCTTTCTCTCTATAAGAAGAATCGTCCCTATCCGCCTCTGTTACAACCCACTCCGTGGATTGCGTGCGAGACGAAATGCGGCCCTGCCGCGAGGCTATGAGCGACGGAGACTAGAGAGAGAAAGACGGAGGGGCACGGCTGGAAGAAGTCTGGCACGACTCGATTAAGGGCTTAGCAAAATGGGGGAGCGTGATGAGAGCAATAGGACTGAGTTCGGCCTGAAACGTGACCACCGCACTATCGAGAACCGTCCCGGCGGCACACATCCAGGAGCAGAGCACGGTACCATGCGTGGCAGCCTGATGCTGGGCATGGTGCCCGGCATGCTCTACGGACTGCGCCTGCGCCAATCCGCCGACGAAAAGGACACAGAGCACCAGGAGGATCGACAGAAATTTGAGGACTGTGTGGTTCATCAGAAGACGACCCAGTATGACTCGATCGAATCCTAAGGGACGCTTCCTATGCCTGTCAAGCCCGCGCCCCGACCCCGCAGAATGCTCAAAAGGATCGGCAGCAAGGCCGCAGCGAGCTTTGAGGCGAGGAGGTACACACCGCACTTCGTGTGGGCCGTTCGCCCTTATAATGAATCTTGGCGAACGGGTAAGCCCCTCTAGTGTTTCCGACATCCGAGAATCTCATTCGGCACGTTGAGCCCCTGAGCGATGCGAGAACGATCCTGGCGAACTTTTTCAGCATCCTGCTGAGCCTCTGCTTGTTATAGGATTCATAGGAAAGATGCTGTATACTACGCAGATTATTTT
>JAQBES010000022.1:0-24149 GCA_032123755.1 Nitrospirota bacterium
TTTTCCCTAACTCTTGGATAGACGTGGCCTGAGTGAGCCTGAGTATGCTGGAGCAGGGTGGTGACAACGCTTTCCTAAACCGCGCGTCTCAGGTTCAACCCGAAACCAATTCAAGGCAGGGCAGCGCTGGCTGACTCAGCAGAAAAGTTCTGAAATCGTTCGCGCACTCACCCCATACAATTTTCTCTTAATAATCAGTCTTCTGCACGCTAATCCTTTTCCATTCTCGAACTTCCTTTCAACAATGGGGCCAATAACCTGTTCTGGAACGTCTAGCATTGACTTCATTTGTCTAGGGTTTGGGCGTATCCTTTCAGCCGGTTCAAAAACGAATATTTTCGGTTAGACCAAGTTGTCTCTGTATGAGGTTATGATCTGACGGTTGAAATAGAGGAGGAACCTGATCTTTCCCCGGTTTACCGGTTTAGTGGACGGCCGAGGGCTGGCTCTATCTGGCGGTGAAGCTCGATCTCTACTCGCGTCGGGTCATTGCCTGGGGGATGGGGAGCTGCCTGACTCAGGAGTTGGTCACGGCGGCGCTCACCATGGCCGTGGAACACCGACGACCGGCGCGCGGCGTGGTGCATCAAACGGACCGTGGGTTTCAGTACGCCGCCACCCGGTACCGCGAGGTGCCGGCCGGTCACGGCCTGACGGCGAGCATGAGTCGGGCGGGAACTGCGGGGACAATGCCGTGGTTGAAAGTTTCTTCCATGCTCTGAAAACGGAACACGTGCATCATCAGCGCTATCGGACCCGCGAAGAAGCCCGGCAGGACATTTTCAAATGGATCGAAGTGTTCTATAATCGAGTCCGCCGGCATTTGACACTTGGCTACCGTTCCCCCGCCGAGTTCGAAGCGATGGCGACGGGCTCTTAACCCGGTGTCCGTGAAGTCGGGGGAAGATCAGTCTGGGCCTACCATGCCGGTCGGTAGACCCCATAGTTAGGCCCATGTTGTACATTCAGGAGGAACTGATGCTCTCAAAGCTTTGCAATCTGAGCGCGAGCACTGTCATGTTGCTTGCCCTTGGGCTCCAAGGGTGCGGAATCGGCATCGATTTCGTGGAAACCCCGGAAGTCCCTTCCCCCAGGTATCTCTCATTGGGTGATGTAACGTTTGACATCTGCGATCCTGATAGTCATGTCAAGGAATGGTGGACCCAGCGATTCGAGCCGGCGCTGTTGCGGGATTTCGGTATACAGACTAGGTCTGGAAAACCGCTAGGTAACAAGCCTTTTTTCCACTTCCTTGTTACTCCTGAGCATCCCACAGATTCTCCCTTATTACGGTTCTCTCTTCTTCTCTCGTTATTAACTTTTAGCGCAATCCCGGGTTATTACGTCTACGATACCCCGTTCAGTTTCCAGTTTTCCGCAATGGATGCAAACGGAATAACCGCTACCGGCGACTTCTCCTATCAATATCACACAAGGACCTTTCTGTGGGCACCATTGATCGTGTATCCCGATTTTGTCGTGAGCATTAACGGCGGATACATAAACAAGGCCAAGAATTATCGTGCACAAGAATTACTATTAAGGAAGTTTATCCTTGATGCCGCTGCGCAGCTGGACAAGGCCTCGGCGCAGGAAAGCATAGGGCTTCCTCTGCCGCCTCTGGATTGTCCGGTGTCTACAACGAAGTAACCGTGTAGCATCGTCTTGCTTCCATTCCTAAACCGCTGGTCCCAATCTAGGGCACTGAAATTCCACGGGTCGCAAAGAGTTGGTTTTGAGCCAGTCGTCGTAGGACCTGTAAGCACACGGATAATATACTGTTGTTAAGACCGCACTGTCAGGGGATTTTGATCGCGGGGTTTCTTCGTCTCAGACCTGCGGAGCGTGTACGGAGTCCAGCCGCAGGCTTGTTCCGCCATTCAAAAGGAGGAGTCTTATACGGAACCGTCTAAGACTCTGAATAGAGAGATGCAAGAAGAAATTCCACGAAATTACTTGGGCCTATGGCCAGTCCTAGCAAGATGCTGCAAGGGTCTTATCCGGAATTGCAATGCGATGGGCGTCTTATGCGGAACCAGATAATACATAGTTAGGCCTTCGGAGGACCTGTGTGGAATGAACGCTACACCGTAGACGAATATATCTACGGCACCGAGCCCAATTCGTTTCTTGCGGAATATGCAGAGATGCTAAGTGGGCCTGTACTATCTTTGGCCGAGGGCGAGGGCCGAAACGCCGTTTTTCTCGCCTCGTTGGGATTGAAAGTACACGGTGTTGATGGATCCGATGTCGGACTTGCCAAGGCACAAGCGTTGGCGCGGTCAAAGGGAGTTGAAATCCAAACAGAGGTCGCCGATCTCGGCATGTTTGAACCGGAAGCGAATCACTACGGATCGGTTGTCTCCATTTCGGCGCATTTGCCTGGTGCAGTTCGAGAGAAGCTCTACCCACTGGTAGAGCGGTGCCTGAGACCCGGTGGCCTCATCCTTCTTGAGGCGTACTCGGAAAATCAACTTACCCGTGATACAGGAGGCCCCAAAGATTCAGACATGCTTATGACCCGGGCCAAGATTGAACGGGAGTTCCCAAACTGTGAACCAATACTACTTCGTGAACTTGAGCGGGAAGTCTGTGAGGGCACTTACCATACCGGCGTGGCCTCGGTCGTGCAGTTCATCGGCCGAAAGAAGGCCGAACAACGCGTTGCAGGTGACGTCTGGCCTGCTGCGCGTGCCATCCGCACCTGAACGCAGGCGTTAGACTACATCCCAGACCCGGGAATCTCTAAGCCATCCCGAGACTACCGATCCAAGCGGACAACATCACAATCGTGCTCAAATTGTGCTCAAGCCCACCTTGTATCTTTACTCTCTGATTCCGTGTAATAGCGTCACACATTCACCCAGGGCGTGATAGACCGATCCACCTCGGGTCCTTAGAAGCCGTGAGTGAGCCTGGGTCGTCACGCCCTGCCTCAACCAAGCCCGGACAGTCGCCTGGGCCATCGCAAGCCCGTATCGCGCAAGGCTGGGCCAATACAGGAGGCACCATGACAACGCCAAGTGGGACGTTTGTAGGGATCGATGTTTCGAAGGCGCAGTTCGATGTGGCGGTGCGCCCGACTGGTGAACACTGGACCAGTGCGCACACGGAAGCGGGGATCACAATGTTGGTCGCGCGCCTCGTGTTGCTACGGCCCACGCTGGTGGTGTTAGAGGCGACCGGGGGCTTCGAGATCTCCCTCACGGGGGCGTGTGCGACGGCGGGAGTGCCTATCGTCGTCGTCAACCCTCGGCAAGTCCGCGACTTCGCCAAAGCCACGGGGCATCTCGCGAAGACCGATACGCTGGATGCCCAGGTCTTAGCCCAGTTTGCCGAGGCGGTGCGTCCGACCCCACGGCCGCTGCCCGATGCGCAGACGCAAGAGCTGGCCGCACGGCTCACGCGTCGGCGCCAACTCGTGGAGATGCTCGTGGCGGAGAAAACTCGCCGCGGTCAGGCTCCGGGCTACATCCAAAAGCAGATCCAGGTCCATCTCACCTGGTTGGAACGTCGGCTGAGAGCGCTTGACGAAGAACTGGCCACGGCCATTCGATCAAGTCCCCTGTGGCGAGAGAAGGACGAACTGTTGCAAAGCATCCCCGGAGTCGGGCCGGTCGTGGCCACAACCTTGCTCGCCAGTCTGCCGGAGCTCGGCATCCTGAGCCGTCAACAGATCGCCGCCCTGGTTGGGGTCGCCCCGCTTAACCGAGACAGCGGCACCTTCAGAGGTAAACGCACGATCTGGGGCGGACGGGCTCAGGTGCGGGCGACCTTATATATGGCGGCCCTAGTGGCCTCCCGATGCAATCCGATGATCCAAGCGTTCTATCACCGGCTCTGTGCAGCGGGGAAAGCCAAAAAGGTTGCGTTGACAGCCTGTATGCGGAAGCTTCTGACAATTCTGAATGCCATCCTCCGCACACGCAGGCCGTGGCAAGACAGGTGGGCACCGGAAGCTTGACATTCAAGACAGTCGCTCACTCCAGCTCATTCCAGCCTACTCCAGCCAAAGTTCGGATTTCTCGCCAACCTTGGCTGTAGTGGGCCTGAGTGAGACTGAGTTGGCTGCAGTAGGGGCGTGAAAACGGTTTCCTGAACCGCGCGTCTCAGATTCAACCAGAAACCAATTCAAGGCAGGGCAACTCTGGTTGACTCAGCAGAAAAGTTCTGAAATCGTTCGCGCACTCACCCCAAACAACACCGAAACGCCGCTGCCATAGCGGTGATTCAGCGATTCTGAATTTCCAAAGAGTGTAGCGTCTACACTCCTTGGAAGTTCCATGTCTACACATTTTCTTCATCCCCCGCGCAAAACGTACTATTATCGCAGTGTCGTTCCCAAGTTCCTGCAACGGCTCTTGAACAGCAGGGAGCAGATATGGCGCACCCTGCCTGCCTGTTACCATGACTAGGCCTCTCTGACCGGCCACCCCCGGCAGGGGGGGGAATTAGCCGTGGACAACGTAGGCCAATCCCCTCACATTTTTGTCAATTTTGGCTACCTCACGGCCACGAAGGTCAGCGAGAAGAGGAGGCAAGGACTATCAAGTAATGTTCGCGTGGTGGTTTACCGTGGGAGTGGAGCCGAGATTGCGTCTATCCGGTCGAAAGAGATGTTCATGGGCTTCAGAAACTCCTCGGTTTCGAACAGCCTGCCAGGTCGTCTTGACCAGCTACAGGAAAGGCTGTATTAAGATGAACTTAAGATTTCCTACAATCGTTTTCGGTAGTGAATTCTCACCGTGGAAGGGAGATAAAGATGACCAGCAAATTCTACCGTGGTGCCCTCATTCTGGTTGCGCTTGGAGCGTTGGGTAGTGTGCCTATGCTGAATGCTGAGCCGTCCCCCGCCGGTAACGTCACGGACGCCATCAATGAGGCGAAGCAAGCGGTGGACCATGGCAGACAGGGTGATGCTGAGGCGCTCGTGACACATGCGGAAAAGTCGGTGCAATATGCTGAGATGGGAGCCAAAAACCGGCATTTGGTCGAAGGGATTAAGCATCTGAACGAAGCCATTGAGCATGGTAAAGCGGGCCACGCCGAGGCCGCCACGACGCATGCCGAAACTGGTTTAGCGCATTTGACGGAAGCAGAATAAGGTATCAACGCCTACGGCGTACGTGGGTTTGTACGAACGGGCGGGGGAGGGTAACTCTGCCCGTTTCTGTATGAAGAGGAGTGCTCCCAGTGCTCTGCCTTTTTAAAGTGGTAAATTTTTTATAGGCTCCAAAACGCTCTAGATTACCCAATGGGGGGCAAGATGATCAGTGGCTGCTACAAACCTCAACGAAGGAGGGGTTATGGAGAGCAAGCCAAAATGTCCGAATTGTAAAAGTGAGAAGGTGATAAGTGAAGAAAGCGCGATCTCCCGCACCGGGCAAGGTGCAAAGGAAATAAAAGGCCAGGAGAAGTACTGGGTGTGCCAGGCTTGTATCCATAGATGGCCCAAGGTTCCAAACTGACCCAGTGTAAGACTGTCACGTTCAAGGTCCATTTTTGATCATTGTCTTTCTCTCTTTTCTCGTGCTACAGTTTTTGTCTACAGTTGTGCTACAGCTCCTTGGAGGTTGGCGCTGGGAGCGGGTTCGCAGGGATGGTGGAATCGGAACCCGTCACTCACCCCATACCTTCTTCGCGTAACTCCTTGATCTCCTACACGCTCTCGCTCGTGCACCCGCGGCGCGTCCCTGACTAGTTGCGCGGGGGTTGCGGAATGGACCCACACACGGGGCTGATTCATATTGCAAGTTATACCGTTCCCGTTGAGGTGTACGACGGGAACAGGACAATTGGAATAATTGACCGGCGCGGATATTTAAGTTGGGAAAGAGAACCAGGCGATACAACTCTATCCACCAAACCAGGGACGTTATTGGAGGCCGGTAGCATTGCTCTCACTCTGCAACAAGGAACTGTATCCTACATACTTGAGCAGACTGCACTAACGGGACCTTTTTCGCTTTCATCATTACGTACGACATTGACACTGGTTGATAATATGACCGGGCAAGACGAATTGGCTAAAGCCAAACCTCCTGCGATCAAAGATTAGATTGTTTTTGAAGAACTTGCAGTGATCCGTCCCAGGGTTGTACCAGCACCCACGTAAATCACACCCTGGTCAAAGACGGCTGGTGCTGGTGATATCGGAAGTATGCGCCTGGGGATGCGGTGCTCGAAGAGTTGGAGAAGGCAGCACGAGAGGAGCGGAAGGGGTTATGAGCCAATCCGCAGTCGGTGTCGCCGTGGGAGTGGAGAAAAAGGAACCGTGGCTAGACGTAAATTCGCATCAGGTTCCTGGAAGTTTTATAATAGCGACCCTTGGCTGTGCTCAAGCGGCACCAGCGCCAGGAATGCTAGCCGACCGAGGGATCAGCTCACCCGTTGGCGCCCGCGATTATGATCGGGACGAAACTGCGATTCCACGCACTCGAATGTATATTTCCATTCCCAATACTCGGCTTCGAGCGTCATCTTGGCGTAGCGTGAGTTCTTCGCGCACTCACTATCCGCCAGCCGTTGCGCTTCTTGTGCGTCCATCATTTGCGATTCCACGATCACTTGTCGGGGGGTTGAACTGATGACGGACGTTCCACACCCGCTCACGGTGACGCCAAGAAGAACAATGAGGAGGGAACGCGACATGAGATTCATACTGTCTCCATAGTGAGTTGCTCTCCTTAACAAGGGGCTGGTTTGGCCTGTGGTGCTATGCTAATTCAAATTTATACGTGCAGAGGCAGGGAAACGCAACGGTGATCCGCGGCGAGCAACACGGTGAGGCTTCGCGCACGATGTCAGGCTGTACCAATGTCGGAGTCCTCATCGAGCACCCAGCCTTGCGGTTTGATCGTTCCCCTCCTACAATACGCCTCCCTGCGAGGCCCCCATGGCCTTCTTGATTTGTCCCTACCGTCGCTTCCCCGTGTAATGCTTAGTTACCTACCACGCTGGTCCATTCCGGGGCCAGGCCACGGTGTGGAATTTTTCGTGTGCCGGCTGGCGAGTCGAAGCAGGCTGAATTCTCTGCAGAACGGATGGTTTCCAATGTTCAACAAACTGTCTAGAAATTAAGTTGGACAGTACAGTCCAACATTCGAAAGGACCTTTTGAGTATAGTAAAAGAGACCGGGAGTCTTTGCTGGCCGTTTGGCCGTTCACGAAATGTCTGTCCCTCATCGTGAGGAGGAGCACCATGCGAATCGTTCGAGACTGGATCATCGTGCTCGGTGTGGGGTTAGGTATGGTGGGCTGTGCCGGAGGACCACAGCTCATTCCCGTGACCGATCCGACCGAGCGCCTGGAGTTTGAGGGGTTCTCCATCTTGCCTCCACAGGGAGACAGCTGGTTCGTGGTTCCTAGCGCGCCTATCATATTCCCCGACGTACTTGTCCAGTTTTTCAAAAAGTCCACACTACAGTCGGGACCGCGTCAGCCTCTTGCGACACTGAGCCTCGGTGCCGGACCAGGACCAGAAGGAAGCAGCGCGGAGCGCCTTTACAAACTTGGTGTAGAGTATTCAAATCAGCCAGACACGAGCCGTTTCCGGAGAATCTCATTCAATATTTCTCCCGACAGGACTCTAGCACTGGACTGCATGAGATTTGACTGGACAGCTGAGGCCCGGAATAACCCTAGATATCCAGGCTCTATCTTCATCATGGATCAACACGGATTTGTCTGCCTCCATCCGGATTTGCCGCACCACTCCATCGAAATCTCGTACGGCCAACGAAGGCTCCAAGAAGAACTGCCATTGTCCCTGGAAGCCGAAGGAGAACCCTTTGTGAATAGCCTTCTATACAACAGAAAGCCAGACCATGCATCACCAT
Source organism: Nitrospirota bacterium (assembly GCA_032123755.1). GTDB lineage: Bacteria > Nitrospirota > Nitrospiria > Nitrospirales > Nitrospiraceae > Palsa-1315. Next base: position 7,839 of record JAQBES010000022.1, read on the forward strand.
AGACAGGAAATGTAAAAGGTACTGGGAGTTTTGTCAGCTGTGAATTGAGGTCAAGAATAAGATATGAAACATGGACTCAGGGGGAGTGGTGGGGTGGGTTAGGTTAGGAGAGATATTCTCCACGATTCAACTGACTTCCGGTGCCGCCGTGGGAGTGGCGAAGTGGACGACGTACTGACCATGCGAGGCGTCGAGCACAACGGCCACGAGAAGCTGACACTCCTGGAACTGGTGTTGCAGTTGCACGGCGAGTTCAGAAGAAGTCTGGAGCCGATCCGCGGTCGCGGGCTGACCGGCTGTGGCTTCCCATGACGTAGCAACCAGAGACCATCTCTAGGTCGAATGCTGCGCACGGTCCTACACGTCTACCCCTAGCGGTGTCCGTGTTCGGCACAGCTGTGTGATCTGCCGCTGCACGCCCGGACGTATCTTGGTGAAAGCCAGGCCGAATTCCTGAGGACGGCTCCAACGTACCGTTGCGCCTTCGATGGTGAACGGGTTGCCTGCATCTTGCGAGAAGATACAACACTCCAACTCTGCTCCCACGGGGACGGCCACTAGACTCGTGACGCGACAGCCCCCAGGGGAGAGGTCTCGCAGCTCTCCATCACCTGTCATCCTCCGACCCTTTGATGAAAAGTGGCTCTGCAATCGGACTGCGACGCGAACGTGTTGACGTGTGTCTCTCTTCCGATCTCTGGATACCGGTGGACTGCATCGCGTCGGCGTGAGCTCTCGAGCTCCACTCGGGTGATCCACGTCTCGGAAACTGGGACTCTGTTTTTGGTCACCTCGATGGTGCCCCAGCTTGTCCGCATACTGGCCGAATGATGTCCAGGCCTGTCCCAGCAGACTCAGCACCTGAGGCGTGAGTTGCCCCCCAAGTCTGAGCATGTCTCCGACCACGGACCCGGAGGCCGGTCGACGCCGAGGGAGTGGGGCGCGTCCCCCTGCGAGCAGATGCTTAATCCGCTGCGCCACGTCCTGGAACCCGGCGTCCTCTTGCCGGACCCAGCCGTAGGCCTCCAGCGCTTCCGCATAGCGGCCAAGCGATTCCAAGGTCTGTCCCAACTGGTAGAGAAGGTGAACCGTTTCGTCGGATGAGAGCGTGGGGGCCGTGAGGGCTTGGCGAAAGGCCGCGGCGGCATCTTCATGGCGGCCCATGGCTCGGAAGCACAACGCCAGCTGCGCATAGGCTTTCCCGGCATACTGCGGGTCACGGGCCGCGTGTCGGAAGTCGTTGAGCGCCCGGTCGTGCATTTTCATTTGCTTCAGCATCTGCCCGCGCTCATACCGCTCGCGTGCCGACATCTGTGGTTCCATGTGGGATCCTCCCGTTTGTGCAGTCTCAAGAGCCGATTAATGCTACATCGGAGCAAAAATAAGACCTCGCGGGAAATCCCGTGTCGCACCACGGAATTCAACCACTTGTGCGCTCTGGGCGGTGGACGAGTCAAAACCGGCTGTCCGAAAAGGTGCGCGCGGTAGGGTCGACCGTACGGTCCGTAGGGCACGGTGGTTCCGATCGCCAGCCGGGCCAGAGCGCAGAAGAAGAGGCCTTTATCAGGCTTTGTTACGACGCCTTCGATAGGAGGCGTGCCTTCTGACCGTTCCCTTTCGTTGTGACTCTCCTAGAATACGGCGATATCTGCAAATGGTAATGCGGCCATTTCCTGATCACGCGGTGGAATTTGTTTGCACATCTTGCGGGAAGAATCGCGTGATAATGTGGCGTTGCTCAATCCTGCCACTCAGCGCGATGATACGTTTATCGTCATGTGTGGGTGGTGCTAGAAAGTGCAGACGTCGGAATGGGTGGAGGTGGAAGAAGCGATTATTCGACTGCATCTCTTTGATCAACCATGTCTCCCTCACATTACTCATGGGGTTTGTCCTAGATGTAGACATACACTTCTGAGCCAATATTATTAAGACCAGTATAGAGAACAGGCTCAAACAGGGTTGTTGTTGGACTGATCGACTCGGAAGGATAATCGGTTGCAAACTCGTTAAGAAACGTTTATCACTCTGCTCAGTCTGTTGGTCCTAGGCAGGCGGACCAACAGACTCACCAATCCTCCTGGGTCGGTTCCGACTCACCTTCAGACGTGGAATGTTATGCTCAAAGTTCTCCTCGTGGAAAATAACCTGATTGATGCAAAGCAGGTTCTGGTCATGCTGGCCCAACAAGGGGCTGACCAGATCCACGCGACGCACGTCGAGCGATTAAGCACAGCGTTGCGTTGTCTGAGCCGTGAGTCCTTTGATGTCATCATGATGAATTCCACTCTCGTCGATACACATGGGATGGATGCACTGAATCTGGTCCAGGCAGCGCTGGCTCGATTGCCCATCGTCATGTTGAGTGACAAGAGTGATGAATCGGTAGAACATGTGATGATCCAGTCCGGAGTACAGGAAGTCCTTGTGAAGAGTCAGTGGACTGGGGACCAACTTGCGCGCGCCATCCGTCACGCCGTCGGGCGTAAGCGGGCCGAACAGCACTTGTCGTATATGGCACAGTATGACCCCTTAACGGCTCTGGCCAACCGGACCCTCTTTCACGACCGCGCGACCCAGGCCATCTCTCGAGCCAAACGCAAGAAGCAAGAGGTCGGTATCATCCTTCTCAGCCTCGATCGGTTCAAAGAAATCAACACGGAGTTAGGGCGAGAACAAGGAGATGCGCTCCTCAAAGCCACAGCCGACCGCTTACAGAAATGTATGCGCGAAGTTGATACGGTTGCCCGGTTAGGTGGCGTTGAATTCACGGTGCTGCTTGAAGGCATCACGTGTCAGTCGGACGTGGAGATCGTTGCCAAGCGCATCATCGCCGCCTTCGGAATGCCATTCGATTTGGGTGGGCAGGAAGTCGCTCTGACAGCAAGTCTGGGCATCAGCCTCTATCCGCTGGACCATCAAGAGACTGATGGTCTCTTGAAATGCGCTGAAGCGGCGATGGCACAGGCGAAGGAGCAAGGCGGCAATGCCTATCGGTTCTATACCTCGATCACGCCGGCGTGACGTCTGTTGCTTCACGACCCCGCGGCGTTTTCCGTGAGGGGTCATTTTTCAATTTGCGCGTTACGCCATCTCACATCACCAGCACTGTCCACTACACCGGGGGACGATCAGAAACCGTGGTTGGAATAGGGTCGTGAGAACGGTTTCCTAACCCGCGCATCTCATATTCAGCTAGAAACCAATTCACGGCAGGGCAACTCTGGCTGACTCAGCAGAATAGTTCTGAAATAGTTCGCGCACTCACCCCATACCCTTGGCCGACCAATCTTTACAGTTGTTACGTTGATGTGTTGACGTCACGGTGCGTTCAGGCCACCGTAACGACTTTTGCCGTCGGAGAGAGAGTGGCTTATGGACTTGCGGGCGGCGCGAGCCAAAGAAGCGATTGTTGCGCTATTGATCAGAGGTTACTCAGGTTGCACTGGTAGCTGGAGCGGAGCGGATGGATCCACTGTATCCAGAAGGGGGCGGGGAGTTCCATTCTGGCGTTCGAGTTTTTCTAAGACATCTTGCTTGAGCCTCGTGGGTTCTTCAATCCGATTTTCGCGCTGCAGTGTCCCCAATTCCGCTGATTTACGGGCATTCAGCTCCACCACGTCTACCTCATCCCTGATTAAGGTTGGGGTCAGGAACACGAGCAGGTTCAGCTTCTCGACCTGTCTGCTTTGGAATTTAAACAGCCAACCCAAGAACGGAATATCGCCCAAGAGCGGAACTTTTCGCTCGCTAATGGTGATGTTATCCCGCACGAGCCCGCCGATGACGATCGTCTGTTGATCTCTTGCGATGGTGGTCGTCTCCATCGACCGTTTGGTCGTGGTGGGGCCTACGGGGATCGAGGAGTTTCCTGTCCCGATCGTTTGTGCGACATTCTCCGCGATCGCGGTAATCTCTTGCTTGATTTCTAACCGGATCAGGTCGTCCTCTAATACTTGTGGCGTGATTTCCAGTGTGACGCCGACATCCTTTCGTTCGATCGTGACCAGGGTGCCACCCGTGATGCCCTGGGCCTGGCCGGTTGGGAAAGGACGATTTTCGCCCACGACGATTTTGGCCTTTTGGTTATCGGCGGCGAGCACTTGGGGGGTCGACAGGACATTCGTATCCGTGAGGCTCAGCAACAGTTGTAGGAATGCGCGCACGTTGACCGAGTTGAGGACGGACACCGCTCCTCCGGTTGCAGCGCCAGCAGCAGCCCCACTAATGGCCTGTGCGATGGTTGCTAAATTTTCTGGTGCACTATTAAATCCGGCAACGCCTTGCAGTGAACCGCTCCTGCCAGAGCCGATCACCTGAACCGGGTCGCTTCCAATCTGTCTGAGCCGATCAACCTGTACCTCCAAGATGACGGCCTCGACAAAGACCTGCTTCCGGCGCGTATCCAGGTCTCGAATCACGGACTGCAACTTGGTGTAGGCGTGTTTGGTCGAACTAATGATGATCGAGTTCGTGGCCTTGTCCGCAAAGACCTGGACGGGGGCTTCGAATTCGCTCAAGGGCCTGAACGGTGGACGTGCGCCTGGCGCCGTTTGTGCCACGGTCTGAGATCGGGCGACGAGATTGGTCAGGATGGCGGCAAGGTCGGTCGCATTGGCGTGTTTGAGCTTGTAGACGAATGCCCCTCGTTCCGGAGGAAGGTCCCCCATCGCCACGATTTGATGAACGTTACCCTTCGAGATGACTCCGAGACGACTGACTTCGAGCGCCGCCACGAACATCCTGTACGCTTGGTCGCGCGTGACTTTGGTAGGGGAATACACACTGATTTTCCCCCCGGCCTTCTTGACGACATCGTCCAAGACAAAGTTTTTACCGGTCAACTCGCTGATGAAACGAACAAAAACAGAGAGTTCGACATCATTGAAGTCGAGGGAGATGCGTCCGGAGGAGCTTCCTCCCGATTCAGCCCGAGGGGTGAGGGGAAGCAGGAATCCACTCAGCACTGCCAGCAGGCAGACGAGAGAGGCCTGCCTGATCCACCTCAATGGTCCGAAAGAGAAAAAATCCATGATTCCCAAACAATGTATGCGGTGGGACCGATTATCCCTCGGACCACGTCGAGCATGAAGATAGGAGTAGAGAACGGTACCATAAGGCTCGTCATTGACACAACCAGACTAGCGTGGCTGCTGCATGAGAGCTGCTATTGCCACCACCGATTCGCACCAGATTCCCGCGATCAGACGACTGGGCCTGTCACTTGGTTGGGCATACTGTCCAGGGACACTTCCTGCCTACACACCCATGGTTCGTGCTCCGTGGGCTCCCGCAGAAAGGACCCGGCCATTTGTTTAGAGTCTCCCCGTAGTCGTTCCAAGAGAAGGCTCTCTCGACGGCGATTCTTGACGGGCTTGTTCATTTTTGAAAAATGATCGAGAGAAAGGAGAAGGAGGGGCTCGCCTAACACCTTAATAACCAAGGATATTTAAATCCACGGTGAAGACCATAATGGCACTAGGATTGCATTTCTCCGTCCAGTTTGGCTCCCCTCAAGATCGTGAGAAACAGAACGGAAGCGAAATCTGGTGCAAAGTGGCCAGGGGAACAACCTCGCATCTTTCGATGATCTGCTAAGGTTATAACGTGCGGACCGACAAGAAACCCCCACAAAAATCTGACAAAAAGACTCCCTCCCGTGTGCATAAACGGGGCGTTGTCGGCTACAGCAAGAAAAGCGCGCTTCTCGAGGAAGCCATCACCCACATGAACACCGGCAAGTACGACCGGTCGTCCGCTGCGTTGAAAGAGTTGCTCTCACTTGATCCTCACAACACGGAAGCTCGCCGGCTCTTTGCCACGCTGCATCTACGACTAGGCAGTCTTGCTACGGCTCGGCAAGCATTTGAGTCCCTCGCCAATGAAGCGATCGGGCGACAAGACTTCTGGTTGGCCGAATCCTTGTTGCGCGAATACTTGGCTGCCGGGCCTCGTTGCGTCCCATTCCTCGAATTCTTGGCCCATGTGTACGAGGAAAAGGGAGATACGGTGGCTGCGGTGACAGAATTGGGTAAGGCAATTGACATTCTCATCGAGGGTCCAGACTCTGAAAATCCTAAGAAATCTGCTGAGCTCTATGCGAAGGTGAGAGAGCTTGCGCCGGTCAGTTCTGTGGCCTTTCAGTTTGCCTCTCTCTTCGACATACAAACCGGTGAGTTTCTCGGGCATCCTCCCGTGGCTCCTGCCGCAGGGACTTCATTGGAAGTCGATGCCTCGCAGCCCCAGGACAAAATCCTTCCAGCCATTGAAGAATCCCGAGCTTCTGAAGTGATGCCGTGGGAACAGTTTGAAGGGGCTTCCCCGAGTTCCGAGGTTTCGCCACCCACTTCGTCGAATGCCGTTATCGAATCGCTCGATGCTCCGGACGTTCTGATAGACCCGGCATCGGTCGGTTTGGCTCCACAGGAACTGGAGGTTCCGCCGGCTGAATCTACCGGGCCAATCCAGGAGGCCCATCCCCTCGATCAGGATTTGTTGCCATCCATAGTGGCCGAGTCGCCGTCTCCGTCGAGTGGGCATCGTGATGATGGGATGGGGAATCCGATTGTCGAATGTTCGCCCGTTGTGGATGAAGGACTTACCCCTCGCTCCTCAGAGGAGCGCGCAGCGGAGGTGGGGAGTGTCATCACCTCTTCCGTCGGATCGCTGGGTTTATCTTCTCCCATGCCTTGGGAACAGTTTGAGAACTCCACCATCAAGATTGAGGAAGCGGTCCCGTCGACGGCTCCGCTCACTCAATCGGAGGGAGCGCCACTATTGGGCAGTGAATCGGTTCTTGCCCCGTCCACTACCACTCAGCCTGAATTTGTATCAGATCAGTTGTCGAGCCCAGTTCCTGTGCCAGATCTGACGGAGCCTAGTGAGTCGATCTTTACGGCGGAGCCGTCAACGATTCCCGCGGTTCTTCCAGAGCCCGAAGCCCCAACCCCGTCCGCCGTTGATTCCTCGTCCACGGTTCCATTTTCATGGAACACCGTCTTCGACGGCGCATGGAAGTTTGGTCTAGGAACTTCGTCGTCGAGTGTGCCTGCCGCATCTTCCAAGCCGGGTGCGATTGTACAGGATGCAAAAGGATTGGAATCAGTTCAACCAGAACCAGTGCCAGAAGCAGAGATCTCTTCCCCAACCATTCCATCAACTCCAGAACCGCCCGTCTCATTCAGTGATCCCGAGCCGTTGCCGGCGGTGCCTCCTTCGACCTTGAGTGGAGAGACCGCATCGATCGTAGAAGCAGATGTGGCCAGAGAGTTCGATCTGCTACAGCCAGCTGCGGTTCTTTTTCAGGAAGAACCCTCGCGGCCAGAGGAGCCACCGACTCTTTCGGGCGACGCTCCAAGTTCCTTCAAGGTAGAGCTTCCAGGGCCGCCTTTGTCAGAGCCGGTCGAACCCGCTCGTGAATCTGAACCCATTTTGTTCCCGTCTGTTATGGAGTTGCAGCCTGTGGCGCCGTCTCCGGAAGCCTCCGTTCCGGAACCTTCACGTTCAGCGGTGCTCTCGGAAGCACCGCCTGCACCTGAACCGGTTCCCACAGAGCACCATGAAAAACCCTTTACCCTGTTGAAGACCGCCACGGTTCCTCCGCTTCCTGCAGCGCCAAGTGATGCGCCATCGGCATCTCCTGCCTCGATGGATACATTGTCGCATTGGAGCACTGGCGAAGCCGAGGTTCAGCCACAGCGTCCGTCTGATAAGACACAAGATTTGGACAAGAAGAAGGGGGAGGCTCCAGTCGTTCCGCCGGCTCTGTTACCGCTGGCGGAGGAATCTCCTGAATCGGTCGCTGAACTGTCGCGAAGTGGTGGATGGGATTCGGCTCCCTCGGAGACGGTAGCCCCTGCCGTTGAAGCGGTGGCCCCTGTCGTGGAAAAGGTTGTTCTTGAGGAAGATACGAGACCGGAATGGGTTCGGGCGAGTGAAGCAATCACTTTTGTGAATCATCCCTCTTTGTCTCCCGCAACGTGGGAGGATTCCACCACTGAATCCATTGACTCGACACCAGAACCTGCGCGCTCGGTCGCTGCGTCGGCTGTTGATGTTCTTTTTAATTCAACAGGAGAGAAAAGTCCGGTTCGCACGCAGGAGCGTGTGGCGTCGCGACGACCGCGCCCTCGGTTTGCCGCGCGAGCGGCTCGGGCCCGCATTGGCATCTCGTCGTTTATCGGGTCCTGTTTTTCGACGACCCGATCAATTGTCTTGTTGTGTGTGGGGTTGGCACTCTTCTGTGTTGTGCTGGTGGCGGTCGGCATCGGGGCGGTTGGACTGGCCTGGATCGTGATGGAAGCTCCCCCGTCGTCGGTCTATCACAACCTGACAACGAGTCCTCCACAGTCATTCGTTGATTCAAGAAAAAATGGGTATTTCTTGCTGCTCGGCTTCGACGTTTCTGAGGAGCAGGATCCGCTCCAAGCGGGTTACGAGCGCAAGGTGGAAGGGAGCGATCTCCAAGCTGCGAGCGCCTGCATGCTCGGTGACGAGGGGAAAGGGATGACGACGACAGGGGCCTCCGCCAACGTGGTCAATGGATGGTTCGCCAGTGCCGATCCGGCGGCGCAGCTGAAGTCGCAGGCGGCAGCTGTACGATCATGGGCGGCTCAAGAATCGCTTGCCCTCAAGCGCTACCAACGATGGCTTTCGATGCCGTTTGAAGATGTGGGATACGGACAAATCCTGAGCCCGAACTGTGCCCATATTCTGCTGGCCCATCGGTTGTACCTCGCCGAAGGATTTGAGCAGGATCTCAGTACTGGTCTCGGACGACTTGAGACCGATATGGGATCCTGGCGCGTTGTACTGGGACAGTCGAAGACGCTGATGGTGAAGATGCTGGCAGCGACGGCAGTCCAGGACGATGCCGCAATCGCATCCGGGCTCTTGACCCGTCAGGACCTCGATGGGTCAGCGATCGCTCGACTTGGCAAGATTGTTCGTCCCTTCGATCAGGTCGAGCTGTCGCTCCGATGGCCTATGCAGAGCCATCTCGCGTGGGCGACGAAGGCCGTGACGACCAGCCTGAAGAACGACAAGGATGGCGAGCGTCCTCTTCACGTTGCCCTGGCGGCGGTGATGCCCCTTCCCGTGCAACGGCGATCCAATGCTTATGCAGACTATTACGAGGCGGCGAGCAAGGCAGTGGCGGAAGGGCGCTACACCAACCTGCCGAAACCATCCAGTTTCATTCGGACTCCCGCTGTCAGCCCGGTGGACTACGTGGCGAATCCGATCGAGCACATCATCGGAATCGAGCCACTCCCTTCATGGGATCTCTATGTTGGGCGTATGGTGGAGACCGATGCACGGCTTCGTTTGGCGAGCCTGCAAGTCTGGATCAGACGAGGGCCAGAAGAGGAGAATCTGCTCACACGCCTCGCAAAGGCAGGACAGACCCACTACGATCCCTTTACCGGTCTTCCTATGTTGGTCAATCAGCAGAGGGGTGTGATGTATAGTGTCGGGCAAGACGGCAAAGATCAAGAAGGTGATCCTCTGAGCGATGTCGTCGCAACAATTCCCAGGACTCAATCGGTCGTGCTCGAGAGCAGCCGCTCCGTGTCCACCCGCCGGTCCAAGTAACCAGCCGCATCCCTCCGCGGTCAAAGATTTCTGATTCCATCGCCTATTCTGGTTGCTTGACACTGCCTGTGGTATTCCACAGAATCACCGCACACCGTTCAGACGGATAAGCACGATGGCGCCCTCACCAACACCATTTTCTTACCTTCCCTCGGCTAGACAAGGAATTATCCTTCGATCCGCCATTCCGACGCAGATCGTATCGAACGAAGAGTTTGCTCCCTTCAGCCAGACAACGGACCAAGCCCGCGTCGAACAGATTGCCATCGCGCTCGTGGAACGGACTGCCGCTCGACGAGGCCTCACCCGCAGAGACTTTCTCAAAACGACAGGCGGGATGGCGGCCGCGTTGCTGGCCATGAATTCCGTCTTCGGACGGTTCTTCAACATTGGCGAGGTCGAACTCTTTGAGACGGAAGCCTTTGCCGAGCAGCAGGGTGCGTCCTATTTTATCTTCGATGTGCAGACGCATTACGTCGGCGCGCACTACGACCCGACCGATGCCGAAGACAATCGAAAGGGTGCCGTCTCGAAGCAGGCGCTGCTATCGCTCAGACGATGGATACGGGAAGCAGGACTCAACCCGAAGCTTGCGGGCGATCGAGGCACCATTGACGATCTTTCGTGGAAGAATTTTGTGAAAGAAGTGTTCCTCGACAGCGAGACCACCATCGGCCTCATCAGCACGCCGCCGGGACCCTATCCACAAGAAGCGGTTGTGCCGCCGAACGAGATGGCGCACATCCGCGACGAAATCAATCGCCTTGCGCAGTCCCAACGAATGCTTGCGCATGGATTGGCCACGCCCCAACTGGGGGCCGCCGATTTGGACTTTATGGCGATGCAGGCGGATACGCTCAAGGTCGATGCGTGGAAGTGTTACACCGGCTCTTGTCCGAAGGGATTCGATCGTGGCTGGTGGATGGACGATGAGACGATCGCCTATCCGATGCTCGAGCAAGCCAGGAAGCTCAACATTAAGCGCGTCTGTGTTCACAAGGGCCTGCCGCTGGGACCAGTGCCGGACTACAACCATCCCAAGGATTTGATCAAGGCCGCCAAGGATTTCCCTGACATTGACTTCCTGGTCTATCACTCGGGACTCAAAACTACTTCGACGGTGGATAAGGTGTTTGCGAAGACGGGCGAGATTCCCTGGACCACCGAGTTCTGTCGTATGAAGCAGGCCCAGTCCGGAATCAAGAATATCTATATGGAACTCGGCTCGACCTTTGCGCAGCTCGTCACGACCCATCCGGCGGTCTGCGCGCATTTGCTTGGGCAGATCATCGACGCGTTCGGCGTCGATCACGTGCTCTGGGGGACGGACTCCATCTGGTATGGTACGCCGCAATGGCAGATCGAAGCCTTTCGGCGGTTCCAGATTCCGGATCAGCTGATCGAGCGGCATCGGTACCAGCCGCTCACGCGCCAGGTAAAGGAACGAATCTTCGGACTGAACGCCGCGCTGGTGTTTGGCGTCGATGTCAAGGTGAAGCGGAAGGAGATGCCGCAGGACGTTTTAGGACAACTCAGGATGAGCTATCTGGAAGAAGGGCCTGAGCCGAGCCACAAGGCCTACGGATGGGTGGCAGGGTAAACGCCGTAAGGCGTGAGGCGTTACTTCAGGACGAGATCATGACATGGACAAGCCGCACAAGAAATTGGATCTCTGGAATACGGCGATGGAATTGGCTGTAACCATCTACCAGGTAACCGATTCATTCCCGAGAGAGGAGCGATACAGTCTGACTGATCAAATCAGGCGGGCTGTTTCTAGTGTTCCCAGCAACGTTGCCGAGGGAACTGGTCGGCAAACGAAAAAGGAATTCATCAACTATCTCCACATGGCACAAGGATCACTCAGTGAATTAGATACTCACCTCGAACTTGCGAGGAGATTGGGATATCTTGTGCAGGATAGTTGGGTAACACTTGATAGGCAAATTGAGCGGATTGATAAGATGCTAAGTGGCCTGATCCGTCATCAGAAAGCGAATGGTACGAAACGCGTCGCCGTGAGACCTTGATCCATGTCAGTCTGTATCGCCTAACGCCTCACGCCTAACCCCTTACGTCAGTTAGGAGGTTCAATAGATGAAGACCGAGATCTTGTATCCAGGTGCGTTTCCGATGGTGCGGGTGGATCTGGCACCGGGCGAGCATATCAAGGCTGAGTCGGGCGCGATGGTGGCGTGCTCACCAACCATCGACATTGAAAGTAAGATGGAAGGCGGCTTTCTCGGAGCCCTGTCGCGAAAGCTCCTGACGGGAGAGAAGTTCTTCTTCCAGACGCTGCGCGCCAGCCGCGGCCCCGGCGAAGCGTTGCTGGCTCCGACGGTTCCCGGCGAAATTGTCATTTTGGAACTCGATGGCGTGAACGAGTACATGGTGCAGAAAGACGGTTTTCTCGCGGGTGCCGACTCGATCGTCATCGAAAGCAAAATGCAGAGCCTGAGCCGTGGATTGCTGGGCGGAGAGGGTTTCTTCATTCTGAAAATCAGCGGGAAAGGGACGCTCGTGTTGAACAGCTTCGGGGCCATTCACAAGATCGAGTTGAAGCCCGATCAGGAATACATCGTGGACAATAGCCACCTGGTGGCTTGGTCCACCACAACCTCCTACAACATCGAAAAAGCCACCTCTGGCTGGGTCGCTAGCTTCACCTCAGGCGAAGGGTTTGTTTGCCGGTTCCGGGGCCCTGGACTCGTGTACATTCAAAGCCGGAACCCGGGTAGTTTCGGGGCGTGGATCAAGCAGTTCATCCCGGTCAGCGAGTAGGGTATAGCGGGATCAAGTAAGGGGTTAGCGGGATATGGGGGTAAGAGAGTGGATAAATGAGTGACAAGATACACCCAGCATTATCCCGTTGTCCCGTTACCCCGGTTGCCCCGCTATGAATCCCAATGCCCTCTGTTTTGGTGACGAGTTTCCTGCCGCCGGTGCGCCTTGTTCCGTGCAGGTTGATGGGGATGGGCTGACGATCACCTTCGAATCTGAGGGGGGCGTTGGCGCACGAGAGGCCGTGCCGTTTTCAGCGCTCACCGTCTCGGCGGGCGGACTCGACCATGACCATCTCGTGGTGAAATGGACTAGCGCGCAAGGGGAACGGACGCTGTATCTGAAGAGCCCTGACGTGATTCGGGCTTTTCGGGAAACGGTCCCCGACCATCTCAGTCTTCCGTTTGCGCAAGCTGCAGAGCGGGTGCGTCAGGTGCGTCACCGGCACCGACTCGTCTGGGGCCTGGTCGGCGGGGCAATCCTGGCCATGGTGCTGGGCCTCTGGTCCGGAGCCGATCTGTTGGTCGAGCTTGCCGTGAGCAGGATTCCGGTGGAGTGGGAGCAAAAGCTGGGGGAATCGGCCTATCGGGATTTCCTTACCCATCAGGAGGTGATGAAAGACGGTCTCGCGGTCACAGTGCTGGGAGAGATGACGCAACGTTTGACTGAACAGATTCCGAATAATCCCTACAAGTTCGAAGTGGCTGTGGTGAAGAGCGACGTCGTCAATGCTTTCGCGTTGCCTGGCGGGTATGTGGTGGTGTTCACCGGGCTCATGAAAAAAGCAGAAAGCGGCGAAGAAGTGGCGGGCGTGTTGAGCCATGAGCTCAACCACGTGCTGCAGCGGCATGGGCTTGAACGAATCGTGAAAAGTCTTGGGCTGCTGACGGTGGTGGCCATTGTGCTTGGTGATCAACAGGGCCTCGTCGGGATGATGAAACAGCTCGGCGTCGAACTGCTTACCCTTAAGTTTGGTCGGGAGCAGGAGACCGAGGCCGATCTGACGGGATTGCAACTGCTCCAGCGGGCAAAGATCGATCCCTCCGGTATGATCCGGTTTTTCGAGCGGCTCTCGGAGAAAGATGAGGGACGGATGGAATGGCTCTCGACACATCCGATGAGCACAGCCAGGGCCGAACGATTAAAAGCGGAGTTTGCTGCCCTGCCGAAGAAATCGCCAGAGCCTTTTACCTTCGACTGGAAACAGGTACAGGCAGGACTCTGATCAATTATCGAAGCGGGTCCGGCCGACCGATCGGTAAAGGACGAATGCGGACTCGCGTATCTTCAAACACCACAACGCTGCCCTGTTCGAGGGCCTCCGATATCCTGGGCAGATTGGCAAGCAAGAGGGTCACTTGAGCGTCGGGACGCCGTTGTGAGGCTCTCCTAAAAAGAATCACAGAAGGTTTCGCGACTTCTCTGAGCGCAAGGAGAGTACCGAAATCTGTATCGGCGGAAATGACGATACGGTCTTCGTGGGCAGCTCGCGCAAGAACGTCTGCATCATCTGCCTGTTGCATTCTGTAATCACGCACATGGGCTGCATCGTGCCCCGCCAGACGCAACCCATCCGCCACGAGCGGCGACAGGGCGTTATCCACGAGAAACTTCATGAAAGGGGAGCCAAAGGGAGTTCGCGTTCCCGGACTGCCTCAGCTGCATACCGAAGCGCTTCGCGAATATCCTCCAACTGCAGATCAGGAAACGAACGGAGGATCTCTGCGTCGGCCATGCCGTCTGCAATCATGCCGACCACGGTCGAAACAGGAATGCGCAAATCACGAATGCAAGGAACCCCTCCCATCTGTTTAGGGCTGACGGTAATCCGTGTGAATGTCATATCTGCACCTCCCTCGAACGAATCTTACCGCTCGTCCCAAGCATACGCGAATTGGCCTATACAATCATCTGCATTGTGCCACAAGCGACCATATGGGGGAGCAAACGGGAATTGTGCCGCAACACTTGCTCCTAACTTGCGACGCTCAATCTAAGGTGCGTAGAGTTTGCCCATGGCCTATTCGATCCAGCTGTCCGGCGACACTTTCAAGGTGTCGATCACATTCTCCACGCCGGGGATATCGGCGATCAATCCGTGATTGAACAGTGAGCCCGCATTATTCATGAACGTTTCTGCTGCAATCTCGGATTCGCCGCTACGACAAGCCTGGACGCGGTTGGCCCGGCGTCCAGGCAGGCGGGCTCGCCACTCAGTCGGTCAACATACTGTTTCAAGTATGCCTCCCTCCCTCGCGGCTCCGCGTGCCTGTCTCGCGTGGCGACTGCGCGATTTCGCGACGACCCGTCATGAATAATGCGGGCTCACGCAGATCGCTCCGGTCACAGCGGTTTCCGGCAACGTCGACGATGAGGAACAGAGCGGATTCCCGTCCGAAGTCGTGATCGAGCTGGCTGGTCGCCGCATCGCCATCCGTCATATTCTGTACGAAGGCGGGAAGCTGACGAAGGACGGACGAGCATTTTTGGATCGCGAACAACCTGACGTCGGCATCTTTGGTCCTACGCATCAACCTAAAGTTGAATGGTTCGACAAGACGCTGCTATGTAATCCAGGATCAGCGGACCCACAGCGATTCAACCTCCCACGGGCAGTCGGGACTCTAGCGATGATAGACGAAAAGATTAAATCCAGGCATATTGGGCTGATGAAAAATCCGGGCAGGAAGAGCCCAGGGAAGATCCTGGGAGGCGGTCGGAGGCAGTTTCGTCGAGATGAGGTATAACCCGTGTGCCGATAAGGCAGAAGGAGGAATGGATGAGAACGTTCGTACAGATTCAACTGGCTTTGTTGTTAGTCGGGCTTCCCGTCGGGTCCGTGTTGGCTGCGAATACGGACAATGGCCCTGGTTGTGGTTTGGGTAAGCTCGCGTGGTCGGACTACAAGCATCAGAAAAATATCGCGCCACAAGTGATGATGGCCACCACCAACGGCACGTTCGGTAGCCAGACGTTCGGGATCAGTTTCGGGACATCGGGCTGTACGAACGACGGACAGGTGATGGCCGCCCGCAAGTCCGACATGTTTATCGCCGCGATGTTTGAAAGCCTCTCTGAGGATATGGCGCGGGGGCAGGGCGAACATCTTGCGTCACTGGCGACGATGATGGGCGTCCCCGTTGAGCATCAGCCGGCATTCTTTTCTCTGGCACAGGACCAGTATCGAATCTTAATGGAGAGGGGAGAAGATTCGCCGCTCTCGGTCATCAAGGCAATCCAAGAAGCGGCGGTTGGACATCCATTGCTAGCCGGTGTCGCGGAGAGGCCATAAGTAATTTTTCTCGACAAAATTTTCTTTTTCGGCTATCTATAATGCGACCGTTGCGTCGTACACCAACGGAGAGTTATCCACTCATACAAGGAGGAGGACTTATGTCGAAGAAAGTGATTATGCTATCGGTTGCGGTGCTCTTTGGCATGCAGGCAGGCTTCGCAATGGCGGCGGCCAATCCAGACACCGGCCCTGGCTGCGGGCTGGGCAAGCTCGCCTGGGGTGATTATGCGCACCAGAAGAACATCGCGCCGCAGGTGTTGATGGCCACCACCAACGGCACGTTCGGCAGTCAGACGTTCGGGATCAGCACGGGGACCTCAGGCTGTACGAACGATGGGAAGGTAATGTCCGAGCATAAGACGACGATGTTTGCTCAGCTCAACTTTGAGAACCTGTCTCAGGAAATGGCGCAGGGCCAGGGCGAGCATCTCGCGTCCCTCGCCACCTTGATGGGTGTGCCGGCCGAGCATCAAGCGGCGTTCTTTGCCATGACTCAGGAGCGGTACACCTCCTTGGTCAAGACTGGTGAAGCCTCACCGGTCGCGATGGTGAAAGCGATCAACGACGCAATTGCCACGCATCCAGTCCTTGCCCAGGTTTCAACTCGCTAACAACCAGCATGGGGCTTCGACTTCCACGTCGAA
>JAQBES010000023.1:0-26743 GCA_032123755.1 Nitrospirota bacterium
GTCCACCAGGAAGGGGAGGGATGGCCCGGTGAGTCCACTGTGCTCGCGCAACGCGCGGTCTCAGAAGACCCTCGTTGGACGCGCGCAGTGGGGCACTCATCCGAGCCATCCAGGGGGCAACGTACATGAGCGAGTTTGGACGGATTATCTTGAGTCACTCGGCTGTGACCTTGCTGGAAACAAGGCGCGTCCCTGGGCTAAGAGGCTATCTTGGCAGACTCAGGGCGGAAGGGTGAAGCAGTCGCCAGGGTTGGGCGGGTGAGAAGTTTGGATTTTTTGAGCATCCTGCTGGGTGTTGTTCTTTTATCCCTGACGTGCAGGCTTAGGAAGCGCTCGTGCTAATAGGGGCAAGACGATAGACGAGAGGAGGATAAATGTCTTGATCGGGGGGGATATTGAGTCTTGTTACTCCTTCGCGGTCCAGCCAAAGACGATAACCGCCATACCAAACAAGGCGATTCCTGCTCCAGTCCAGTCGAAGATTGAGAGATCCTCGCCGTCCACGACCTTCAGCCAGACGAGAGCTGTGGCCACATAGACACCGCCATAGGCCGCGTAGACCCGTCCGCTAGCAGCGGGATGGAGGGTGAGGAGCCAGGCAAAGATAGCCAGACTGAGCGCTGCCGGAACCAAGAGCCAGATCGATCCGTCCTTGCGAAGCCAGAGGTACGGAAGAAAACAGCCGACAATCTCGGCGAGGGCAGTGAGAATGAACAGCCCAGAGGTCTGGAGTAGGAACATAGGTACGTCCTCCTTCTATGGGCGATAACGTCTCACCAAGCATTATAAGAGTCAAGTTCGAAGGGCTCTGGCAGGGTTACAATTAATCCTTGAAGCTCAGTGTGCCGAGATGGTTTTCTCGCAGGCTGTTATACGAGCAGCAGGCCGGCAATGCGAACCTTTTTCCAGGCGGTCGTACCGAGGAAGATCTCAAACTCCTTTGCGGTTCCAGGAAATGTGGTTTTCGTTCCCCGGAGCAGGGGGTAGGGACACGATGGGTTATTTTGGGGTGTAGCTTGTCGAATCAGATCGACAAGCCACTGAGCCTGTTGGTTAGAGAGCGTGACGGAGTGATCGTTGGTACGCCCCGGCAGAATGAGCCGCGTCCTTCTTCCGACCGGTTCACAGAATGGTTGCCCACCGAGCCATACGAACCGCCGTTCTGCCTGGGGGTCATCTTCAATAATTCTGCCCTTGAGGAGCTGCCGTATCCACGTGGAGGAGACGCGTGGCCGTGGCACTGAATGGGCGAACCATTGACGGACGTCGAGGGTAAGCCCGCTCCCTTCGAGGTAATTGAGCGTCGCCCGTCGTAGCCCTTCGCCAAGCCACTCAGGCGTCTTGCCACGTTGATCCTCATGTAGAAAGTCATTCTCCGCAAAGCCCTGAAACTCGGGCCCGAGGATGCGCAATCCATGGGCAGCCGGATTGAGCCCGATCGGACTATGGGCCGTGGCGGTGAAGCGATGCCAAAAGGCAGATTGAATAAGGTCTGCCGCGAACAATTGTCGTACCCGTTCGAGCGAGTCGACCGTTTCTTGCACCGTCTCAGAGGGACAACCGTACATAAGATAGGCATGGATCAGAATGTTTGCGTCTTTGAAGGCCGCTGCCACGAGCGCAGTCTGATTGACAGTAATCCCTTTCTTGATCTTTTCCAGTAGACGGTCCGAGGCAGCTTCGAGTCCTGCCGTCACGGCGATGCAACCGGAGGAAGCCAGCAGGCGACAGAGGTCCGGCGTGAACGCCTCTTCAAATCGGATATTGCCCCACCATGAAATGGTGATGCCTTTTTCCAGTAGCGCCAAGGCGAGCGATTTTAGGGCAGCGGGAGGGGCTGCCTCATCCACAAAGTGGAACCCTCGGCGCCCCGTCTCGGCGATCAGTTGCTCAATCTGCTGGATGAGCCGATCGGTCGGCGTCATTTCATAGCGACTGATGTAATTGAGCCCGACGTCGCAAAACGTACACTGCTTCCAGTAGCAGCCGTGGGCGACCGTGAGTTTGTTCCAATGACCTTCTGACCAGAGACGATGCATCGGATTCGTGCTGTCCAAGATCGTAAGATAGCGATCCAAGGTCAAGCCGCTATAGGTCGGACAACCGACCTCAGCCATGCTGAATTCCCGGTCAGACGTATCATTCGCGAAGACCACTCGATTCTTGTCCCGATAGAACGTCCGGCAGAGTCGCGTGCGCGGCCTGGTCCCTGCCAAATATTCGATCAACGAGAGCAGAGGGCGTTCCCCGTCGTCGAGCGTAACGTAATCGACGTAGTCGAATACGCGGGGGTCCGACAGACGCCGAAGCTCCGTGTTGGCATACCCGCCACCAAGGGCAATGGTGATCTCGGGCCGCCGATTCTTAATGGAATGGGCAATGCGAAACGCGCCATAGAGGTTTCCGGGGAAAGGCACGGTGAGAGCGACGAGGGATGGAGTAAAGCGATCCAGATGTTCCCACAAGGATTCGAGCATGAATTGATCCGTCAGAACCGGGGGGACTGCTATCGCGTCGATGATGGTCTCGAACGACGAGGCTGCTCGGGCGATATGTTCGGCATAGCGACTCAGGGAGAAATGGGGAGACAGGGTTGCTTGAATCAGATCGGCCAGGTCTTCAAGATACAAGGTGGCAAACCGTTTAGCGCGATCCTGCTCCGACAAGGTACGAGCTGACGCAGCGCTTCCTCGCTGGCCGGCAAACCGGGGGCCTTGAGGAAGAAATCCTGGGCGGGCGAGGAGCAAGGCTAAGGAGGGATTGCGTCCTTGGAGAAATTCGATGACCGGTTCGATGGCATTCAGATAGGCCGGCTCGACCGCCAGCATCTGTCTGGCTTCACCTGGCACGGCACCTTCGTCTTTGCGTATCTGCTCAAACACAGCCTGGAGTCCCGCTCGGCAAAAGAGCCGAAGCACCATCTCAATGCCGAGATCGGCCTGGGAGACCTCAATCCCGCGACCACGGAGAAACCCTGTGAGATAGGAGGTGGAGGGGTAGGGAGTATTCAGTTGAGTGAGTGGGGGGATGAGGAGTAAGACAGAGGGCATCGGCATGCGCTCACATACCATACCTCTTTGAACGAATGCCAGGTTCGCGGGTTATGACGATCATAGTGGAAGACTATTGGTATTCTTGGCGCTTCATGCGCTATTATTTGGCAATCACCTGAGTGGACCCGTCAGCATGACCGCTCCCTACACCCTCTACAGCGATTTCAACTGTCCGTTCTGCTATGCGATGCACGAACGGCTCCATGGCCTGCAGCTCATCGATCACTGTGAATGGCGCGGTGTGCAGCATGCGCCGCAATTACCTCGTCCCATGAAACCTTGGCAGGGTTCATTGGGCGCTGAACTCCGCCACGAAGTGACGGTCGTGCAGCGGCTGGCGCCAGAGCTGCCCATTGCACTCCCTTCTGGCAAGCCCAATACGAGACCGGCGATCGAGCAGGCGGTGGTACTCCTAGGGCGTGATCGATCACATGGAATGACGTTTGTGCGGGAGACCTATCGGGCCTTCTGGTGTGAAGGCAGGGACATTTCTGATCCGGCGGTACTCAGGCAACTGGTTGAGCAGGGAGGAGGCTCGCTGGAGAGTACGGGCACGATCGATGACGAGAGTCGCCAGGTAGCTCAAGAATGGGAAGCGGCTTGGCACGCAACAGGCCAGGCCGGAGTTCCACTCATTGTCTCGCCAGAGGGTGATCTCCTCGTAGGCTGCGCACCGCTAGAAGAAGTCCGGCGATTCTTCGCCTGACACCCATTAATCACGAAGACTTCTACTCCGACCACCGAGACGCCGCTGCGACTAGCCTGACGGCGGGCTGGCTCGTCGTTCGATCGGTCAACATACTATTGATATGCCTCGGGTCTTCACTCGCTGCGGCCTTGCCTGCGAACAGTCGTGTCTCGGTACGCCAGGGCTGAGCGGGTGAGAATTATGGTCTTTTTGAACACACTTTGGACTATCAGACCTCTCACCAATAATTGTTCTCCAGTTTATCTCATGATACTGTTCGATCCCATGGCCTGTGCGGATGATATTTCGATCGCGAGCATTCTCAAGGATTGCCGCACGATAGCCGTAATGGGATTGTCGTCGAATCCAGCGCGCCCATCCTATGGGGTGACGCGCTTCATGATGCGTCAAGGCTACCGAGTCATTCCTGTGAATCCGAACGAGACGTGCGTCCTCGATGAACCAGCCCATCCCTCACTGACGCAGGTGCCGGGCAAGATCGATCTTGTGGATATCTTCAGGAAGTCGGGAGACGTGCTTCCTATCGTCGAAGAAGCTATCGCTTGTGGCACCAAGGCGATTTGGATGCAAGAAGGCGTGGTGAATGAGTCCGCTGCTTCACGGGCGGCACAAGCAAGCTTGCTCGTTGTGATGGACCGCTGCAGGCTCAAAGAGTATGTCACTCAGTCACATCGTGGTTGACCAGGCCCCACATCTCCCCCCCAAATCTTCTTCTCCAGATCTTCAACGAGAAGCCATTGTGGCGACGGCCGAACTATTAGCCAAGGTTCTGGATACGACCGTCAAAATTCCTGGCACACCCTTCTATTTGGGACTCGATCCATTGCTCGGGCTAATACCAGGAATCGGTGACATGTTAGCCAATCTCATTGGGGCCTTCATACTGGTATTGGCCGTACGGCTCCAAGTGCCGCAGGTCGTCATCGCACGGATGAGCCTGAATCTCCTCATCAATGGGGCGGTCGGAGCCATCCCCATTGTCGGCGATCTCTTTTCTGTCTGGTTCCGGAGTCATGCGAGAAATGCAGAACTACTGCGGAGGGCTGCGGCTCAACCGTATCGAGAAACGCAGCAGGCCAGGTTCTATGTGGCCGGCATTATCGGCGGGACTGTCGCGCTTCTGCTGCTCACAATTACAGCAGTCCTGTGGATCGTCGTGAAGCTCTGGACCGCTATCGCCCTGTAAATTGGAGGGTCATACCTATAGCAGACTACGGAAAAACCATTTTTACACAACAACGCTTCGATGACCTACACGCTGGGACAAGAGCGGAACTCCTTAACAGGATGCCCTCAAATGCCAGACTTCTCACCCACCCAATCCCTGGCGAACCATGACGCGCCGTTCCGCTGGCAAGACCCTAGGGAACTATCACTTTAATACAGGGTGGTTGGGATAATCCCAACTGCACGCGTCCAACGAGGGCTTTCTGAGGCCGCTCGTTGAGCGAGCATGAGTATCGTTGCTGCCACCCAAGCTCTCGTTCAGCAGCATAAGACCGGACTGTCCCGTGGGGCCCTTTGCGGTTGCCTTCCTAAGGCGCGAGGCATTATAGTTCCATTTCATCAAACATATGTGCGGATAGGGTGTCCTGATTCCTTTAGTCGAGTGTGGAGGCGGTTCATGAAAACGATACTTGTGTTGGTTGCGGTGCTTGGGCTGGCTGCTCACCTGGTGCTGGCCGCTCCACCCTCCGATAAGGGTGCCAAGGAATCTTCCACGGGGCAAAAGCAGCGTCAGGAGGAGCCGGCGGCCCAATCGAAAGATCCGTCGATGGCAGTGGTGTCGGCGGGAGAGTTCACGATGGGAAGCCAGACGGGAGATTCAGACGAACGACCGGAGCACCAGGTTTATCTGGATACCTTTTCCATGGATAAATACGAAGTGACGGTGGCGCAATATGCGGCCTTTCTGCAGGCGAAAGGGGTTGAACCACCCTTGGACTGGAAGACGATGAATCAACCGGCGCACCAGAAACGCCCGGCCACGAATATGGACTGGGTAGATGCGTACGGGTACTGCAAGTGGGCCGGCAAGCGTCTGCCAACGGAGGCGGAGTGGGAGAAGGCGGCGCGGGGGACGGACGGCCGCCTCTATCCATGGGGCAACGATGCTCCAACGCCGCTCCACGCGAATTTTGGGAAAACGAACTGGAATAAGCATGAGGTATTAGTCCCGGTGGGGACGTTCGAAGCTGGCAAGAGTCCCTATGGTATCTATGACATGGCCGGGAATGTCTGGGAATGGGTCAACGACTGGTACGACTTTAAATATTACCCAAAAAGCCCGGCGAAGAACCCGACAGGACCGTCAACGGGCGGGACTAAAGTGATCCGTGGCGGGTCCTGGTACAGTAATCCGCGAGCCCTGCGTTCCGCGAATCGGAGCCTTATTTCGCCAACGGACCAAGGACTTACCGGGATCCGGTGCGCGAAGACTCCGTAGGCCGTACATCGAATAGTGAAACCCCGCACAGATGGTGTTGTTGGGGCAGCCCCGTGGCCCTGTACGGTTGTGTTTCTGTGGCGCGAGGCTTTATAGTTCCCGCCCATTAGATGATGTGAGGACAGGGTGCCATGATTCCTTCAGTGAAATGGGGAGGCGGTTCATGAGGACGATATTTGTGTTGATCGCGGTGCTCGGACTCGCTGCGTACCCGGCGATGGCCGAGGGACCCGTTAATAAGAATGCCAAGGAATTTTCCACGGGAAACACACAGAGTCAGGAAAAGCCGACTGGGGCTCAATCGCAAGAGCCGTCAATGATGCTGGTGCCGGCGGGGGAGTTCACGATGGGAAGCCAGACGGGAGATTCAGACGAACAACCGGAGCACCAGGTCTATGTGGATGCCTTTTCTATCGATACGTACGAAGTGACAGTAGGGCAGTATGCACAATTTCATCAGGCGATGGGGGCCAGTTCACCTTTAGACTGGAAGACAATGAACCAACGCTCACACCAGAAACGCCCGGTTTCGAATGTGGATTGGGCAGATGCGGCCGCGTATTGCAAATGGGCCGGCAAGCGCCTTCCAACGGAGGCGGAGTGGGAGAAGGCGGCGCGAGGGACGGATGGCCGCCTCTATCCATGGGGCAACGACCCTCCGACGCCGCTCCATGCGAACTATGCAAAAATAGGGTCGAACAGCCATGGGACATTGTTGCCGGTGGGGACATTGGAAGCTGGCAAGAGTCCCTATGGCGTCTATGACATGGCCGGAAATGTCTGGGAATGGGTGAGCGACTGGTATGACAATGATTTTTACAAAAACAGCCCGTCGCAGAATCCGACAGGACCGCCAAGGGGCGGATTCAAAGTGATCCGTGGCGGCTCTTGGAATAGCAATCCGCGAACATTGCGATCGGCGGATCGGTACTGGGATCCGCCGTCGTTCCGGAGCTTGTACGCCCCCGGGTTCCGCTGCGCGAAGACGCCCTAGGAGCCGATCCGTCATTGACCGTTCTACTGTGGCGAGCGATCTGCTGCCGTCTGCGTCGTGCTCGACCCATTCCCAAGAACCGTGTGACGTGAACCGTGAAACGAAGGTGAGCCTCGGGCATGCGGCCTTGCACCTGGCCGCACCTTCTTCACCTCGTAACGAACGGCAATGTCGGACAGACTCCTTGGCCTGGGTACTTGAATACTTGGCTTGTGGCTCTGCGCTCAAAGGTCTCTGTCAAATCCAGGCAACCTCACAATGACCCCATCTCTTTTCTCGGCTGTGTCGAGATGGCACAGTACTAGATAAAGAACTGTTCATCTGAAAAGCTCGGATAGAGTTGGGTAAAGCCAGAGGTACTTCTCTGCATCTCATCCATGCGCAGCCTTCTACTGTTCCGTATAAGAGTCCGCTACCCGCCTGTTCGACGAGCGAGCTTATCAGCTTGGGGGGTATCACGTTTGTCTTCTTGAACGAAACCAAACAGGAGAGACCAACCAGACAGACTAGATAGACCAGACAAACCAGATGCACCAGACAGACTAGAAATTTCCTGCCTGGACCACATCGTCGAGGCTGTTGATGTCGAGCCAGTGACCTGCCGTATAGAGCACTCGGATCGGATAGTTCTGTTCCAGCAGTTCTTGGAGCAGATGGGGGATGCCGGCTTTGCGGTTGGCCGGCTTGGCGAGTATTTCCGCAATGACGCCGGTGATGTGGCCGGCTGCGCCAGGGGAGACTTTGAGGAAACCCATCCAAACCCCGTGGACGGACTCTTTGGGGAGATTGTCCCCCAATTGTTTGAGATAGATCTTGGCGTTAAAGGCTCTTCTCGAATTGGGAATGGTGCATTTGGTAAATCCACCGAGGCGGGCATAGCTGCTCTGTTCCTGCCAGTTGCTGTCGACGAAAATCACACAGTCATCTGTTTCCTGGCAGAGCGACTGGGGAATGTATTTGTTGAATAGCACATCTCCATACGAAATGATCGTGCTCTGCAGATGGCCCTTTCTCGATTGAAGAGCCTTCAGCAATGAATCCAGCTCGCCGGTATCGGCATAGTCGTTGTTATCGACATAGGTCAGGTTGGGTAGAGTCACAGCTTCTTTTTTATACCCTCTAACGACCAGGATATCCTTGATGCCCACGGCATTGTACGCGTCGACGATGTGGGAGAGGATTGGTATACCCTGAATTTTGACCATCGTTTTAGGCTGCTGTTCTGTGAGTGCTCCCAGTTCCTTCCCGCGGGAAGCGGCCAGCACGATGGCAGAGGTGTCCTCGGCGCCTTTGGGCAGATAACGGTCTTCGGCGTCTTGTAGCTCAGCGGCGTTTTGCAGCCGGAATATTTCTGAAACCGGTGCGACTTTGTCTTCGATGGAGAGGAGATGTTCCTGCTCCTTGAGGGTCCGTGCGGTTTTCTGCATGGCAGCCACTGAGGACCGGAGCATGTGATTGGCCCAGATCACCATCGAAATCCCATGCTGCCGGAATACATCGGTGGGAGTGGCGTAATACTTAGTGGGCACGATCACGACCGGGCAACGGTTGCCCCATTCCTGTTTAAACGCCAGGATCTCATCCGGCACCGACAGGGCGCTGTGGATGAGGATGCCGTCCGCTCCCGCCTGATGATAGGCCTCGGCTCGGCGCAGGGCCTCAGCCAGACCCCAGCCGCAGATGAAGGACTCCACACGGGCGATAATACAAAAGTCCTGATCAGTCTGTGCGTCTTTGCCGGCTTTGATCTTGCCGCAAAACTCCTGCATGTCCGCCATGGGTTGGGCGCCGCCCTTGATGAAGCTATTCGTCTTGGGGAAGAGCTTATCCTCAATGCAGACCGCGGCGATTTTGCGCTGCTCCAGTTTACGGACGAGCCGTTGCATATTATTGAAGTTGCCGTATCCCGTATCGCCGTCGAGGAGAATCGGAATCGTGGTGGCATCGGACATGAATTCCAGGTTCTCCAGCACTTGAGTCCAACTGGCTTCGTTGTTGTCCCGCACGCCGAATTGGGCGGAAATGGAGAGGCCGCTCGCCCAGATGCCGCAAAAGCCTGCTTCTTGGACGATCTTAGCGCTGAGGCCATTGTGGGCTTCACAGATAAACTCCAACTGCGCTGACAAGAGGAGCGTCTTGAATTGACGTGATGCGGTCATGCCTGTTCTCGAACTCATGGATGTCCTTCCTTGTTCCCGCCGAAACCCTTAGCAGGATGCTAAAACAGTCCGCCAGCATCGTTCTCGCATCGTTTAGATCCTCAACGGGGACCCGGCCGCCTCACCACTCGGCGGCGCGCACAGACGTGGTGCTCCTTATTCGTCGCACCGTGCGCCCCAGAGGGTACACCTCCGATCTTCTCTCGCTGCGGCCTTGCTGAACGGACTTTTTGAGCATCCTGCTGGATTGTTCTCCTGGTATGCCACATATTACGAACTGTCGAAGCTGAATCGGCCCAAACAGTTTTTCTGCATCCTGTATGAGACGGGTGCGGCTGAGGTGCACCCGTTCGTGGTAAAGAATACCGGTTTCTCCTGGAAAAATCACCTTGCCATTGGGGAGAGTGCAACGTAAAAGGTGAAAGGGAGAACGTGGGGGAGAGGAGGAGGTGGAGGGGTGATCAGGACGCAGGGAGGCAACCCAGTCTACAAAGCCGAGCTGAGGAGGATTCTCAACCTGGAGGGAGCCATGTCAATCAAGAGGATCGTTCCACGGAAGCGAGTGCGGGGTCGAGCGGTTGGTCGGGCGAAGAAGAAATCCGCTGCGAAGCGAGGGGATTCCGAGCTGAGCCGACGGCTGCAGGACCTGCGCGAGCAGGTTGATATCGTGTTGCCGGAGATGACTGCCAGGATTGCGGCGCTGGAACATCTGTTGCTTGAAAAACAGCTCTGTGCCAGAAAGGACCTGATCGACGCACGCCAGTTCGTGCGGATGCAGGAGGCGTAGAGGCGGGCCCGGTGCCTAGATGCTCGTGACGAACTCCTGGGCGCGACGGGTGAGCGGCGCGGGACTGGCAAGACTGGTCATGCCTAGAGGAAGGAAAGGTGTCTCAATGGCGATGAGTGCGGCGTTGTCGAATGAGGAGGTTCAGGCTGCTTGGGCCAGGCTGGCTGAGGAGGTTCGTACGGGGGTTCTGCTGACGATCAGAGACGGGCGGCCGTTTGGGTCGCATGTGCCCTATGTCTTTGGCGAACATTGGACGCGCGCCTACATTCATGTGAGCCGCTTGGCGTTGCACACCGATCATCTGTTGCACGACCCCCGCGTAGGGTTGTTTGTCTCGGAGCCGGATCGGCCTGGGAAAAACCCCTTGGCCCTACGGCGGATGAATCTTGAGGGTGATGCAGCGCTGTTGAATGCTGGTGCACCGGACTATGCTGAAGTGAAGGGGCGGTATCTGGCTCGCTTTCCGCAATCGGCCATGATGTTCGGCTTTGCGGATTTCTCGCTCTGGGAACTGCGATTACAGGACGCGCACTTGATTCTTGGATTCGGGCAAGCCTACCTAGCCAATGCGACAACTCCTTTCACCTGGATGCATCAGAAGCCGAGTACGAATGGCAGTACGCGTGAGCCGTAAATCGTGACACGTGAAAGATTTCGGAGGAAGAGCCCTCGGCAGTTCTACGGTTCACGGTTCATTTTGAGCCGAGGATCGGTAGGTGAAGTAGAGCGCGATGCATCCTAGCAGAGCGATGAGCATGCCTGCGACAAAGCGGGTGGTAAAGCTCAGTGGTCCGATGTAGCGGTGGTACAGGAGGGGCAGCAGAATGGGGGAGACCACGGCCAAGGCGAGGCCCAGCATGTGACGCTTGAGATAGATCGGTTCGCCAGGCTTACGCATCATGTCCAAAGAGCCCTATCAGATGTTTCCTCCACGCTCTTCTACCTTTTCCCTTGAGGGCGTGATAGGGTCTTCCAATTATCCCACTTTCCCTAAGTGGAACAGCCAGCCAGTCTTTCACTGCGCGCATCGAGCGAACACCGATCTCTCCAAACTCATTTCTCTCTCTTTTCAAAGGGTAGCCTGGTCGATCCTCGAATGCGTGCGTCGAACGAGCACATTCTTATCGTGCGCAATTCGCGAGCAGGAGGACGACCAGGCTGCCCGTCTCTTTCTATTTCACGAGGAACGTCTTTGAACTTTCTCCCGAAGCGGTGGTGACGGTGAGGAGAACCAGGCCCTTCTTTCCGCCGCTTGGCACGGTCGTCGTAATGCTGTCGTTCGTCTGTTGAAATTGAGATGGGTGCCCCGGGCCGAAGGAGACGCCTCGTAAACAGGCTGCCTTGCCGAAGCTGGTTCCGGTGATGGTGACACGGTCTCCGGCCTTCCCTTCGTCGGGCGTGAGCTTGTCGAGCGTTGGCGCTTCACCGAAACAGGAGGGAGCTTTCCCCGCAGTCTCTGCCGAGGTGAATTTCGGAGCGGCCGCTTTGGGAGCGAGCGCGCTTGTCCGTACCCGTGCCGGTTTATTCGGCTTTTTCGCCTGCTTGACTGGTTCAGCGGCCCAGGTGCCGGCCGGACTCATCGCTGCCAGGAAGATTACCAACACGCCGATTGCGACCGTGATTCTAGTCCCTACTGTTACATACATGACCGGCCTCCGATCTCTTTGCAAAGCACTTAGATGTCTCATTAATTACCGGTCTGGAAGCCGGTTGAATTAATCTTCGATCGTCGAGATATCGCCAACGTCTTGTCCGAGTTCTTTCGCTTTGAGCACCCGCCGCATAATTTTGCCGGACCGGGTTTTGGGGAGTGACGGCACGATGTCGATTTCAGACGGCACGGCGATTTTCCCCAGCTCCTTCAACACTTGATCCTTGATCGACTGGATCAGTGCCGGGCTTTCGACTCCCCCCTGCTTCAAAATGACGAAAGCCTTGATGGACTCGCCGACGAGCTTGTGTGGTTTGCCGATTACCGCAGCTTCGGCCACGGAGGGGTGACTGACCAGCGCGCTTTCCACTTCGGCGGTGCCGAGCCGGTTGCCGGCCACTTTGATCACGTCATCGGCACGGCCCATGAACCACATGTAGCCGTCTTGATCTTTGTGGCAGATATCGCCGGCGGTGTAGCAGTTCGGGATCTGGTTCCAATAGGTCTTGTAGCGTTCCGGATCTTTGTAGATGGTCCGCATCATTGATGGCCAGGGCTTTCTGATGACGGCAAGGCCACCGGTGTTGGCGGGGAGACTGTTGCCCTCGCTGTCCACGACGTCGGCTTCGATGCCGAGGAAGGGTCTGGTTGCGGAGCCGGGCTTCAAGGGGACAGTCGGCAGGGGAGTAATCAGGATGGACCCAGTTTCGGTCTGCCACCAGGTATCCATGATTGGTTTGTCCCCGCCGGTCGCGCGATGGAACCATTCCCAGGCTTCCGGATTGATCGGTTCGCCCACGCTGCCGAGGATGCGGAGACTGGAGAGATCATATTTCTTGGGCCAGTCTTCTCCGTAGCGCATGAGCAGGCGAATGGCGGTGGGGGTCGTATAGAAAATCGAGACGCCGTAGCGTTCGATTAAATCCCACCAGCGGCCCGGGTTCGGATAGTCCGGCTTGCCTTCAGCTGTCAGAATCGTGGCGCCGTTGAGGAGAGGACCATACACAATATAACTGTGGCCGGTGACCCAGCCAGGGTCGGCGACACAGAAGTAGACATCGTCCTCTTTGAGATCGAAGACGTATTTCGTGGTTATGTAGGTCCCGACCATGTAGCCGCCGTGGACGTGGACCACACCTTTGGGTTTGCCGGTGGTGCCGGACGTATAGAGGATGTACAGCGGATGTTCTGCATCCAGCTGCTCGGCCTCGCAAACCGCCTTCTCGTCCTTCAGCCAGTCGTGCCAATCGATTTCCTTCGGCTCGGACAATGCGACTCCCGGAATCTGCCGGCGCAGGACCACAACACGTTCGACGGTCGGGGAGTTAGCGACGGCTTCGTCGACTACCGTCTTGAGGTTGAGGACCTTGCCCCGGTCAAACCCGACGTCGGCCGTAATGACCAGTTTGGCTTCAGCGTCTTGAAGGCGGTTCGCGAGGGCCGGGGCGCTGAAGCCTGAATAGACCACACTATGAATAGCCCCGATACGGGCGCAAGCGAGCATGGCGACGATCTGTTCGGGAACTTTCGGAAGGTAGATCGTGACCCGGTCTCCCTTCTTGATCCCAAGTTTCTTGAGCGCATTTGCGCAACGGTTGACCTGCCGAAAGAGCTCGCCGTAGGTGATGACCCGTTCTTGGTCGTTCTCGCCGACCCAGATGACCGCCACCTTATTCTTGCGCCAGGTTTTGACATGACGGTCCAGACAGTTATAGGCAATGTTGCAGGTGGCACCGACGAACCACTTGGCCCAGGGATAATTCCATTCCAGGACCTTGGTCCAGGGGGAGAACCACTCGAGCTCCTTGGCAACGTCGCTCCAGAAACCCTCCGGGTCGGCAATCGACTTCTTATAGGCGCTCTCGTAGTCCTGAATATAGGCAACGGCCTTCGTCTGAGCGGTCGGTTGGTACACACGGCTTTCCTTGAGAAGGGTATCGATTTTCTCTGCCATGGTGCGGTGACTCCTTGAGGTCGAGGTGTGAAGCAAATCATGGGCATTATGCTGGAGGGGCGAGGAGGAACTCAACCGTACCTGCAGGATGCTCAAAAAGGCTGTCCAGCAAGGCCGCAGCGAGTGAAGGACCGAGGCGTACCCTCTGGGGTACGTTGACGGTCTGAACGATGCGAGAACGCTGCTGGCGGACTGTTTCAGCATCCTGCTAGACTTCGATCCGCCGTTTCTTGACAGTCGCTCAGAGGCGAGAGTAGGGTGAATTTATTACGCGTCACACAGTGAAGCCGTCCAATTGATGTTGCCGATCGTGTACCGACAACCACGGCCCTTCCTTCTCGCGTTTCTCGCATACGCGCTGGTGGCGATGTTCTGTCCGTCATCAGCGTCTGCCCAATTGGGGAAGCCGGAAGGGCTGTATTACAAATCATGGGCCATTGTCATCGGGGTGGAGAACTATCTCCTGTCCCCGAAAATTCCCGGTGCGATAGAGGATGCCAAAGCGGTGGCCCAGGCGTTCCGGCAACTAGGCTTCGACGAGGTCGTTGAACTCTACGACAAGGATGCGAGTATTCGCCGTCTGCAGCAGACGCTCTCGGATTTCTTGCCCCGCAAGGTCGGTCGACAAGATCGGCTCGTGCTCTATTTCGTTGGACATGCGGGTGTCACGCAGGATCTGGCCGGCGAGGAACTGGGGTATCTCGTTCCCTGGGATGCACAGATGGGGAATGTGTCCAAATCGGTAACGTTTGCACAGCTCAAAGAGTTCAGCCGGCGTAGCGCGTCCAAACACACCCTCTTCTTCTTGAATGCTGCGGTTCGCGGGTGGGAGGTGAGCACGGTTCAGCCCCTCTCCCTCGAAGGGCGATTGGCCCCGGAAGACAACACGGAGCGGCGAGCCGTGCAAGTGTTGACGGCGGGCGATAAGGGTGAGTCCTTGAGTCAGGAGAACGGGAGGAGTCTCTTCGTGCAGGTACTGGTGAACGGGCTGAGTGGCATGGCGGATCGCAATGAAAACGGATGGCTCATGGCCTCGGAGGTCGGAGACTATGTGAAACACCAAGTTATTGAACGGTCGAAGGGCGCCCAGAATCCCTTCTTTCTGCAGCTTGAAGGGGACGGGGATACAGTGTTGATCGAGGGCCGAAAAGCCGCCTTTATCATGGGGGCAGAGCCCCAGTCTCCGTCCGAACGACGACAGGCTGCAAAGATGCAGTATGAACAGGCCTTCGCGCTTCTCCAAACCGTGAAATCGTCGGAGGAAGCATTAGAGCGGCTGAATAAAGCGCTGGAATACGACCCCACGTTCGGCGACGCACATGTGCTCAAGAGCTATGTGCTGCTGGAAGTGCTGCCGAATCTTGACGACGCGTTGTCAGCGGCAATGCTGGCGCTACAGTATGCGCCGACGAACCCCGACTCTCAATATACGCTCGGGTTGATTCACGAAAAACGCGGGCAGTATGTCGCGGCGGAGCGTGCCATGCGGGAAGCGCTGGCAGTCAATCCCAACTATGTCGATGTCTATTTCTCGCTGGGCATCCTCTACGCCGATGAGATGAAGGATCAGACGAAATCGGTTGAGGCCTTCACTCGCTATCTCGAACTCGGAGGGAACCATGCCCGTGCCAGGGCTGCTGTCGTACATTCACCACCCGCGAAGCCTTAGCAGGACGCAGAAAAATCCCGCCAGCAGCGTTCTCGCATCGTTCAGATCCTCAACGTACCCACCGAGGGTACGCCTCGGCCCTTCACTCGCTGCGGCCTTGCTGGACGGTCTCTTTGAGCGTCCTGCTGGATAGCTTTCCTCTGGCCCATTAGGCCCGCTCGCCTCCCTTAAGGTACCCCAGCCCGATCTTGACTGCTTTCCGTGTAATTTCCGCCCAGCGGACTTGAGGATATTCGGCGAGGACTGCGGCTGCTTTGGGATCTTGAACTTCCAGACTCAGAATCTTAATGATACCGTCATCAATCTGAACATCTGCCACGGACATCCTCCTTGTAGGGGACCAAGAGACAGTGAACCATCGACCGTCTGTTGCGTTGACTGGATTGGGGGTGCATGTTAGCATGATTTCGTTTGAATTCTCGAACGTTTGTCGCTGGTTTCTGCCGGCTGCCACGTTGGCGTTTCACCGACCTGATCAATAGCAAGGAGGCATGCGCATGAATAGGGTACTGGGGTTCAAGTCGAGATTGATCGGGGGAGGAGTGGCTATCGCCCTGCTGATCGGACTTGCTGCCTGCGGCGGTCCTCCGAAGTGGGTGAAGCAGGGGTCAGGGGCGTTCAACGAGAAAGAGAGTAAAGGCTTTTATGGCGTCGGGTCCGTGGTCGGTGTTCGGAACGAGCCGTTGGCTTGGGACACCGCTGAAAATCGTGCGAGAGCTGAAATCGCCAAGACCTTTGAAACCTATACCGGCTACTTGATGCGCGACTATGCAGCCTCCACAACGGCCGGAGACTTTACCAAGAATACGGAAGAGCAGAATGTCGAGCGGGCCATTAAGACGGTGACGACCACGACCCTCAGCGGCGTGCGTCCTATCGAGCGCTACAAGGATGAAAAAACTGGCACGTACTATGTGTTGGCCAAACTGAATCTCGAGGAGATGAAGAATAATCTCGAGCAGGCGAAGGAACTCAACGCGCAGGTTCGTGATTATGTCAGAAAGAATGCCGATAAGCTTTTTGAGCGGCTTGAGAAAGAGGAAGACAAACGGGCACCGCGCTAAGGGCTCCTACTGATCGACCGCTAATTGCTGCATCTGCGAGGAGGTATCGCGTGAGCCTAATGGATAGAGGACGAATCGGACTCGTGGCGCTGGCGGTATTGTCACTGGCTGGCTGTGCCCAGGAGACTAGAATAACCAGGGTCGACTCCGGGGTCGTCACGGACCTGAGCGGCCGTTGGAACGATACCGATTCCAGGATTGTTGCGGAGTCCATGGTCAAAGAGGCGCTGGAGTATCAGTGGCTCAACAATTTCTCCAGCTCGAAGCATCGCCAGCCGGTCGTCGTCGTCGGGACCATTCAGAACAGCAGCCACGAACATATCAACGTCAACACGTTTGTAGCCGACCTTGAACGTGAACTCACAAACTCCCAAAAAGTTACGTTTGTGGCAGGAAAGGGAGATCGCGAGGAACTTCGTACCGAGCGCAAAGAGCAAGCGATGTACGCGCGCGAGGATACACAGAAAGCACCTGGCAAAGAGATCGGTGCCGATTTCATGATGAAGGGCACCATCGCGACGATCCTCGACGAGGCCGACGGGACGAAGGCGGTGTTCTACCAGGTCGATCTGCAGATGGTGGATTTGGAGAGTAACGCCAAGGTCTGGTTCGGTCAGAAAAAGATCAAAAAAGTCGTCGAAAAGAAACGTTCCATCTTTTAGGCTCCAACACGTCCGTTGAGCCCTCTTGCCTCACGCCCCACCGCCTTTGTTCCGGCACGGTGGGGCGTTCTTATTTCCACCCAGTCTCTCTTTGCCCTGCTGGCGTTCGTGCTGCTGGCCGGTTGTGGACCCTCGGTCAATCGGTATCTCCTCATCGAAGCAAGTCTTCGCGCCCACGACCCCAAGGGCGCCGATGCCATCGTCGCTGTGGCCGAGAAGGACTATGGCTCGAAAAGCCGTGTGCTCTATGGCATGGATCGTGGGATGACGCTTCAACTCGCGGGCGACTATCAACAGAGCAACGCCGTATTGGAACAGGCTGAGGAGGAACTGGATCGCCTCTACACGCGAAAGATACGCACCGAAACCCTTGCGTTCATGACGAATGATACGGCATTACCCTATGAGGGCGATCCCTACGAACAGGTGTTGATCAATGTGCTGAAGGCACTCAATTATGCGGTGCTAGGTCAGTGGCAAGATGCGCTGGTCGAAGCGCGGCGTATCGACCATCGGCTCAACGTCCTGTCGGATCGAACCAAGGAGAAAAACGCCTATCGGGATGACGGCTTTGCACGCTATCTGAGCGGCATCCTCTATGAGAGCACCGGCGATGTAAATAATGCGTTTATCGCCTATCGGAAGGCGTATGAGACCTTGGAGGCCACCCGCGCATGGTCACACATGGCTGTTCCGTCACAGCTGCGGGCAGATTTGTTACGAACGGCCGAGGCTCTCCACTTCACTCAAGAATTAGCCGAGTACCAATCTGTATTTCCCGATACCAGGTGGGAGACCAGTCATGCGTTGCACCAACTCGCTCAAGTTGTCGTAATCAGCTATAATGGCCGCGCACCACGCAAGGAGGATCAGTTTCTTGACCTGCCGATCAGTCTCGATGCACTCCAGTTGGTGCTCCTCAACCGCGGATTTTCGCAGTCGAATCGGCATTCCAATCGGGCGGTGGATACGGCCTTGTACGGGCTTAACGGGCACGTTGTTCGCGTGGCCTTACCACGGCTCGTCCCGCAGAAGACGAACGTGCCTGTCGATAGGGTGCGTCTCATCTCGGACAATGGCATCCGGGTGACGCTGAACACTGAGTTGGTGCATAACGTGACGGCCATGGCAGATAAGGCGCTAGCGGAACGAATGGCTGGAGTAACCGTCAAGGCTCTGGCCCGTGCCGCCACAAAGTTCGCGTTGGCCGAGGGAGCGACGAGAGGGGCTCAGCAAGCAGCGGGAAAAGATGCGGCCCCGTGGGTCGGTCTTCTGGTTGGGCTGCTGACGAAGGGACTGGCGGTGGCATCGGAAGAAGCCGATAAGCGGAGCTGGCAGACGTTGCCCGATGAAATCCATCTTGCGCGGGCCTGGGTTCCACCGGGCCGCTATCAGGTGCAGGGCCAGGTAGCCGGTGGGCCTCATGACTCTCTGCAGCCCGAGGCCATGCAGACCCTGTCCCTTGGGCCAGGTGAGACCGCCGTGCTCATTCAACGGGTGATGCCATGATAGAAGGATCGCTGTTCGTGAGCCGAATCGGGGTGTTGTTGATGGCGTTGGTCGCACTATCCGGCTGTGCATGGTTAGAAGGACAGGCGAAACCAGACTGGATCGATGGGGTGAGTGCCGCCTATCCGTCTGGTCAATATCTGGTCGGCGTGGGACAGGCGGACAGTCTCGCGGCAGCCGAGGATCGCGCCTATGCTGCGGTGGCTCGTATTTTCAACACGGAGGTTAGTGCACAAGCGAAAGACTGGGAGTCGTATCTGGTAATCGAGCAGCGCGGGCAGACCAGCACCGAACGACGTTTGACAATCGACAATCTAACCCGTGTATCGACCGACAAAGTCTTGGAGAATGTCCAGATCATCGATCGGTGGGTCGATGTGCACAATGGGTTCCATTATGCATTAGCGGGGATGCAGCGGTCCCAGGCAGAGACATCGTTCATGGAACGGATTACCGAGCTGGACCGATCGATCAGAGACGATGTCGAGGAGGCCCAGCACCCATCGGACAAGCTCTCAAAAGTCAGAGCGTTGAGACGGGCTGCCAGAAATCTGGTGCTGCGGGAGACCTATAATACCGACCTTCGCGTGATTCGACCGAGCGGGCAGGGTTCTGCCGCGGCCTACCTCGTGAGCGAACTCACGCACGAACTCGAACAGTTCCTTGCCACGAATCTGGTGCTGGCGATTGCTGTGACCGGCGATCAGGATGAACCAGCGCAACGTGCCTTGACGGAGGGACTGCTGAAAGAAGGGCTGCAAGTTACGAGCAGGTCGTGGGGAGGGGATCGTTCGATCGGCAGCGATTCCAGTGGACCATCCCCGGAGCTGCTCGTGCAGGGCGTGGTGCGAGTGTGGCCGATCGACGTGCGCGATCCGCAGTTCAAGTTCGTGCGATGGTGCAGCGATTTCGAAGTAGTGGATTTGACCAGCCAGCGGGTGGTCGGGGCCTTGTCAAAGGGTGGACGGGAAGGCCATCTGTCGGAGCGAGAGGCGACAGCCAAAGTTGTGCGTGTCATGCAGCAAGTGTTTTCTGCCGATGTAGCGAAGGCCATTGCGGCACATGTGTATGGAGAGTCGGAACTGCCGGCACAGGCGAGCCAGCCTGCGGGATGTCCGCGGGACGGGCTGGTCTCTGTGCCAGCGTCAACACCCCACTAATTCAGAGAGAGGAAGGGTATGGCCAAATCGAAATCGGAAGCAGGACGAACATCAACTCGTGCGCCACGCAGCCGTGGCCGCGGGTTGACGGTCACCAAACAGCGGGTTCCCAGTCGCTTGGCGAAACGACGGCTGAGTGAGCGGCTCAAGAACGACACGGCGTCGTTCAATCAGGGCAACCTGGCCGACAAGTTCCGTAAAGAAGGGTATGACGAGCTGCCGCTGGATGAACTCCAAGATCGGCTCTCGAAAATGTCGGGCCCCTTGGCCGCCATCATTCTGAAGGGGAGAGTGTGATCGCATGCCATACTACTATTTCGACTCAACCGCTTTGGTGAAACGGTACAGCATGGAGCGCGGCACGCGCATTATCAACAGGCTCATGGTGAAGCGGAGCAAAGTGGCGATTCTGCCGACGTGGTCCGTGACCGATTTTTACACGGCATTCGCGAATCGAGCCCACCATGGAGAGATTACCCGAGACGATTGTTACTCGGTGATCCATAAATTTGAGAGGGAATCGCAGGAGGGTCTCTACCAGTTCATCGCCCCGACGATACAGACGTACTTAGCGACCAAAGAGCTTGCGTTGGAGTATCCTGCGCTCCGAT
The DNA here is from genome assembly GCA_032123755.1 of Nitrospirota bacterium. Lineage (GTDB taxonomy): Bacteria > Nitrospirota > Nitrospiria > Nitrospirales > Nitrospiraceae > Palsa-1315. The sequence continues at coordinate 20,429 of JAQBES010000023.1, forward strand.
CTCCTCAAGTATTACATCTGGCGCTGGCTTTGGAACTCAAGCCCTTGCGGCTAACCGTTGTCAGTGCCGATACGCCATTGCTGGAGGCCTGTCATTCGGCGGGCCTCCATACCATTAATCCTGAAGATGATTGATGAGAACATGAGGGGTTATCGGCACTGACAGTCGGCGATCATTGAGGCGATGACGGTCACCCAATCCGTGACTGACCACGGAGATGGACAGCCTTCGGAGCGGGAGGGTCTCGCGCGTTGCCCTCGTGCCCCAAAGAAGTCGTCTATTGAACACTGCTCTGGGCGAGCGAGAGGTTCCCACAGACCCAGAAAGAGACCTGCAGTTGGCCTCCGGCCAGGCGAAAGATGGCCATGGCACGATAGCCATGTTCCTGTGAACAGAGCAAGGTTTCGCGCCTTGGAACAGACGGACGGCTGAGACATCCTCATGATGGCCTTGGCAAGGAGTTTGGCCATAAGCCTCGCACGTCTCATGTTCATGACAGCGCCTTCCGGGTCATTGATCGGCATTGCCTCTTCTGCTTTCCCCAGGAACCGTTCCATTTCTGCATCGTTGCGCTCATGTGAGCGGCAACCAGCGCGGTCCCACAGCACAGACAGAGCCCGCGCATCAGTTTGATGGCGCGGGTGACAGGTGACGTGCCAATAGGGAAGGTCCTACGTGTTGGATGTTCGTTGAGCAAACCAGGAGAGCTGAAGGCTATAAATTATCTCGCAAAGCACGAATCAAGTCATTCAAGACCTTCTCGATTTCTACGACCTTGGGTTCAAACAGAGATGAATCCTCGTTACGCAAGAAGCCCACCCCCTAAAATCCTTCAGCCTATCTACCTGAGTAGGTACTTTATTGGGCTGAACCAGACCAACCGGAACTATTAAGGGCGATCGGTGGAGAGCCGTTTGGCAAGGCGATGGGCAAGTCGGACCATACCGGCCGAGCGATCAGCTGGATCGAGCAGCACATTCAGGACATGCAGGTTGCTGGAATCGGCCAAGGCGGCGGTGAGTCCTCGCTCGAACTCCCCTTGGGTTGCGATCCTCGTGCCGACTCCGCCTCCGATCATGTCGCAGATCCGTTCATAGTGCCACTCGTGGACGTCGTTGAAGGGGCCTTCGAGAATTTCCCGTTCAGTGGAGTAGCCTCGATTATTCAGCACGACGACGATTGGCGTCTGACCATACCGCACGGCGGTCGAGAGTTCCGTTCCCGTCATTTGAAACGCGCCGTCTCCGACCAGCACGATCGGTCGAAGCGTGGGATCGGCAAACGAGGCGCCCACAGCTGCCGGGACCGCAAATCCCATCGAGGTGTAATAGGCTGGAGAGAGGAACTCGAATCGCCGGTGGACGTGGAGATCGGCTGCGGCAAAGAGCGATTCTCCGACGTCGGCAATCACGAGGGTATGTTCATCCAAGAGACTATCGAGGTGGCGGAAGAGTCCATTCAAGTTCACGGGGGCATCCGGCGCAATCGTGCCTTGTGCCACGGGAAGCGGTGCCGGCAGCGGGCGTGAAGGAAACGAAGGGAGCGGGTTGGTCACCAGTGCCCGCACGAAGTCTTGAAACCTGATCGCATCGTAACGGTGGTGTTTGATGGCTACCCGATCGGCTGTCGCGTGAATCGTACGGCCTTCCGACAGTAAGGGTGAATCGACATCGAGATCTTCGACATCGGATAAGATCGATCCCAGGATCAGTAGGCAGTCAGATTCATTGATGAACTGTTGGACCTCGTGACGCGCGATGAGGCCGCCGTACACTCCGACGTAAAGTGGGTGGTCTTCACGGATGACGGATTTGCCCAGCAGGGTCGAGGCGATGGGGACATTGAGCCGTTCGACCAGGCGAGTCAGATCGTCTTGCAGGCCGAATCGCCCGATCTCTGCACCGGCTAAGATCGCAGGCCGGTTGGCCGAGGCCATCATGGCGCGGACTTCGGCGAGGGCTTCGTCCAGCGCGGCGGTATCGCTGGGCTCGTCGTCAAGACATAGGGGGCGTAACGGGTGTGCCAGCGGCGTATGGACGAGATCTCGAGGGATTTCGATATAGATCGGACGGCGATAGCGCAACAGCGCCGCAAAGGCCCGATCCATTTCCCGTTCAGCGGTTGAGGGATCATCCAGCGAGATTGCGGCCACCGTGATCTTCTCAAAGACTTCGCGTTGCGTGGAAAAATCCCGCACCATGTGGTGCATATAGGGTGTGCGAATACGTTCTGAGAGTCCTGGTGATCCGGTAAGTAGCACTACCGGCGACCGTTCGGCATAGGCGCAGGCGATCGCGTTCACGGTGTTGAGTCCGCCGACACAGTAGGTCACACAGACCGCGCCGATGCCATTGATGCGCGCATAGGCATCGGCTGCAAACCCCGCACAATCCTCGCGGGTGGTCCCGACATGTTGAATCGGTGAGGCGTCGATCAGTTGGTAGAGGCTGAGGACATAGTCGCCGGGGATTCCAAAGATATGACGGACTCCCAACTGGTGGAGCCGTTCGATCACGGCGGAGCCGATGGTCGGTATTTGGGTCATTGTTGGGCTTCCTGGTTCATCGAGTGGAAATCATATGCTATCTCACGCGTAAACGCAGCAAACCACAGCCTGGGTCAGCCGTCAAGCAACCAGATACGTGTGGAAGGGCTTGACGTTCTGGTCGCGCCATTGGATAAGTACGCCATGACTTTTCAGGATGACAGTCCCCGTGGGCGCGTCCGCCTCTCGCGTACACGTGCGGTCGAGGAATTGAGGCATCTCTGGATCTATGCCGGGTATGTCGAAGAGGTCAGCGGCGAGCTGGTCCCGGGCGATGTGGTCGATGTCTTGGCGCCAAATGGACGATTCTACGCCAGAGGTCTCTACAATCCTGCGTCCAAGATCCGCGTACGAATCCTGACCTTCGACGACGAACCCATTACAGAAGAGTTTTGGAGGGCGCGACTCGCGCAGGCCGTCAGACTACGTCAGCAGATCGTCACCGACTCCAATGCGTACCGCCTCATCTATGGAGAAGCGGATCGATTGCCGGGCCTAATTGTGGATCGTTATGATGATGTCTTGGTCATGCAAACCCTGTCCTCCGGTATGGACCGCCGGAAAAACGTATTAGCCGATCTTCTGTGTCAGGAATCCGGTGCCACGCGAGTGTATCTGCGCAACGATGCCAAGAGTCGCACGTTGGAAGGACTGTCGCTGGAGAAAGGATTTCTCCGAGGCGGTGGTGCGACAATGGTCGACATCCAGGAGGGACCAGCGCGTTTTCTCGTTGATATCGAACGCGGGCAGAAAACCGGTTGGTTTTGTGATCAACGAGAGAATCGACTGGTGGCGGCACGGTTCGCTGCCGGCGCGGAGGTGCTGGAGGTGTTTGCGCATACTGGCGCCTTTGGGATTCATGCGGCGCTCGCGGGAGCGAAGTCGGTCGAAGGGCTGGATGTGAGCGAGGAAGCCCTGGCCCTCGCGCGCAACCATGCACAGTTAAACAAAATGGGTGATCGTTGTGACTATCGATCGGCGGATGCATTTGAGGAAATGCGAAAACTGGAACGGGCTGGGCGCCGCTATGATCTGGTGTTGCTCGATCCACCGGCGTTTGCCCGCAGTAAACAGGCCGTGCCTCGTGCCCTGGCAGGATACAAAGATGTGAATCTGTTGGGCATGCGACTCACCAAGCCGGAGGGGTTTCTGGTCACGAGTTCCTGCTCCCACCACGTAACTGAACAAGAACTGTGGACAGGCATTCGCCTTGCTGCACGAGATGTGAAGCGGCAAGTCCGCCTGCTTGAGCAGCGTGGCCAGGCCTGCGACCATCCAATTCTTGCCACGATGCCGGAAACGCGCTACCTGAAATGTTTCATACTTCAAGTATTGTGAGCGAGACGTGCAGGAGAGGCGCGACTCGCGAAGCTGACACTTCCGACCCGTCGCGCTTTTCGCGCGCGTCTCGCAAGTCTCGCACGAATATCTAGTCGCTCGGTGGTTCGAAGTGGCCCGATGGACGGTTCTGCCACGGAATCGTCGCCTGTTTGGCTTGTTTGACGAGGCTACGTAAATTCACTTCCGCTGCACGGAGCAACTTCGGTTCGCCGCTTTGCATGATGGCGGTCAGCAGGACGTACAGCGAACGATCCATCCGTGATCCGGCGAGAATTCGTTCTGTGACAGGATCGGGACCTATGGGGATGGAACTCGCATCTTCATCTGGATCGTCAAACAAAGTACGAAACGAAGTCGGATGGCTAAAGAGCCAGGCCGGGGGGATCTTCAGGGCGGCAGCGAGCGCTTCAAGTAGCGAGGCAGAGGGGTCAACTTCTTCCGCTTCAATTTCCTCTAACATGTGAGGCAGCAGACGCGACTCGGCTGCCAAGTCGTCGACCGAGTGACCTCGCGAGATACGCCAGGCTTGAATCTGTTGTCCGAGCGCCATGGCGCGATGATACTGAAATTATGGCCCTCTCTGCAACCTCCTCGTGTCGGGCTTTCGTCGTAATACACCTTGAAAGACAATGGCTTATGTATAATTTACCTCGCTGGAAGATGCGCGATGAAATCAGGTATAATGAACCTCCTAGTTCATTCTCGATTCAGTGAGGAGGCGTATCATGTTAGGAACAGATATTCGCGGAATTATCGCAGAAGAAGAAGAAGTTCAGCGGCGCAAGGACGCCTTGAAGTCGCTCTTAAGCATGCGTTCCAAACAGTTACGCGAGTCATTGGAACAGCGAATCAAGCGGGCACGGACTTGTGGAGATTGGATGCAGCTTTCCCAGGAAGAATGTGCCACGCTTCACAAGCGGGAAAAACTTCATCTCAAGTCTCAGTTCGACAAGCTTCAGCACGAGCAGGATCGAACCAGAGGGAAATTGACCGCACTCAAACGAGCGAAGGCGCGAGCCCAACGGATTCGGGCTGCCGAGGCCGCATCCGGGAGGAAACGTCGCTGAACCAGTTCTCTCCACTGTGACGCACTATAGCCTGGACTATTCATGAATACCTGCTACGTCGTCCGATTCTCTCGCCCGGTATGGATTGTCTCGTTCGGCCTCCTCGACGGACTGCACGTACGCCTCTGTCGGCCTTACTTGCGAGAAGCCTCGAGGGGCTTCGGTCTCGATCGTCTCACGGCGGCATGCATGAATAATCCGGGCTAGTGTGGCTGCCTCACTCCCCCTCCTGACGCGCTCGCAGGGGGCGCATATTCGTGAACTCCTCCTTGATAGACGCGTTCGAGCACAGGATGGCGCCTTCGTGGTCGAAGGCGCCCACGCAGTTCGAGATCTCCTGACCCGGTATCCCGAACAGATTCTCACGATCGTCACCGCCCACGGTTATCTGCAAAAAGAGAGGCCGGGCGAACGATTGGTTCGACTAGCCGCCTCGACGCAACAGTACTCCTGCCCCGACATCCAGTTCTCAAAATTGTCTGATCTGGACGCACCGCAAGGCATCCTGGCAGTTGTACGGCAACCGACATGGAATGAAGCGAATGTCTTGAGGCAGCCGACTGTCTTGGGTATTTTTGGAGAACAGCTACAAGATCCTGCCAATGTCGGGGCCATTATTCGAACAGCGGCGGCCCTCAATGCGAGCGCCCTGTGGCTTACACCAGAATCCGCCGATGTCTACCATCCCAAGGTGGTTCGTGCAACGAGCGGCGTGCTGCTCGCACTGCCGATCATTGCCGCCAAGGATGTATCTGGGTTGACCCGGCAAGGCTGCCAGATCTTTACAGCAGAAGCGACAGGGGACGGGACCATTCCGATCGACGAGATTCATCAGGTTCCACGAAAACTTGTCTTTGCTGTCGGTAATGAAAGTCGCGGGTTGTCAGCTCAGATCCGTAGGCAGGCCACCACTCGATTTACCATCCCCCTCAGCCGTGACGTCGAATCCCTTAACGTTGCGGCGACCGTAGCCATTGCCATATTTTATTTCTCGCGACTTCCCAAAGGGAAATGATTCAGAGACCCTTCGCTTGTGCGAAGGGTCTCCGGGTCAGTCGGTGATCAGTCTGATGATGGGAAGTGCATAGTGGTGCCGAGGGACAGAATTGAACTGTCGACACCAGCCTTTTCAGGGCTGTGCTCTACCAACTGAGCTACCTCGGCACGGTACATGGCAAGAAGAGCGAGGCACTGTTACAGGATCGTCAGAGAAAAATCAAGCTGCCTGGTCATCCACCCTTTGCTAGAGCCCTCTAAGCAGGCTGTGGCGGAGAGGGAGGGTTAGAACTATGCTTAACCGACGCCCTCCGATTTGAATTATACGAGTGGCGCTGGTCGCGTGATCCCGTTATTTTCTTTTTC
>JAQBES010000024.1:0-13845 GCA_032123755.1 Nitrospirota bacterium
GGCCGGGTGAGGGGTGAGGGGTGAGGGGTGAGGTGATGGAGAGGGTGCCAGTCTACTTTTCAAGTTCGCTTCCTCATCCGTACGATTTACCGAACAGCCTTGTACCATTCAACCAAATGAGAAGGGCTGATACCGATCCAATACAGGAACCGTATTGTCCACATCAAGAGGATTGTCCGCAGCGGTCCATGCCGTTCCCAGCGACGGAAGGAGGTGGTCACGGTCGCGGTGAGGGCCGCGGTCGCTCCCTTTCGTTTGAGTCTGCGTGAGAAATCGACATCCTCCATCAACGGCATATTGGCGAAGCCTCCGATCTGTTCGAAGATGTGACGACGCACGAATAGGGCCTGATCGCCGGTAGCGATACCGCTCAGTCTCGATCGCCAGTTCATCATTCTGCTGATGGTGGTTCCCCACATCGATGGGCGATCGAATCGGATATCGAACCGTCCGCCCACGATCCGTTGATCGGCCAGCATCGTTTTGATTATCGTGTTGGCATCGTTGGGAAGCAGCGTGTCGGCATGGAGGAAGAGAAGAACCTCTCCGCCGCTGGCCTTTGCGCCTTCGTTCATCTGCCGGGCGCGCCCGCAGGGAGCGATCACCAGTCGTACGGGGCTGTGTGCCGAGGACTGAGTTTTCCGTCTGTATGACTCGACAAGCACAGGGGTTTGATCGAGGCTCCCTCCATCCACCACGATGAGTTCATCGAAGCCGAGCGAGGCGGTGTGCGCTAGTGTGGCTATGATTGTCCGTTCTTCGTCCAGGGTGGGGATGATGACGGAAATCGGCATCGCCATGCCACGTTAGGTTGGTTTCTTCGGTTCATTGAACATGAAATACATGACGACAACTACTGTACCCCAAAACACGACTTGCTTGTGCCAGAAGAGGACTTCCCCATAGTGGAAGAAGACGGCTGCGAGCAGGAGGGCGCCGCCGATGAGGCTGTAGCGGAGGGTTATGTTTTCGACGACCGCATTCGCCCACACCGCGACCCCACCGAAATAAATCAAAAATGGAATAACGTCGATCTCGAATCCCCCGCTGATCGAGAGAAAAATGTCGAGGAAACCGATGAAAATGAGGGCGGTGCCTACGATCATCCCGGCGACACGCAGTTGGTTGTCGCCCCCGGAGTCGTCATCCGGTTCGCGGTGCACCGGCTCCTGTGGGGGTCCTGGCGGTTCTGGTGGCATGGTCAGCTGGTTCCTAGCTGTTCGTGAAAGGTGAAACGTAAAGCGTGAAATGTCCGAATCAGAAGCGAGTGACGCTTCACGAGATAGGCTTCACGGGTGTCGATAACGACACTGGCGGACTGGTTCAGCATCCTGCTAAATCTTAAAATGTTTGCTCAGGGTAAGACCTTGGCGCTGATACGAGGACCCGAGAGCCGTGCCATAGAGCTGACTGGGGTGTGCGAGCATCCTGTCGTATACAACCTTAAAAAAGGTTTGTCCATCATGGATCAGGAAGGGCACGTCGTGGGGGCGGACCTCCAGGACCACTTGGGTGCCATGCAGGTCGCCGCGGCCGTACCCAAATCCAGGATCAAAAAACCCGGCGTAGTGGGTCCGTAACTCACCACAGGCTGCTTCGAAGGCGACCATCTCGGCCGCGTAGCCGGCGGGAACGCGAATCCGTTCTTTCGACGCGAGAATGTAAAACTCTTCCGGTTCCAAAAGAAGACTGTCCTGGCGGTGGCGGTACAGGGGTTCCCAAAAGTCGAGCGCCGCATAGTGGCCGACTTTTGACAGATCGATGACGTGACTGTTCTTCTTCGCCCGATAGCCGATAATAGGCGGGCCACTGCGGTCGTCTCCCTTCAGATCGATGCGGAGAAACAGGCCGCGGTCTGTCCGGAGATCACGGGTGCTCAGCGCGTGCTTCGTGGGGAGATTGTGGTAGAGCAAAGGCGTTTGCTTGTGGAGCGTGTGAAGCGACCGGTCTGACACGGTGGCGTCGCCGCGGACGAAACGAATTTGATTGAGAGAGTATCCGGTCTTCACCTTGATCGCGAACGAACGAGGGACGATCTCCAGATAGAGGGGCCCGGCATAGCCGGCGCGGATTTCATCGAATCCGCTGTTGAGATCCGTCACGACGCGGGTAAAGACATCCAGCCGTCCGGTCGTACTCTTGGGATTGGTCCGCGCCCGGAGGGTCTTGGGTAACGCCACCCGTTCCAGTAGTGGCACCAAATAGACGTGGCCTTTTTCGAGAATGGCCCCTTCGGTCAGGTCCATTTCGTACATCACAAGGTCGGACTGGTAGAAGTCCAGGACGTTGAGTCGGCTCGTGATCTCGGATAGTTCGGGGAGGAAGCTGCTGATCAACCGATAGGCCTTGCGCCCGAGACGCAAATCAAGACTGGCCGGCTGGATCTGCCGGTCTTCGATCGGCACGTCGGCGTGGATGGCACCGCTCGCGATCAGCTGTTTAATCTGTTGGTAGGGCAAAATGCCTTGCGTGGTACGTGTGCTCACAGGTTGTCGTGTTCTCCAGTACTGCACGATTCCAGCGGTGGCCCTGCGCTGACCATCGGCAGCTCCCGCGCGGATCCCTGTTGCGGTTGAGGATAGTGAAAGGCCTTGTTCTCATAGTTCTTCAAGAGGACCCCCTCGGCATCCATGTGCACCATGTAGTCGCCTGGGAGCAAGGGGATCTTGCCGCCACCGCCTGGCGCATCGATCACGAAGTGCGGGACCGCCATCCCACTGGTGTGACCCTGCAGCGACTTAATGATGTTCAGCCCCGTTTCGACTGTGGTGCGGAAGTGGTTCGTGCCCTTGGTCAGGTCCGCTTGGTAGAGATAGTAAGGTTTGATGCGAGCGAGCAGGAGCTGATGCATTAAACGTTTCATGATGTCCGGATCGTCGTTGACGCCTTTGAGCAACACGGTCTGCGCGCCAAGCGGCACACCGGCATCGGCCAACATTCCACAGGCTACTTTGACTGCCGGAGTCAGTTCATCTGGGTGATTGAAATGCAGGTTCATATACACAGGGTGGTATTTTTTCACGATCGCACAGAGTTCCGGGGTGATCCGTTCCGGCAATGTGCCGGGCACCCGGGAGCCGAGGCGAATCAGCTCCAGATGCGGGATGGTGCGTAGGGCCTTGAGGATCCGTTCTAGTAAATAATCCGGCAGGAGCAAGGGGTCGCCGCCGGATAGGATGACGTCGCGCACTTCGGTATGCTCGCGCAAGTAGGCGATGGCCTGGTCGAGTTCGCCTTTCTTGAGGAATCCAGGTTTCCCGACCAGGCGTTTTCTCGTGCAGAACCGGCAGTAAATCGGGCACTGGTTCGTCACCATGAGCAGGACACGATCTGGATAGCGATGGACAAGATGGGGGACCGGACTCATGAGATCTTCCTCTAGCGGATCGTCTTCCGCTTCGAAGTCGTCCATTTCGGCAATATCCGGGACCACCTGTTTCCAAATGGCATCACCCTTTTCTTTGATCGTCGCCATCACTGTGGGGGTAATGCGCATCGGATAATCGCCCACGATAGCTTCGATTTCTTTCGCATCGACCCCGAGCCGGTCCGCCAAGTCTTTTGGTTTCACGATACTGTCAGCGAGTATGCGTCTCCATGCTTCCATGCGGTCTCCTTTACTGTCGAGTGGATCAGCAGGCCTATGGCAGGATGCTGAAAAAGTCCGCCAGCTTCGTTCTCGCTTCGCTCAGAGGCTCAACGTACGGAACAGAGCCTCCCGGAGGTCGGAATTACTCGCGGGGCTTTTCCGTTCGCCAAGATTCATTCAAAGGGCGAACGGCCCACACGAAGTGCGGTACGTACCTCCTCGCCTCTTCGCTCGCTGCGGCCTTGCCCGCGGAACGGTGCGTCTCGGCGCGCCGGGGTTGGGCGGGTGAGACGTCTGGCCATTTTGAGCATCCTGCGATGGTTTCCCCGCAACCTGTTAGCTGTCAGCGATCCGTTCCTGACCGTACGTCTTGTCCAAATGATCGAGGATGGCGTCGGTTTCCGTCAACACGATGTCCCCATCCTTGAGGACAGGAACATAGTACTGGCCGGAGACTTCTTTGACCACTTTGCGCATCGGGCGAACGTCAGGCACGACGACGTGATCATATTCGATGTGGAGGCCCGCCAGTTTCTGGCGCACCACCTCACAGTCGGGACACCAGGCAACGTGATAGAGGGTCATTGCCATAAACGTTTAGCCGTCAAGTCGAAAGTCGTCAAGTCTTAAAGTCATCATTAAGAAATGGATACGGGCTTTATGACATTCAGACTTGACAACATTCGGACTGTCCCAGCGCCAGCGCGCACGGCACCATGATGGCGTCTTTCATGCCGTGGATCACTTTCTTATCCGCGGGGCAGATGGTAGCCAGGATACCAGCCAGTTCGGTCTTTTCGCCACTCACGAAATAATAGGGCGAGAGCCTGGCGCGACCGGACATCCGGTTCATCTCACCGGTCACCGGATCGAAGTAGTCGAGTTCATACAGGCGGCCCTTGTGAAACTCCTGCAGAATATAGGGTGTTCGGGGAAAGGCAGCCAGGGCCTTGTCGATGGCGTCGGCCCATTCTCCCTGCGGCATATCGTGTCCAACCGATACACCTCGACTGCCCCAGGCGAGTTCAGAAAACCCCGATGGCTTGATCACGAAGTGCCGTTCTTTCTGGGTTGCCGTGGCCAGCTCGCGCCAGTCCATCACGGCCCGTCCTCCAATCGCCAAACCAGGAATCGTGGCGGACGGAGGGATCGGCGCAGGATCGAGCGTCCACGTACGCGGCATAATGGCGGTCAGGTGGAGGAAGACCTCCCGGCCCAATGCCTGCTCCCAGAACGGTTGCAAGGCTGGGTGATGGAGGAGGGCAAAGGCGAGCTTTTCTTCCAGCGCCGGCTTGTAGGGAGGTGTGACGGCGACTCGGTCCTTTTTGATCGCATATTGGACGAGTTCAGATTTAGGAATGTTCAGGAGATCGAATAACTCGTAGAAGCGATAAATCAAGGCGATCGGCTGGTCCATGCCCTCGCTGGTGATCCGGAGGCCTTCTTCGGTGAACCGAATGTGGCGAGGCTCCACGCAGTAGGCGTCGAGACCGATTGCTTGGAGCCTGGTCGCGAGCCACGTCATTTCAGGCCGATAGTCTTTAGCCTCTTCCGACATCAGAATTGCGACGCATCCCGTATGCTGGGCGAGCTGGGCTTTCACCATGGTCGCAAATCCCCGAACCATCCCTTCGGGGCCTCCCACGATCTCCAAGGGGTGAGGGGTAAGGGGTAAAGGGTAAGGATGTTGAGAGGCAGCGTTGTTTTCGCTTTCATGACCATTGACCAATGACCATTGACTGTATATCTCAGTCAACGCTCCGGTTAATCCGATCCCTCCGGGAACTGAGTCGAGCTCTGTGATCACCATGCCGTTCTGGGTGGGGATGATGTCCGGTCGGATAACCGCAGGAAGCTGGTCACGAAACCGTTTCATCCGGCTGTACGTGAGCAGACCTTCCGGTTTTCCTTGATCCAGGTATCCCGCCACCCAGGCTGGTTGGAGGCCACGTACGCTCTCGGTATAGAGACGGTTCAGGGCTCGATAAAAGGATAAGAGCTGTGGTCCGAGCTGGTGAAAAAAATCTAGCTGGTCTTTCGTGAGAGAGAACGGGGTGGTGGCAATTCGCCAGGTGGTCGTGGCGGTGACCATTCCAGGAACCGAGGCCTGACCGGGCAAAGCTGGAAAGAGCCCAGCTTTGCTCAGCTGGTCACGGATGATCGCGCAGCGGTGAAGGAGGTTGGAGGTAGCCAAGTCAGACAGAGGCAGTATCCGTGTCAATGAGAGCCCTTCATGCGAGGCCACAGAACTGTAACACGGGCTTTAGGGCCGTACAAGGGGCGATGGGAATGGTGAGGAAGAGGCGGCAGGACTCGCCATGCCTGAGTAGTATTTCCCCGCCCTCTTCGCGACGGAGACTCCTCATCGGAGGCGACCACGGGTTCTGATAGAACGGACGCATGGATGGGAAATAATGCGGGCTAAGCTGAGAGGGGAACCGGTGAAAAAAGTGACATCCCTTTGGGCACTCCAGCAGAATGGTGCTAGGATGAGTTGCACATCGATCGGAACCCTTCAATGTCCTTATACACCGATAATCTGGTGGGCGCTTCCGTGACACCACCGATTGCGCTGCCACAACTCGTGCCGAGCCGTATCTGTCTCCAGTGCGATGTCTGTTGTCGGTTCCCGGACCCCGATAGCGCCCTCCGTCCGTATTTTACCGAGAACGAAATCACCAGGGCCCTGGCTGGGGGGGTTGAGGGAACGGATTTTCCCAATCGGCGAGGGTCGCAGGTGATCCTGGTTCCCGAGCTCCATGGAGACGGTTATCTCTGTCCGGCATTCAACGCAGCGACCTCAACCTGCCGCATCTACGAGCAACGTCCGTTCGATTGTCAGCTGTATCCACTGGCGCTGATGTGGGATGAGTCGCACGACCAGATATTGTTGGGGTGGGATACGAAATGCCCGTTCATGCGAGAGGAGATTCCGGAGGAGATCCAGCGTCATGCCGACCGGGTGATGGCCTTGCTTGATCAACCGGGTATCCATGACCAAGTTGTTGCGCATCCTCGTCTCATCGGGCGGTTTCAAAAGGACGTGGTCGTGCTTGTCCCCCTTCCGCGCCTCACAGAAGCCGTGGCTGGTCAGTGGGGGCCTGCGCCGCTGCATCGACTCACGCTGGACGATATTCCGCGCATGACGATGGCGTTGGATCGGTCGGGGTGGTCCCGCGCACAGTCGCTTGCAGCCTATTCGCCGGTCTATCACTACATGTGGAATGGACTACTGGCCTATTGGTGGATGGAACTTCGGGGAACCTTTTGCCTCTTTGCGCAATCGCCAGACGGCTGGTTCATGCCTCTGCCTCCGATCGGGGTCGGCTCGATCGACGCGCCCATGTCTGACGCGATGGGGCTGTTGCGGCGTTGGAACGGTGACTCGCCAGTCAGCCGAGTTGAGAACGTGCCAGTTCAGTTGGTGCCAGAGTTGGAGCGGCTGGGTTATCGTCTGACGCCCAAGGAACCGGACTATCTGTATCGCGCGATGGACCTCGCGGCCTTGGCGGGCGACCGGTATAAGTCTCAACGCGCATTGTGCAATCGATTCGAACGAGAGCAGTCTTTTGAGGTAGCTCCCTATCAGGCGGGTGACAGTCAGGACTGTCGTGCCCTCCTAAGAGACTGGTCGCGACAGAAGCAAGCGGAAGGGCTTGAGGCGTTCGGTGCGATGCTGTTGGCTGATGCGGCGCCTGCGCACGAAGTCATCTGGTCGCAAGCGTCGGTCCTTCGAGTCACGGGGAGGGTCGTGAGGACTCACGGTCGGATATGCGCCTATACCTTCGGCTATTGGTTGACGAGTGCGACATTCTGCGTCCTCTTAGAAGTAACGGATCGGACTCTTTCAGGCCTGGCGCAGTATCTATTTCGGGAGACCTGTCGGACAGCCGTGGCGGAGGGGGCCGAATACATTAATACGATGGATGATGCAGGTCTTCCCGGATTGTGCGCATCGAAACAAGCCTATCATCCTGCCATGCTGATTTCCAACTTCGTTGCCTCCCCGGCGCGTGAATCATGAAGACCTCAATCGCCGTATCATTCCTCAATCTTCGCCGCTATCAGTGGTTGCCCCTTCTCCTTATCGCCATGACCCTACTCGCGGTCCTAGCCGGTATCGGGCTGATTCGGTTCGTCGAATATCGTTTTGTGGAGGCGACGGGAGGACAACTCACACTGGCCGCGGGGGAAATTGCCGAGAAACTCGACCAGATGCTGTTCGAACGCCAAGGCGATGCCCGCATGATGGCCCGAGCCTTTTCTTTGCGAGCCTCCGATCCGAGATATCTCTCCGAGTATCTGAAGTGGATGAAGACGGAGTATTCCCCGACCTATCTATGGTTAGCGGTCACGGACAGTCAGGGTACGGTCGTGGCGGCGACGGAGCCCTCGCTGGTAGGGCATAACTATAGTCATGCCCCATGGTTTACAGACGCGCGTGCGACGCGACGACTCCACGTTGCCGATGTGGAGGCGCATGAGGCGGTGCATGAGGTGGACAATGGGGACGACACCGTTGCGTTTACCGCCCCGATTCTCGACTCGCAAGGCACGTTCCTGGGCGTCGTGACTTCGCAGGTGGGGGTTTCATTTTTGGAGCAAGTCACATCCAGGACCATTCGTTCACTTGAAGCTCGACCAGGAGCGGGCGGGCGAGTGGAGTACCAAATGTTGACGAAGCAGGGCAGGGTGTTTGTCGATTCGGATCTGCCACACAAGGGGGTCATCAATCTCAAAGAGCTCGGACTCCCTTCGGTGCTGCTGAGCGAGGCCGGTGTGCCGGGTTTTATCGAGGAAGAGCATTTGCGCCGGCATGTCCAGGTGGTGACTGGCTACGCGCAGACCAGCGGCGTTGGAGAATTTACCGGGCTGGGCTGGTCGGTCCTGGTGCGAATGGATCGGCAGGATATCCTGGCGCCTATTCATGCCTTCTTGTGGAAAGTCGGGATCGCAGGCGGGGTGGTCTGGATTCCCATGCTGGGGTTGTTGTTCTGGGCCACGGCACGTTTGCGCGCAGAACATCGACAGGCACAACAGGAAAGTGCCTGGGCGAAAGCCGCTGAAGCGGCCCTGCTCCAGAGTCAGGAACGAAATCGGGCCATCGTCGATACCGCGCTTGACGGGGTGATCACCATCGATTCGACCGGGATTGTGACCGATTGGAATGCACAGGCCACGGCGATTTTAGGGTGGTCCCGCGAGGAAGCGCTGGGCCGGGTCTTTTCCCAGACCATCATGTCTGAACAGGATCGTCAGGCGCACGAACAGGGCATTCGTGAATTTCTTCGAATAGGTGCTGGAGCGATCTTGAACCGCCGGATTGAAATTGTCGCCCAACACAGGGACGGGCGGGAGCTTCCCGTTGAGCTTGCGGTGGCCCCGGCAAAAATCGGGGATGCGTACATCTTCAGCGCCTTTATTAGGGACATCACCGACCGCCGTCGGGCTGAACGGCATCTCGCCTCTCAGTATGCGGTGACGCGAGTCCTCTCCGAGGCGACGACCCTGGAAGAGGGTGTTCCGAAAATCATCCAGGCAATCGGAGAGAGCCTGGAATGGGATCTGGGCGTGTTCTGGCGGGTGGATAAAGCGACCGGGGTGCTGCGCTGTCTTGATCAGTGGAAGGTGCCATCCGTGCAGGCCGATTCGTTTACCCTGGACACTTGGCAGCGTGTGTTTACGCGCGGAGAGGGTTTGCCCGGACGTATTTGGGCCAGTGGCCAGGCGGCCTGGGTAACGGACGTCACGCTGGAGGTCAATTTCCCTCGTGGAGAGCAGGCTCGACAAGTTGGGTTTCATGGGGCGTTTGGATTGCCTATTCTAGTAGGGAGTGAGGTCGAGGGCGTCATCGAATTCTTCAGCCGTTCGGTAAGGCAGCCCGATGACGAGTTGTTGAGGATGGTGGAAGACATCGGTCTCAAGATCGGCCAATTTGGCGAGCGGGCTCGAACGGAAGGGGTGTTACTGGAAACCGAGGCGCAATTGCGGCAGGCGCAGAAGATGGAGGCGGTGGGGCGATTGGCCGGTGGCATGGCGCACGATTTCAATAATCTCCTGACCGTGATTCGAGGGTACAGCGAGTTGCTCCTTGGTCGCCTGGGGCCCACCGATGACATGCGGAGCAATATTGAGGAGATCAAAAAAGCGGCGGACCGGGCTTCCGGGCTGACCCGTCAATTGCTGGCGTTCAGTCGACGGCAGTTCATCGCGGCAAAAGTCCTCGATCTCAATGCTCTCGTTGCCAATATGGACGGCATGTTGCGGCGTCTCATCGGTGAAGATAGCATCGAACTCAGTGCCGAACTCGATTCTTCGACCGGCGCCATCAAGGCAGATCCGGGACAGATCGAGCAGGTCATCATGAACCTGGTGGTCAATGCGCGTGATGCGATGCCTAAGGGCGGACGCCTGACGATCGAAACCAGGAATGTGACGATTGGGGAAGAGGTGCGCCTGGACGCCGTAGGGGTGGCACCGGGATCGTACGTGTTGCTGGCGGTTCGTGATAACGGCCATGGGATGGATGCTGAGACCAAGTCCCATCTGTTCGAGCCGTTCTTCACGACAAAGGAGAAAGGGAAAGGGACGGGATTGGGACTCTCGACCGTCTATGGCATCGTCAAGCAGAGCGGGGGAAGCATCTTCGTAGAGAGTGCTCCTGGTCGGGGCACGACTTTCCGGATCTATTTCCCACGGGTCAAACACGAGGTATCGGGGTCGACGGGGGCGGTCGAAGCGATCGATCCGGCACGGGGCCATGAAACGATCCTCTTGGTTGAGGACGAGCCGAGCGTCCGCGGTCTCGTGCAGGAGACGTTGCGGCTCCATGGCTATACGGTGCTGGAGGCGCGCCATGGCATCGAAGCCCTCCTCACCAGCGCAAAATACGTGGGGCCCATCCATCTGTTGTTGACGGACGTCGTGATGCCACAGATGAGCGGGCCTGAAGTCGCGGAGAAGATCCTGACCATTCGATCAGGGACCAAAGTGCTCTACATGTCGGGGTATCCGGACCATCCGGTGTTTGACCAAGGCGGCGTGAGCAGCCAGACCGGCTTCCTGCCGAAGCCCTTCTCACCCCACGTGCTGGCGCAAAAAGTGCGCGAAGTGCTGGACAGTGTGAAAGCCGCCTAACAGGATGCTGAAAAAGTCCGCCAGCGTCGTTCTCGCCTCGAAAGCATCCTCAACGTAGCCCGAGGCTACGCCTCCGGTGCTTTCGTCGGCTGCGGCCTTGCTGGACAGCCTTTTTGAGCATCCTGCAGGAACGTTTCTCTTTTGACCGCACCCGGTTATTCCCACTGCATAGCTTGATCTTCAACCTCGGTTCCGTTTATCGTGCTTGCACCGAACCAGATAAACTCCATAGACGAGACAACCAGAAAGACACAGCGATGCAGCAGGGCCGCGAAGTCGACATCGGACAGTATCGGATCGAGCGAGAGCCATTCTACGCAGAGGTCCATGGTGAGATCGGTTTGTTCACGGTCGCGGCGAACAGCAAGATGCCGGTCATGCTCAAGGGACCAACCGGGTGCGGCAAGACCCGATTCGTCCAGCATATGGCCTACCGGCTTGGTCGACCCTTGATCACGGTGGCCTGCCACGAGGATCTCACCGCCTCCGATTTAGTGGGGCGGTATCTGCTCAAGGGCCAAGAGACGGTCTGGGTCGATGGGCCGCTGACACTTGGCGTGAAGCATGGCGCGATCGTCTATTTGGACGAAATCGTCGAGGCGAGAAAGGACACGACGGTCATCATCCATCCCCTAAGCGACGATCGCCGCTTCCTGCCGATCGAAAAGAAAGGCCAGATTCTCGAAGCGGCCGACGACTTCCTTCTGGTGATTTCCTATAACCCCGGGTACCAGAGCGTGCTCAAGGATTTGAAGCAAAGCACGAAGCAGCGCTTCATGGCGATCGAGTTCGACTATCCGGCGCCTGACGTCGAAACCACCGTGGTCGAGCGGGAAGCGGGGGTCAGCCGTGACCTTGCGGCCAACTTGGTGAAACTGGGTGGGAAAGTGCGGAACCTCAAGAATCATGGCTTAGAAGAAGGGGTCAGCACCAGATTGCTGATCTATGCCGGGACACTCATTCGGCAAGGCGTGGCGACCGATCGAGCCTGCGATGTCGCGATCGCCCGTCCGATCACCGACGACCCCGATATGCAGCGCAGCATTCTGGAATTGATGAAGGCCATCTTCTGATTCTCTCGCTGTGGACCCCCGTCACGGATGAATTCGTTGATCGTGCAGGACACCAAAGCCGGAGCGGTCCTCACCGTTCATATCCAACCTACAGCCTCCACCACAGAGTGTGTGGGTCTTTATGGCGACGCGATTAAGATCAGAGTGGCCGCTCCTCCAGTCGATGGCGCAGCCAACGACGAACTGATCCGGTTCTTAGCCCGCCAATTATCGACTCCTGTGTCCTCGGTGCAGATCCAATCCGGTGCGAGTGGACGGCACAAACGTGTCTTCGTGAAAGGGGCCACCGCGCAGCTGGTGATGGCTCGTTTGAACCTTGGACAGCTGAAAGGATCGATGAAGGAATGACGCGCAGACTTCTGTCCATTATCGGGGGATTACTGTTGCTCAGCGCCTGTTCGACTGCGCAGCCCGTTCTGTATCCCAATTCGCATCTACAGTCTGTGGGGAAAGATCTCGCGGAGCAGGATATTGAGGTCTGTCGGCAATTAGCGGAAACATCCGGGGCGGAGGAGGGCAGTGGAAAGGCCGAGCGTGTGGCAACCGGCACCGCGGTAGGGGCCGGAGTCGGCGCCGCGAGCGGCGCGGTCGGCGGGGCCATCTCAGGCGCAGCAGGCGCCGGTTCCATGATTGGGGCTGCGAGCGGCGCAGTGTGGGGATTACTCATGGGGCTGTTTAGTGCGTCAGGATCGTCGCAACCGAATCAAGCCTACACGAACTTCGTGAATCGATGTCTGCAAGAGAAGGGGTATGAGGTGACGGGCTGGCAGTGAAGGACGGCTGGGACGGAGGGGGGACCTCTGTGCTCGCGGAACGCGCACGCTCAGGAAGGTGCTCGTTCGACGCGCGCACTTGAGGTCTCCCCCTTCCATCCCGCCACGAATTGGGGGAGAAGTGGGTTGGGAAAGTTATGCGCGCAGTAGAAGCTGATCCGCCCATCCCGTCACCCCGTCACGAGTTGGGGGAGGAGTGGGTGGGGAGAATGGGGCGCGCGGTGGAGCCAGACGCCACCATCTCGCATTGAAGCGAGTACCATGCCGGCAAAAATGAGGAGGGCGAGGGATTGAGAAAGTTTCAGGGCATCGTCGTTTCTGGCGTAATTCTATCTCTTGTGGCTTGTGCGGGGCCGGCGCCGTTGTTGCGGTCGAATGCTCATCTCCAGTTGCAGGGGCGCGAGGCATCGAAGTTGGAGGTGGCAGCTTGCCAAAGTAAGGCGGAAGCGGCGGGGTTGAAGCCGGGCACCGGCAACCGAAGTGGCAACGTAGCCGCTGGAGCTGCGCTGGGTCTGATTAGTGGCGCTGCAGTAGGGGCATCGAGTGGGCTCATCGGTGGAGTACCGGGCGTGACGATTGGGGCAGCAGTTGGAGGCGCGCTTGGAGTCATCATTGGTTCAGTTGGTGGTGCCTACAGACCGCTTGAACCGGATCCTCCGTACGCCGATGCGGTGGTGCGCTGTTTGATTGAGAAGGGGTATGAGGTGAGTGGCTGGCAATGAGGATGGAGGGGGGCGGCCAGGTACCCTTCTTGCTCGCGGAACAGAGGAGGGGATGGAGCCTGATGATCTTCTGTGCTCGCGCAACGCGCGGCCTGAGAAGGCCCTCGTTGGACGCGCGCTGTGGAAGATCAATCAGCCCCCATCCCTAGAGAGAAGCGAGCAAGCTTGGAAGGAGCATGTATATAGTTCGATGCGCGCAGTGAAGGGCAGCCTTGGCCACTCTCCTAAAGTGAGATGAAGGGAGCCAGAAGGCCCTTGCTTGGGTGAAGAGCGTGGCTTGGATCGCTCGGGCGGGCGGGTGAGAATGTGGCGCGCAGTGGAGATTGACCAGGCTATCTGCTGAGAGCGTGAATGAGGACTGTAGACGTAGTAGATTGTTGAGGTGGTGCGGGTGTGCCTACTTTGAATCTGTGTCGGATGGAAGAAGAGAAGACTGTACTGCTTTGTGTTTCAGCGATCGGCCTTTGTCGGGAGTCGGGTCTGTGATGACGCCATAGACCTCCCGTCCTTCGTGGCCTTCCGGGAGATATTCCGTGATCGGCATGCCGTCT
>JAQBES010000025.1:0-9736 GCA_032123755.1 Nitrospirota bacterium
AGCATACAGTTCTTCAAACCGCATCTGTCTCACCTCCTGTAGGATCCTCGCCCGTGTCATAGTGGCCCTCCTTGAGGGCGCACCCTAAACCGGACAGATCACGTGCTACAAAAAGCGGACAGATGATGTGCTATCTACATCCTGTTGACAAGGAGCCGCGCTCGCGTTAATATTCACTCACTATCTCAGTTCGACTCAAAGTTATCTCCACACACACAAGACTTCCGGGGCGTATCTCGACACAAGCCACAATCTGCTCAGGTAACAGAGGCGAGTCAGCTAGGCATGAGTTCCCGCCTTCAACAATATCCTCAACCATGAGACAGAGTCGTACCCTATAGCCACGAGCGAAAACAGGTAAGTCCCTCACGGATCACCCTCTTTTATCTGATATACACGACACAATCATCAACGCGTTACCATTTACTATACCGTTCAGTCAGTCGACAATTTCCCATGGTTCACCATGTGCGATCGCTGCTGATAACGATGCAGCGGAGGGCTTGAGAGGATACTCATGACACAAACGAAGGGGGAGGTTATGCATCTGGCTGAGCTGAAGCAGAAGTCCATCGCCGATCTCAATGAGGTTGCGCGCGATCTGAAGATCGATGGTGCTCCCAATCTGCGGAAGCAGGAATTGATCTTTGCGATCCTGCAGGCGCAGACTGCAAACAACGGCGTGGTTTTCGGCGAAGGCGTGCTCGAAACGCTCCCTGATGGGTTCGGATTTCTGCGCGCACCCGATTCGAACTATCTCCCCGGTCCCGACGACATCTACATCTCACCCTCTCAAATCCGGCGTTTCAATCTGCGTACCGGCGATATTGTGTCCGGGCAGATCCGACCGCCGAAGGAGAGTGAGCGGTATTTCGCGTTGCTCAAGGTCGAGAAGGTCAATTACGAAGATCCCGAGATATCTCGCGACAAGATTCTCTTCGATAACTTGACGCCTCTCTATCCGGAAGAGCGTCTGGTCCTCGAGTTTGACCGTGAAGAATATTGTACCCGCGTGATGGATCTCACCACCCCGATCGGCAAAGGCCAGCGCGGGTTGATCGTTGCGGCTCCTCGAACCGGTAAAACGATGTTGTTGCAGGCCATCGCTCGGGCCATTCTTAAAAACCATAAGGAAGTGACTTTGATCGTGCTGCTCATCGACGAGCGGCCGGAAGAAGTCACTGACTGGCAACGGCAGGTGAAGGCCGAAGTCATCAGCTCCACCTTCGATGAGCCGGCCCAGCGTCATGCTCAGGTGGCTGAAATGGTGCTCGAAAAGGCAAAGCGACTGGTCGAACATAAGAAAGATGTCGTCGTACTGCTGGACAGCATCACTCGCCTGGCGCGTGCCTACAATACCATTGCGCCGCCAAGCGGCAAGGTGTTGTCTGGGGGATTGGACTCGAACGCGCTCCAGCGGCCGAAACGGTTCTTTGGGGCAGCCCGCAACATTGAAAATGGCGGCAGTCTCACGATCATGGCGACTGCTCTAGTTGACACCGGTAGCCGGATGGATGATGTTATTTTTGAAGAGTTCAAAGGGACTGGCAACATGGAAGTCCATCTCGATCGCCGTCTGGCCGACAAGCGGCTTTTCCCGGCTATCGATATCAGTCAGTCTGGGACGAGAAAAGAAGAATTGTTGGTGGACAAGGATCGTCTCAACAAGATGTGGATTCTGCGCAAGGTGTTGAGTCCGCTTGGAACGATGGAAGCCATGGAGTTTTTGATGGACAAGCTGCATGGCACCAAAACCAATCAGGAATTTTTGCAGTCGATGAATCGATAACATCCAACTTGTATCTGGTCGCTGAGACGGGGTACAGTGGTGGGCCTTCGAATAGGCGAAGGCCGATGATTGTGATGTCAGGGGAGTGGGAATTATGAAGAAGGGTATTCATCCCGTGTATCGGGAAGTCGGGGTGCATTGCGCCTGCGGCAACAAATATAAGACCCGATCGACGGGCGGCGATATCAATGTCGATATTTGTTCAAACTGCCATCCGTTTTTTACGGGGACGCAGAAAATCATTGATACCGAAGGGCGCGTTGAACGGTTCAAGAAGAAGTACGCGAAGAAAGAAAAGTAGCTTAAGAAGAGGCCATACGAGGGACCCTGCTTCGCTGAGGGGCAGGGTCCCTTTGTGTTTGTGCGCGAAGGGCTGAAGTGGGGATCTGAGGGAAACGGGGCTATGGAAGCAGCCTTACTGAAGAAATGGGAAGCGCTGGCAACCCGCTATGATGAGTTGACGAATCAGCTCATGGACCCGTCTATGATGAGCCAGCCTTCGCAACTACACAAAGTAAACAAGGAGCGGACGGATATCGAACCGGCAGCCAAGCTTCTTGAAATCTATCGAGCCAACGCAAGGCAGTTGGAAGAAGCGGCTCAATTTCTTGCAGACCCCAGGGCCGGGATCGAGTTGCATAAGATGGCGACGGAGGAGAGTGCTACGCTCGAACGCCAGAAGCGCGAGCTCGAACAGCAGGCTCAAGAGTTGCTAATTCCCAAAGATCCGCGAGACGAGAAGAGCCTGCTCCTCGAAGTCCGCGCCGGGACCGGTGGTGATGAGGCGGCGCTCTTTGCCGGCGCGTTATTCCGGATGTATAGCAAGTACGCAGAGGTCAAAGGTTTTAAGGTCGATGTGGTCGAAGCCACAGAAACCGGGGGCGGGGGCTACAAGGGGGTCGTCGCGCTTATAGAAGGCAAGGGTGCCTACAGCCATTTCAAGTTCGAGGCAGGGGTCCATCGTGTACAACGGGTCCCCGTTACCGAGGCTAGTGGTCGGATCCATACCTCGACCGTCACCGTCGCGGTCATGCCCGAGGTGGACGAGGTGGATGTTCAGATCGATCCCATGGATCTCAGGATCGACACCTTTTGTTCATCCGGTGCCGGAGGCCAGAGTGTCAATACGACAAAATCGGCGGTCCGGATCACCCATGTTCCGACCGGTGTGGTGGTGAGTTGCCAGGACGAACGGTCGCAGCTGAAAAATCGCAACAAGGCGATGCGGACCCTGCGGGCCAGAATCGTCGAGGCGGAGCGGGAGAGGCATGAAGCGGAAATTGCACAGAATCGCAAGGCTCAGGTGGGCACGGGCGAGCGAAGCGAGAAGATTCGTACCTACAACTTCCCGCAGAATCGTGTGACAGATCATCGCGTCGGTGTGACCTTACATAAGTTGGAACAGGTGCTTGAAGGCGACCTCGACGAACTGGTCCAGGCTCTGAAGGCGCAGCGTCAGCAAGAGGTGGGAGCTGCTTAATATGGATACGGTTGCCCCGATCCCTCAGTCAGCAGGCCAGGCAACGCTCGGTGAGATAATCGCCGAGGCGCAATGGCTGTTGGAACAGGCCGGCATCGAGAGTGCGGGGCAGGAAGCGTTCTGGATAGTGGAGCACGTGCTCAGTCTTCCCGCACACCATGTTGTCGCCGATCGAGACCGACTGCTGTCTCACGACGAGCTGTTGGCTGTGAAAGGGCTGGTCGAGCGGCGGGTTAGTCGTGAGCCCTTGCAATATATTCTGGGGACCCAGGAGTTTTGTGGGTTGGGGTTTGCTGTGAACCCGGCGGTGCTCATCCCGAGGCCAGAGACCGAGTTGCTGGTGGAGTATGTCGCGCAACGGATTTCCGTTGGGCGACAGGCCACCATCGTTGATGTCTGCACGGGATCTGGGTGCATTGCCGTGGCAATTGCGCGGCTGAGACCTCGTGCGCGGGTGATCGCGACCGACCTATCGAACCCCTCACTCGACGTCGCCAGACAGAATGCCACACGCCATGCGGTATGCGAGCGCATCACATGGCTGGAAGGCGACTTGTTGGGACCTTTGGCGAAGCAGGAGCTGGAAGGGCGCATTGATGTCATCGTCTCGAACCCGCCCTATATTGCGGAGGCCGATTGGGCGATGCTTCAGCCAGAAGTGCGGCTGTTCGAACCCAGAGGTGCGCTGGTGGCAGGGCCTCGGGGGACGGAGTTGCACGAACAGTTATTACAGGAATCTGGTCGATATTTGTCTCCAGGCGGAGCACTGATCATGGAAATTGGTGCCGGCCAGGCTCGTGCGATGCGGCGGATTGTCGACCAGATACCCGGGTACAGATTTCACCGGTTGGTCTACGATGCGGCAGGGCTTGAACGTGTGGTGATTGTGGAGCGGGTAGGAACGTAGGGGCAGGGACAATGGATCGCGTTGTCATCACCGGCGGGATGCCGCTTCGAGGAGAGGTCGAGATCAGCGGGGCGAAGAATGCCACGTTGCCGATCTTAGCCTCGACCATTCTTGGCGGCGGCGAGTGCGTGCTTACCAACGTCCCTCGCGTGGTGGATGTCGTCACCATGGGCAAGCTGTTGGGCATCTTGGGCGCAAAGGTTCATCATGAGGGGAATCGTGCGGTTATTAACGCCGAGGTGATCACTTCGACCCAGGCTCCGTACGATCTTGTGAAGACCATGAGGGCCTCTGTGCTCGTGTTAGGGCCGCTTTTGGCGCGATGGGGAGAAGCCACGGTGTCGATGCCCGGTGGGTGCGCGATTGGGTCACGACCGGTCAATCTCCATCTTGCCGGACTTGCCAAAATGGGTGCGGAAGTTTCGATGGAACACGGGTATATTCACGCCAAGGCGAGGCGGCTGACGGGCGCACATATTTACTGCGACATGCCGACCGTCACTGGAACAGAAAATTTGATGATGGCCGCGTCGCTCGCTCAGGGAACTACGGTCATTGAAAATGCCGCGAAGGAACCGGAAATCGTGGACCTTGCGAATTTTCTCGTGAAACGCGGGGCTCGCATCACCGGTGCCGGGTCGGATGTCATCACGATCGAAGGTGTCCGTGAGTTGCACGGGAGTGATCACGACGTCATTCCGGATCGCATCGAAACAGGAACGTATCTTGTGGCCGGGGCCATTACACGGGGAACGGTGACGCTCAATCGATGCCGTCCGAATCACTTGGATGCACTGCTGATGAAGTTGCGGGAAGCCGGTGTTGAGATACAGGCGGAGAAGGAACGGATTTACCTCAATGCGGCAGCGCGACTTAAAGGGATCGACATTCGGACGTTGCCGTATCCCGGGTTTCCTACCGACATGCAGGCGCAGATGGTGGCCTTGATGACGGCCGCTGAGGGTACGAGTGTGATTACGGAAACGGTGTTCGAGAGTCGTTTCATGCACGTCGAGGAGTTGCGACGGATGGGTGCTGAGATTAAGGTCGAGGGCAATCAGGCGGTGGTGACTGGACCGACTAGGTTGGCCGGGGCCCCGGTGATGGCGTCCGATCTTCGTGCGAGCGCAGGATTGGTCTTGGCTGGGCTAGCGGCGGAAGGCACGACGGAGATACTCCGGGTCTACCATCTGGATCGTGGCTATGAGCGGATGGAAGAGAAGCTGCGTGGGTTGGGTGCGACGATCGCCCGTCACAAAGGAGAGGCGGCTCCGGCCGAGACTCGTTGACATCATGCTGACGATTGCCTTGTCGAAGGGGAAAATGCTGGATCTCACGCTGGACGTCTTTCGCCGAGCGGGATATGCACTGGGTAGCCTCTCCACCGAGAGTCGCCGGCTGGTGTTCCCCTGTCCGGAGATCGGCATGACCTTCCTGATTGTACGGCCGACCGATGTGCCGACCTATGTCGAATATGGCGCGGCGGATCTCGGGATTGTCGGAAAAGACGTCTTGATGGAGCAGGACAGCGACGTATATGAGCCATTGGATTTAGGGTTCGGAGCGTGTAGAATCGCCGTCGCTGCGCTCAAGGGGCAGGCCTCACGCGACCGGCTGTCCTCGAAAATTCGGGTAGCGACAAAATATCCGAAGATCACCGAGCGGTATTTCAATCAGCGCGGCGTGCCGGTCGAAATCGTCAAGTTGTACGGTTCGATTGAGTTGGCGCCTTTGGTCGGTCTGGCCGATCGGATCGTTGACCTGGTTGAGACGGGGAACACGCTGAAGGCGCATAACCTCGTCGAAGTGGATTGCATCGCGCAATCCACGGCCCGGCTGGTCGTCAATCGAGCGAGTTTGAAGCTGAAGCATGCGGTGGTCACAGAGCTGATCAAACAGCTCCGGGCCGTCAGCTGCACGCCAACCGGGTCTCGAACATCCGTTCCGCGCAAGTCCTCGCGCGGGGCACGTCGAACGGTCAGACGGACGCGCAAATGAAGATTGTGGCCTCCACCGAGCGAGCCTTTCTCCCCGCACTCAAGAAAGTGGCGTCGCGTGCCCGCGTGCAAGGGGCTACCGTCGAGAAAACGGTCAAGTCGATTTTGCAAGCCGTGGAACGGGGCGGCGATAAGGCCGTTCTCCGTTATACGAAACAGTTCGACCGCGTCTCCATGAAAGACACGGCGTTACGCGTCACCCCCGAAGAAATCAAAGAGGCCTACTTCCACATCCGGAAAGCCGAGGGCGACGCACTCCGGTTTGCAGCCCAGCGGATCACGTCGTTCCACGAACGCCAGCGCATGAAAACCTGGATGTATCAGGACAACGAAGCGACCTTGGGGCAGGTGGTCACGCCGATCGATGCGGTCGGCGTCTATGTGCCGGGCGGCAAGGCCGTCTATCCCTCGTCGGTATTAATGTGCGCGATTCCGGCCAAGGTCGCGGGCGTCTCCCGTGTGGTGATGTGTACGCCGCCACAAAAAGGCCCGATCAATCCCTATTTGTTGGTCGCAGCCGACATCGCCGGCGTCACGGAGATCTATCGCATCGGGGGCGTACAAGCCGTCGGAGCGATGGCCTATGGGACAAAGACGATCCAACGTGTCGACAAAATCGTGGGCCCCGGCAATATTTATGTCGCGACGGCCAAGCGGCTACTCTACGGCACGGTCGGGATCGACATGGTGGCAGGCCCGAGCGAACTACTCATCGTCGCAGATGGCGCTACCAAGCCGGCGCATGTCGCGGCTGATCTTCTCTGTGAAGCGGAGCATGACGAAGATGCGCAGGTCTATCTCGTCACCACATCGGCCCAGTTGGCGAAGGACGTGGTGCAACTCATCGGCAGCCAGTTGAAGGGGTTGCAACGGGAAAAGATCGCGGCGAAGTCCATTGCGCGACATTCGGTGGCTTTCGTAGTCACCACAATGGACGAGGCCATCGATGTGGCCAACCAGATTGCCCCGGAACATTTGACGTTATCGGTCGATGAGCCGTTTGATTATATAGAGAAAGTTCGACATGCGGGGGCACTCTTCTTGGGTCGGTATACCCCCCCATCAGTTGCAGATTACGTCGCCGGCCCGAATCATGTCCTGCCGACCGGCGGGACAGCGCGTTTCTTTTCAGCACTCTCCGTCCACGATTACATCAAGGTGAGCAACATCGTGCACTATACGCGCGAGGAATTGAGCAAGGTGAAAGATCATCTCGTTCGGTTGGCCCACATCGAAGGGTTTGACGCCCACGCGAAGTCAGCCCAGAGCAGGTTTTCATGAAGAAAAACGGATCGGCAGCACGGCAGGCATCGATACATCGCGCAACCAAAGAGACGGATATCCATGTCGAATGGACGCTGGACGGCAGCGGGCAAGGGAAGATCGACACCGGGATTCGTTTCTTCGATCATATGCTGGAGCTCCTGTCCAAGCATGGTTTCTTCGACCTGACCGTCCAGGCCAAAGGCGACATCGATATCGATGAACACCACACGGTGGAGGATGTCGGCATCGTCATGGGCAAGGCCTTGCATCAAGCCTTGGGCGAAAAGGCAGGAATCAAGCGATTCGGGTTCGCCTCGGCGCCGCTCGACGAAACACTGGCGCAGGTCACCGTCGATCTCAGCGGCAGACCCTACCTTGTGTACAACGTGGCCTTGCCGGATCGGAAGATCAAAGCCTTTGACTTAGGTCTTTTCGAAGATTTCTTCCAGGCGTTCGTCACGCACGGCGGGCTCAATCTCCACGTGAATCTGATGTATGGCCGCAATCCGCACCACATCATGGAAGCCATCTTCAAAGCATTGGCCAAAGCTTTGGACCAAGCTACGATGTTGGAAGAGCGGTTGGCGGGCAAGGTCCTGTCCACAAAGGGAATGTTGTAAGGCGAGGTTGATCGAAACGGATCGTACAAGAATGGGCTGATCGCAATCGGGCGGTCAGCCCATTCTTGTTTGGGGATTGACACAGTCTCTAGATGGGGTCGTCGGGCTGCCGTTACCTCCGAGGAATCCAACATAGACAAGAACGTCACCTCGATAGACGAGTGTACCGTCGGCATAGCGGATCTCGCCGTGTCACCGACTTTTCGATCCCAGACGGCGATGGAACCGCTTCCGACTTTGATGTCCTCAAGGCTCAAGAAGTCGTTCTTCTCCCGTTCGACATTTTGCCGGTCTTCACCAGCCAGCCCGACGGGCGTAAACGCGTAGACTCTTCTTGTACCTCCATGAAAAGAGAGGGGGAGTACAGTGGAGCTCAGTCCAAGATTATCAACAGTTGTTTCAGCATGAATTTCCCGTGAACAGTTCCTCGGCAACCTTACCCAGACATTGTTGGCTGGCCCACAAATGGGGAAGAAGATTCAGGGTAGGGGATCATATAATTGAGGAGTAGCAGGGCGGCTTCAGTTGCGGTATTGTTACACCTTCTTGAGGTTTGGACGGCTACCATGATCGCGATTATTGATTACGGCATGGGCAACCTCCGCAGTGTCTCCAAGGCCTTTGAGGCTGTGGGGCATCAGGCGGTGGTCACGCGTGAGCCGCGTGTGATCGGGAATGCGAGCCATGTGGTGCTGCCTGGTGTTGGTGCCTTTGGCGATTGCATGGCCAACGTCGAGCGGTATGGGTTGGCGGAACAGATACGCACAGCGATTCAAACGGGAAAACCATTTCTGGGAATCTGTTTGGGGCTCCAATTGTTGTTTGAAGAGAGTGAGGAATTTGGGACTCACAAGGGTCTCGGCATTATCCCCGGCAAGGTCAGACGATTTGCCGCAGACTCGGGGTTGAAGGTGCCGCATATGGGTTGGAATAACGTCACGATAGAGCGGCACTGTCCTCTGTTCGCAGGGATTGCCGACGGGGCGTACTGGTATTTTGTGCATTCGTTCTATGTCGACCCCTCTGACAAGACCGTTGCGGCAACCACGACAGATTACGGGACGACGTTTGTGTCGAGTATCTGGCGGGACAATGTGGTGGCCTGTCAGTTTCATCCCGAAAAAAGTCAGACCGTCGGGTTACGGTTAATTAAAAATTTTGGATCCTGGCATGCGTAGCCGTCAGGAGTTAGATGTGAGGGGTGGGGTGATTGCAATGCGAAACCAGCGAACCGTTGCCATACGCCTGACGCCTCACGCGCTCACGCTGATGGTTCTCGTGCTAGCCGTAGTCGGCTGCAGCGGATCGAAAGTGACCACGAAATCGTCCGCGGAATTGCCGCACTACCAGATTCGCACCATTGCGCTGGTCCCGTTCACCACGCTTGCGACGCCGCAGGTGAGGGACGTTGTCGATCAGACCTTCTTGGTGCCGCCGGGGGCTCGCGGGTCTGATATAGCAATAGCGGTGCCGACGAATACCGAGCAGGCACTCCGGCAAACAGTCATAGTGCCGGCCAGCGCGGGGGCCACCATCACGCAGTTACTGTGGAGCAAGTTGAGGACAAGACAGGGTGTGACGGTGCTGGAGCCGAGTGAAGTAGCGAACACACTGGCGTCTCCGGTGACACCTCAACCCTCCTCCGGTCGGTCACCTGCGGTGGCGGTGGCAAAAAAG
>JAQBES010000026.1:0-2988 GCA_032123755.1 Nitrospirota bacterium
CCCGAGTGATCTCTTCACGGCGGATGGCTTCCACCCTATCGTCCGCACTTAAGCGAGACGGGCGAGACTGGAAGGACAGGAAGTTCTGAGTTCTGGGTTCTGAGTTCGAAGTTCCGACCACGACAGCCGTCAGCCTGAATACCTGAGTAGGGACGTCTTGACAGCTGTGACACATCGGGTTGCTATTTCGGATCATGCGAGGTACCCTTGTTTGTAGAGAGGTTGTGAGGCATGACGAAAGTACACGAACAAATGCTACTTGAAAAACTTCGCCAGCTTGCTCCAGAGCGCGTGGTGGAAGTGGAGCATTTTGTGGACTTTCTCGCACAACGCCAGGCCGATGAGCTTTGTCTTGCCCATGCGGCTAGCCGACTAGCCGAACCCGCTTTTACCTACGTCTGGGACAACCCCGCCGACGCCGACTATGACCGGCTATGAGTTCGGGGATATCGTCCTCGTACCGTTTCCGTTTACCGATCAATCCACGACGAAGCGCCGACCTGCAGTCGTCATAAGCAGTCTTGCTTATCATCGCGACCGTCCAGATCTGATCATCATGGCGGTTACGAGTCAGCGGCCAACGTCAGGCTCAGTCGGCGAGGTCGAGGTTCAGAACTGGCAAGGAGCCGGCTTGTTGAAGCCTTCCGTCCTCAAACCGGTGCTAACGACCATCGACCCCGCGCTGATTCTCAAGAAGCTTGGACAGCTCACTCCTCCCGATCAAGCGCTTCTACGGCAGGTGCTCGCGCAGATTCTCGGATAATTCCTTCGACAAAGAGGTATTCGATGTGGCGGCTGCTTCGGCGGTTCTGGCCACGGTCACCCCGTCTTCACTGAAACGATACCCTAACAAGTCAATCATCTGGTCGGCCTCGCATCTGGCCGCTCCTCCTTCGCCTCGTCACGAACGACAATGTCGGGCAGGCGCCTAGCAGGAGCCTGTCGCGAGAAGCGCGAGACAGGCGAGAAAGGCACGAACCGAAGTTCGACATTCGGGGTTCGAAGTTCCGACCACGACAACCTTCAGCCTGAATACCTGAGTAGGTACGTCTTGTAACTTGACAGGATTCCTCCGGCCTCAGTAAGATACGGGAACCTTTAATGCTCATCCTGCGAGGTGGGCAAGGAGTACCCATGGGCTTCAATCATCTTCGTGTCTGTCGACACATCTCAACCTTCTCGTCGGATCGCGATGAGAAGGTTTTTTTATACCCGCTATGAAGATGTGAAACGTGAGACGTATGGATGTTGTGCGATGAGAACGAGGCGATGATGGCGACACGAGTAGATCGGCCACACGAACGGCTGGTGATGGATGCGGGAGATATCGCACGGGCGGTCACCCGCATTGCCCATGAAATTCTCGAACGGAATAAGGGTGTGCAGGCGCTAGCGCTGGTTGGGATTCGAACCGGGGGGGTGCATCTGGCCCATCGGTTGGTGAAGCGGATCCAAGAGATTGAAGCGGCGTTGGTGCCGATCGGCGAATTGGACATTACCCTCTATCGGGACGACCTCTCCTTGCGGAAGGAACAACCAATTCTCCGCAGGACGTCGGTCCCGTTTGATATTTCCGACAAGATCATTGTGTTGGTCGATGACGTTTTGTTTACGGGGCGAACCATTCGCGCGGCGATGGATGGGTTGATCGATCTGGGGCGACCGGCAGAAATTCAACTTGCCGTCTTGGTTGACCGAGGCCATCGTCAGTTGCCGATCAAGGCAACGTTTATCGGGAAAAATATTCCCACGTCTCGGGAAGAGAAGATCCAAGTGCTGCTGGAAGAACAAGGCGAGGATGATCGGGTAGTGATCTCCAAGGTCTAGGGTGGAGGGAACGATGAGTCTCAAACGCAAAGACCTCTTGAGCCTGGCCCCTCTGTCGGTGGATGAGATCAGGTTGATCCTGGATACAGCCGATTCGTTCAAGGAAGTGACAGGTCGGGAAATCAAGAAGGTTCCGGCACTCCGGGGACGCACTGTGGTCAATCTGTTCTTTGAGCCCAGTACCAGGACACGCACCTCGTTTGAGTTGGCGGCGAAACGGCTGAGTGCTGATGTGATCAACTTCGCGCCGTCGTCGAGCAGTATGGTCAAGGGGGAAACGTTGCTCGATACCGCGCGTAATATCGAGGCGATGCAGGCGGATATTATCGTCTTGCGTCACCCCTCGGCCGGGGCGGCCGAGACCCTGGCCCGCGGGGTGAAGTCTTCCGTGATCAATGCAGGAGACGGGTGGCATGAGCATCCGACGCAAGGCCTCTTGGATTTGTATACGATTCGCGAGCGCGGATTGTCGTTCGACGGCCTTCGGGTCGCGATCGTCGGAGATGTCGCGCATAGCCGTGTGGCGCGTTCGAACATTCACGCGCTTGTGAAGTTGGGGGCGGAAGTTCGGGTGGTAGGGCCGCCGACGATGATGCCTTGTGGGGTGGATAAACTGGGTGTGCGCGTCTACTACAATTTCGACGAGGCGCTGCG
Organism: Nitrospirota bacterium; assembly: GCA_032123755.1. Classification (GTDB taxonomy): domain Bacteria; phylum Nitrospirota; class Nitrospiria; order Nitrospirales; family Nitrospiraceae; genus Palsa-1315. The sequence goes on from JAQBES010000026.1 coordinate 2,482, forward strand.
TGGCGCGCAGGTCATCATGATGTTGCGATTGCAGCTCGAGCGGCAGGGGATTGCGCTGTTTCCGACCATCCGCGAATATGCGCGGCTCTACGGGTTGACGGCCGAGCGGGTCAAGTTGGCGGATCCTGGGGCGATTGTGATGCATCCAGGTCCGATCAATCGCGGGGTCGAGATTGCCCCGGAGGTGGCCGACAGTTTGTCGTCAGTGATTCTGGATCAGGTCGCGAACGGCGTGGCCGTTCGGATGGGAATTCTCTATCTTTTGTCAGGCAACAATTGAATGGTCATTATTCAGGTAGCTAGGCTGACGGTGTTCAGGCTGAAGTGTTCGGAACTCCCGGCCTTCAGCCTGAACCCCTGAATAGTGACACGCTCTCAATCATTGAAGGAAGCAGCGAATATATGAAGCAATCGTCAAATCAGCAAATTCTTATTACGGGCGGGCACGTGATCGATCCGGGACGGTTTAATGGCGTGGCCGATGTGCTGATTGATGAGGGTCGGATC
>JAQBES010000027.1:0-35581 GCA_032123755.1 Nitrospirota bacterium
CCTCCCCCGGGAGGACTCACTGCCCCCCGTGCTCCACAATCCAGCCAGATACCCCACGATGAAATCATCGCCCGAAGGCGTCAAGCCGGGCCCCAGTCCAATCAAAGGTCTGATGGCGGTGATGGCGCCGTCAACCTGCAAGGTGCGTGTCATCTCTATCAGAGCAGAAACGGTGTGAACCGCCCTTTCGACAAGTGCCATTATCGCGGGCGATGTCACGGGATTCTGTCTTGGCACAGACCGGGCCGCGATCATTGCGGTTATTCCATTCCCTCGTCGATGGTTCTCCAGCTCCAGCCAGGCGACCGCCCACGCTTGAGCCGTGTCGCACTGACGTAGATCGACCCGCAATCCCTTGAGATCTCTGTGCCAGAGTCGTGCGGTTCGCAGATCAACGGAGAGCTCGGACCCGCTGATTCTGAGAATCCCCCCGCGGCAAGCGACCGGTTGCCCCACCCGGAGTTGATCCAGAAACGTGAATTTGGGAGGAGTTCCCAAGCGGATCCCTTGGGAGAGGTTGCCTTGCTCCGATGACACAAGGGTGAGCAAGGCCTTGCTTTCAAGACTGACATTGCACGCGTGATGAAAAATACTGTGAATAACCCCGCTGAAGCACCTGGTCGGCGCCTCAACGCCGGCTGAGAGCGCATGAAGGCGCATGGGGCACACTCCCTCCGCCAGGCGCTAGTGCGCCATGTTTGCCAAGGAATTGAGCAGGTAGCAGCGGGCGGTACAGCGGCATGCAGCCGAGAGGTTCCCTAGGCCGCAAGGCTGACGGCGGAGGGTGGAATTTTCTAGACTGAATAGGCTCTGGCCAGCGCATCCTTGATCGCTGCATGTACGTTGTTCCGGCCCTCTTCGATATTCTGTTGCATGGCCTTGCGTGCACCCGCGACATCCTTGGCTGCGATACGTTTGAGAATTTCCAGGTGTTGGTGGCATGTGCGTTCGGCCCGGTGCGCCTTGCCGAAATCTATCATGCGAAAAAGCAGCAACCGCTCGTTGATCGCGCGAAGATGCCGTAATAGAGACTTGTTCCCTGCTGTATGGGCGAGCGTTTCGTGAAACAGTGTGTCCAGCCGGGCGAGATCCTCATCCTTCTTAGAAGGTCCGTTCAGCAGACAAGTCCACGTACGCTTGAGCGCATCGATGTCATCCTTCTTCGAGGCGCCCCGTTTCGCCAAGGATTCGACGACATACAGCTCCAGGGCCAAGCGAACTTCATAGAGCTCCTCAATCTCGCTCAGGTTGTACTGCTTCACCGCATAGCCACGATTGGGCATCTTTTTGACGAAGCCGTCCGTCGCCAGCGTCCGGAGGGCCTCCCGTACCGGACTACGGCTGACGCCGAATTTCTGGCAGAGTTCTGCTTCGGTCAGTCGGTGTTCTGGCGGATATTGCCAATGAATGATCCGCTCTTTGAGTGTCGCCACGATTGACGCACTGAGATTTGAGAATTGTTTACCGGCCATCCGGTTAACCTTATCAATCATGTTTGCAGGTCGCCTGAATCACGTTCATATTTCTTCTGTGTCAGACTCCTCACGATCGACGTGTCGGAATCATCAAAGCTGAACGGCTATTAGAGCCGCGCCATGGGCAAGTTGCCAAATTCGCTATCTGACTCATCATGAAATGGGTCAGATTGTATACAATCTAGAGTACGATGTCTAACGCTGCTTTGCGTTGGGCGATCTTGGCTAGGAGTCAATCCCCTTCTTCGTTTAACTTCCGAAGCGGCCTCCATGTCGACGATTCTGGCCATATACAGCCTGGGCTGCTGCGTTTCTCTGTCAGTTGCCTGTCAGGCCTTGCGATCATACCTTCTCATGGTTTGTTGCTACCTACTCTTCGCACCCATCGTGTCCACGTTGCCATTATGATTAGCACGCCTTCGCGCAATCCCAGATCGCTGGCTACCATACTCGACTGTCCCAACATCTCCCTCACCGTCCGGATGATGATCGCGCCGGCGGCTATGACTTCTTCGCGGCCTTTTTCTCAACCTGGCAAACCGCCTCGGTCAGCTTTCTTGCAGCTCAATAGCATTGGTTCGAGTTCTTGAATCGTGTCGAGCGGTGGTCTGTAGTTTTAGATTCTTGCCGGCTCGTAGGCGGGAAATTTCTGGACCATAGCGGCTAAACTCATACCCGTTCCTGCTGTGCCGACGAAAGTCGTTGCCTGATAGTTGTCCATGCCGGCGACTGCTGCTGTGGTTTCTCTTGGACCCGTTCGCGTCTGGTGCACTTCTTCGTCGGAAGGCGGATCATGATGTAAGAGCCAATCACAGAGTCTTACGACCACAATATCGATCGATCGCACGACCGGATTCTGGCTCAGAGCCTGTCCGACGTTGCCGTTCGCGACGAGGCGAAGGAGGTGCGGCCAGATGCGAGGGTCAGCCACGGGGCTGACCCTCGTTTCACGGTTCACGCCTCACGTTTCACGGTTCTTGGGAGCGGGCCGAGAACGACGAAACTGGCCGCGGATCGTTCGCCGTAGTAGAACGGTCCATGTCGGGCAGGCTCCTGGGCGAGCCAGCGCCGATTATTCATGGGCGTTTCTGCTGCAATCGCGGACCCACCGCGCATGCGCGTGAAGCGTCGTTCGTGAACCGTGAGCGAGACAAGCAAGACCTGCGCGACAGGCACGATCAGAAGTTCACAGTTCCGGGTTCAAGTTCCAAAAACCTCGAACTTCGGACCTCGAATCGTCCCCCTTTTTTCATCCGCCTCTAACTCAGAACCCAGAACTCAGAATTTTTTCGTCCATCTCGCCCGTCCCGCTTTTCTCGCACGTCTCGCGAGTCTCGCGCTTAATCCGATGCGAGGAGGCCGTGGACGAGAGCGTACTTGGTTAGCTCCGCCGTCGTGTGAAGATCGAGTTGCGCCATGAGCTGTGTTTTATGAAACTCGACCGTCTTTGGTGAGAGACTGAGGGTCGACGCAATCTCCTTGACCGTCATCCCTTCTGCAACGAGTTGCAACACTTCTCGTTGGCGCTCAGTCAAGGCCTTGTCCTTCAGTACCACAGGCTTCCCCCCGGTGAGGACCGACTGCACCAGCCCTTTCGCGACCAAGGGGGTGACATAACACTGTCCGTCCATGGCTGATTGGATGGCTTGGAATAGTTCTGAACCGGCGGATCGTTTGAGTAGATAGCCGGAGGCACCAGCCTTGAACGCTTCATTCACATAGGCCGGGTCAGCGTGCATCGTCACGAAGATCAGCTTGGTGCGAGGCAGAGTCTTCTTCAGCTTCCGGGCGGCATCCACCCCATTGAGCTGCGGCATCGAGATATCAAGCGTGATGATGTCGGGCTGAAGTTCCTGGGCCATTCGAAGCAGCGTCCTGCCATCCTCCGCCACGCCAACGATCTCACAGCGATCCTCCAACAGTTTCCGGAATCCGTCCAACACCAGGGTATGGTCATCCGCCAGGAGAACCCGGGGCCTGCTCATGCCACCTCCTCAGGAACGAGCACCACCACCTGCACCCTGGTTCCCTTTCCCACGGCAGAAACAACTTGTAATTCCCCGTGAACCAAGGCGACTCGCTCTTTCATCCCGAGCAACCCCAGTCCATGTGATCCGTACCGTGATAGTTCAGCATCAAATCCCACCCCATTATCTGTAATCGTGACTGTCAGAGCAGAGCGCGATCGAGTCAGCTCCACATCGACTCGCGACGCCTCCGCATGACGCGCCACGTTGTTGAGACTTTCTTGGGCTACGCGATAAATACAGGTCGCGATCTCCTGAGGGACGACTGCGGGGATATCCTTGTGTCCAAAGCTCCCTCGGATATGGCTTCGCGTGGTGAAGTCGTCCACCAACCGCTGCAGGGCGATCGGCAGGCCGAGGTCATCGAGAATAGAGGGATGAAGCTGATAGGCCAACCGACGCACTACATCGGACAAATCCACAACCCGGTGTTGTATCGCGCGGACGGCTCGGCCTACGTGACCTGGTGTGACCCTGAGCTGCCGTTCTACCGCTTCGATATCCATGGCAAGCAGCGCGAGCCGCTGATTGATGTCGTCGTGCAAATCACGCGAGATACGACGCCGCTCTTCCTCCTGCACGCGCAACAGCTCAAACGCCAACTTCTGCAGTGCTTGCTTGCTGCTTTCGAGCGACACCTCGGTCTGCATCCGTTCAGCCACTTCCGCTACCAATGATTTGTTGACGGAGGCCAGCTCTTGTGTGCGGATCTGCACACGCTTATCCAAGGCCTCGTTGAGTCGTTGCAGTTCCTCTTCGTGCGTGCGGCTCTGCTGCTCCGTCCGCTTCCGCGCCGAGATATCCCGCACGAATGCGCTGAACGTATAGGTCCCCCCCTGCCCCAAGGCCGGCGAGATCGCCAGTTCCACCGGAAACTCGTGCCCGTCCTGGTGACAGGCCGTGATCTCGATCCGCGTGTTCATGATCGGTCCTTCGCCGGTGGCGAGGAAGTGGCGCAAGCCACGTTCATGGGCTTCCCGGTGTTGTGCCGGGATGATGGTGGCGGAGAGGAGTCGCCCGATGGCCTCCTGCCGGGGCCAGCCGAACATCTGTTCGGCTTGGACGTTCCAGTCGGTGATGACTCCCGCGGCATCCATCCCGATGAAGCCATCGAGCGCCATCTCGACGATACGCCGCGTGTGTGCTTCGCTCTCGCGCAGGGACGCCTCGGCGTCCCTGGCGAGCGCACTCTCCTGCTGCGCACGCAGATGTTCCCTCTGCACGCGTCTCATGGTCCACAGCAAGAGTCCAAACGTGGGCCCCACTACGACAACTCCAATTAGGCCAAGTTTCCAGAGGACTTCGCGAATCGGCGCCAGCACGTCGCGTCGATCCATGCGCATCAGCACCGTCCACTGTAGACCCTCGAACCCGCTACGGGCTTGAGTTTTGGCATAGCCGGTGATGACCGGCACGTGACGACGCAGGTGCTCTTCCTCGACGTAACTGGACAGGGACCGTTGGCTTAACAGTGCCGACGGGAGGCCAAGTTGTATGAGATTGACCAAGCCCTTATGCGAGAGATCCGAATCAATGAAGGCCACCCCCTTCTCAGTCAGGAACTGGTATTCCAGCGCTCCCCAAAATCCCTCCCGCTGCCGGAAAGCCAGAAGTGTCCCCGTCATGACGTGTTCCAGCCCAGTGATCCCCACCCGCATCGTCACGACCCCCAGAAATTCCCCGTTCGGTCCGGAGATGGGAGCTGTCACAGCGATGGTGTCAGGACCGCCCATCACGGCGAAGGGCTCCACATCCCCTATATGGACGGCTCGCCCCTTACGCACGACTTGAAACCAGGGTTGGGCGCTGTAGTCCCGCCCCACCGTGGCAGGATCAGTCGCGACCACGATCTGGCCGCGTTCGTTCGTGGCGCCGATCCACAAGTAATCCGGGTACGCGGTCTTCATCCGGGCGACATAGGCCGACTGAAACTTCCGATTGTGTGGCTGCACGCTGAACGTCTCTGCCATCATCAGCACATCGCCATGCCGTTCAGAGAGAAATCGGTTCAGTTTGTCCGAGACTTCTGCTGCTGTGAGGGCCAGGGTTTCTCCGGCTGTGCCAACCATGCGGGTTTCGATGTAGCGGAGTGCGAGTCCGCCGATGGTCAGAATGACGACCGTCATCGCGCTGATGAGGATCGGCAGCCAGGAATACGGGCGGGGAGCCGTGGCTTCAGCCATGGTCATGCATCTTTCGTGGTCCCCCAGGAGCGCGGCAGGGCCACGGTATCGATATGGATGAACCTTGGGGAACAGCTTCGGAAGCGCCCCTGCGGACGAAGCGGGCGCGGCCGCCACAGCCGGAGCCTAGGCAACTGCAACCGGACCAGTTCCTGAGAGACGGCCGGGCGACTGAGTGGTGGGAAGACGGTCTACTGGAAGGCCAGGATCTGCACCAGATCAGAGGCACGGGCTGTGGCGAATCTGCTTGCGTTGATGCACGGCCGTCCGTGCGTTCACCTGAGAGGTTGCGGAACCCTCCTCCTGGATGAGGGTTCCGGCCCAGTTTATCGGATCGACGATTCATCGTCATCATGGACATTCACAATGTCATGACACTAGACACCTAGACGATTGCGAGAAGACAGGCGCCCACCGATTGGCTTCTTGTACGACGCTCTTGCGGTTCCCCTCCTGAATGTTCGATACGAGCCCTTCCGGTTTGCCCTGTTCAGCCCAGTAGGACACCATAGTCCTTCTCTTGTCTTCTGGCCTGATCGAAAAACGTCGTTTTCCCATGCTCAGCCAGTAGCCAGGAGGTACTTATACCGATCTCTTGCCCTCCCGTCAAACAGGCCTTGCGCGCCTAATCCGGCGTAGACCGCCGGTATCCTCGCCCATCCAACTATGCTAGACTGCGGGCCGATACAGAGGAGACGAATTGACCATGGCTCATCATCCACGACTTGCACTTGTCTTTCTAACCGGAATGATCCTGGCTTCGTCTGCCTGCGCGACAGGACCTGAGCAGGACTTAACGATCCATGAGTCCGAACGAGGTGCGGTGTATGTGGAACGGATTCCCGATCGGTCCTTTCAAGCCACCCACCCCATTACGTTATCGGCAGATACGATGGCCCGGGTCCTTCGCGGTGTAGTTCTCAAGGATAGTCGAGGGCTCTTGGGAAGCCTGGTCGCCGGCAAGTCGGAAACCGTTCGAGCGTTTGGGGACAAGGACATTGAGTACCTGGCGCCGCTCCTGGTCGAGGGGCTCACCAGAGCCGCGTCGGACCAGCAGGTTGGGTTTAGCATCATCCAGGTCGATACGCCGCTCTCTCCGAAATCCGTCGGGCCGGTCTTCTGCTCATCTTCTGTCCGTTTCCCCGGTGTCTGTTTGTCAGAACAGCAACCGGGGGAGGCTCCAGCAGAATCGACGAAGGGTTCGCTCTACGCCTACGGACGGTCACTGTATCTGACCTTGACCGAGTATCGCCACCGGCAGGGGCGAGCCGACACGACTACATCGGCGAGCCGCTCGGTGCACTTCGTCCCGGAATCCGCCAAGCGCCCCGATAGCTACCGAAACGCTCGCTCAACCGACGCCACTCTGGTGATCGACTACGACGCGCTTGCGACAATGCCTGCCGCAGCGGACATACAATCGACTGCCGCTCAACTATCGACGCCTGTAAAGGGGGAACCCACGCAACGAGATACTGATCTGGACGAGCTACGGAAGGAGTTGCAGGACATCAAGAAGAAACTGGTGGAGCAAGAAACGGAGCGGACCCGCTCCATTCCCTCGTCTTCCACGAAGCCGACACCTCGATCGACTCCTTAACCGAACCTATCCCCGCTGTTTTTCAACCCTCTGGTCGAGTTCTCCAGCTAAGAGTACGGCCTCGGCTATCTCACGCATCGACTTCCGCAAATCCATACTTTGCCGCTGAATGAGCTTAAAGGCCTCTTCTTCGGTCAGCCTCTTCGAGCGCATCAGGTAGCCCTTGGCCCGCTCCATGAGCTTCCGAACCGCCAGCGCCTCCTGCATCTCAAAGGACTTCTCGACCAGGGCCGTATGCTCGATGGCGATGGCAGCCTGATTGGCGATGGCCTGAAGCAACTTGACCTCTTCGCTGGTAAACACGTGTGGAACGGGCGTGTAACTATTGATCACGCCCATCGCCTTCTCCCGCACCATCATCGGTACCGAGAGCAATGAGCACAGCCCTTCCTGCTTGGCCATATCCCGATATATATAGTCTCGATCGGTGGTGACGTCGGCCACGATAATCGGTCGACGGTCTTTCACGGCGCGGCCACTGATACTCTGCCCAACCTTCAAATTGGGCTTGCGGCGATACTGATCGCTGAGGCTCTGCGTCGCCTCGACCCGCAGTTCTCCCTTGGATTCGTCCAATAACATAATCGAGCAGATCTTAGAGTTCATCATTTGCCCGGTCATCGTCACCAGGAGTTGGATTACGTCTTTGATCAACCGATTGGACGCCACCGTTTCTGAGACCTGCGACAACATTTCAACCTGTAAGGCTTTGCGTTGCATTTGATCGTAGAGCCGCGCGTTCTCGATCGCTCCACCGACTTGACTGGCGATGGTCGAGAGTAACGCAATCTCGTCCGGCTGATAGCGCCTTGGGCGCTTATGTTGGACATTGATCACGCCGACCACTTCTTTTTTGGCCATGATCGGTACGGAGACAAAGGCTTGATGGCGATCTTCTGGAAGGTTATGAAAAAACTTAAACCGTGGATCGTCGTTCGCATTACTCGAGATCACGACGCGCGTTCGTTCCTGAGCGACCCACCCGGTGATACCCTCTCCCAAACCGATCGTGATGCGGCCAATCAATTTCGGATGAGGGTTCTTGGAGGCTCGAAGAATGAGTTCGTCTTGGCTATCCGACAATAGGTATAGGAGGCAGGCGTCCGCCTTGGTGACTTCGACGACAACTTCGACGATATGTTTGAGAATGGCTTCGAGATCAAGTTGGTTGCTGATCGACGCGGAGATCCGATGGAGCACATCGACTTCGCGTGTTTTTTCCCGCAACGCCTGTTGGAGGTATGCCACGGATGGTGTGCGTGTGGTCGTCATAGAGATTTACCTACGTGCACGGGCCTTTCGTCGCACAGGATGCTTGCCTGGCTGGCGGCCTCTCGATGGTCGGCCCCCACGGCCGTACTTGCGCTCAAACCACGCTGCATAGTCCGGCTGCTCGAGTGGCCGAATGACCACCTCTCCAATCCGCACTGGCCATACCCCGATGACGCGCCCCCCGACCACTTTCTTGTCATGTTGCATCGCGCCCCAGAGGGAGGTACAGGATACCCGCGGGAGCTGTTCGGACAACCCAATGCGCTGCACCAGACTTCTGATCCGTTCGACAACGTCTCGCCCGCACAGGCCCATGTGACAGGCCAAATCCGCTTCTTGCACCAATCCGATCCCCACCGCTTCACCATGGATCAACCCACGATAGCCCGCGAGTGACTCCAGGGCATGTCCGATCGTGTGGCCGTAATTGAGCACGCGTCGGCGATCCGACTCCCGCTCGTCCGCGGCAACCACCTGCGCTTTGATCTCGCAGGATCGTCGAATCGCGTGCATAACCGGCTTTTCTTCGAGTTTCAACAGCGCAGGAATCTCCTGCTCCAGAAAGGCGAAGAATTCCTCGTCAGCGATAATGCCATATTTGATCACTTCGGCTAAACCGGCAACCCATTCGCGGCGGGGCAGGGTACGCAGCGTGAGGGGGTCGATCAAGACCGCGCGCGGCTGGTAAAACGCCCCGATGAGATTCTTGCCCAGCCGATGGTCCACGCCGGTCTTGCCCCCGACGCTGGAATCTACTTGCGCCACAAGCGTGGTCGGCACTTGTACAAACGGAATTCCTCGTTGATAGATCGCGGCGGCAAAGCCGGTGACATCACCGATGACTCCGCCACCGAGAGCCAGCAACAGGGACTGACGTTCAAACTTGTGCTTGGCTAAGGTGTCGAGAATCTTGGCGATGGTACCGAGTGTCTTGGTTCGCTCTCCCGGTGGCAAGATGATCGGAGTCGGGTCGAATCCCGCCTTGCACAGCGAGCGGAGAGTCCCTTGAAGATACCGGCTTGCCACATGCCGATCTGTCACAACCCCGATCTTCGGAGAAGTCGTAAAGGCGCTGAGCCTGGCACCCACTGTCGCAAGCAACCCGGGGTGAAGGACGATGTCGTAGCTTCGTTCCCCCAAGGTCACCGGTATCATCTGTTCTGCCACACCGGCGATGCTCAACGACGATCTCTCCTGACACTAGATACCAGTCGCCCATCCGATTCTTCCTGGATAGGAAGGCCTGGATTGACGACACACTTCACCTGCAGTGACGATAAATTGCGAGGGCTTCAATCGGGGGGATAGTACCACAACGGGTCGGAAACTAGAAGGTTTTCAGATACGTCTCCAAGCCAAATGATCGCGTTTTATGGCCTCAGGAGCACCCTCGTTAGCAGGATGCTAAAATAGTCGGCCAGCGCCACAGACCATGGCGCGTGAAGCGCGAGATATGCGAGAAAGGCGCGACGTGGACAGAGTGGGTCCCCCCCCCTCTGTTTTTCCCATCTCGCTCGTCTCGCGTGCCACTATAGTTTTTCCGCAGCCTGTTAGACGTATTGCTCATCACGTTGGCCAGTGCAAATGGTTCTCGCCTCTTCTCAGGCCATGCTGTCAGTTGGATTGCCGATTGTTTTGCACGCGCATACGCCCGAGCGCCCGTCGCATTTTCTTGCGACGAGCAGGGCCAGCATTGATCATGTCAGATATAAGCAGAGGACTGGAGCGTACGTCTTGGAGGATTGAGATGAAGTACCACCCGTGAGCGACCCATCTATACACTATAATGGGACTGACGGTTCGCTACATACTATTCACGATAGTGGGCGTCAAGAAGATGAGCAGTTCTTGTTTCGCTACAGACTCGGTCTTCTGCTTGAAGAGCCATCCCAACACAGGCACGCGAGAGAGATAGGGGATACCGGCCACGCTGTTGTTCTGCGTATCGATAAAGACCCCGCCGATCACCATGGTCTCGCCATCGCGGATTTTGACCTGGGTCGTGGCTTCGCGGCGGTCGATACTGGGACCAGCCGGATTGCTTCGTGCACCGACGGCGTTTCTGGTTGCGCGAACCTTCATCATGATCTGCTTACCGACTTCCTTGGGATCTCGCGAGGTAATCTGAGGAGTCACATTCAATTCCAAGTTCGCATCCACAAAGGTCGTCTGAGTCCCCTGGAGGGAGGTCGTCTGGAACGGGATCGACTCCCCCTGTGAGATCTTGGCCTCCCGCTTGTCCAGGGTCGTGACTTTCGGCGCGGCAATGACTTTACTCAGACCAAGCAACTCACCTGCCGACAACCGCATATCCAACAACGTTCCATCTGCTTTCCCAATCGTGAATCCGACACCAGGAGTCGACGTCAACCCACCGACAGTGGCGGGAAGATTGACTAGAAAATTAGATGATTGAGCTCCAAATCCTCCGACATTACCCGTCCTAAAAGCCGCTACCCCACCACCTGCGAGGTTGTTCACATTCGCCACGCCCCATTGAACGCCCAGCGAACGGGAATAGGTCGTATCAGCCTGCACGATCCTAGCTTCGATTTGGACTTGAGGTACTTCGAGATCGAGTCCTTCAATCAGCTGCTTCATCACCCCAACCTGGGTTTCCGTATCCCGAACGATTAAGGCATTGGACCCCTGACTCATTTGCATTTTCCCTCTCGGGCTCAAATACTGCCGAAGAGACGTCATGAGTTCCATCGCTTGCAGGTTTCTAATATAGAACACCCGGTCAACCAGACTTTCTGCTTTCGTCTTGGCATCCTTCGCCTGCGCTTCTTCATTCTGCTGTTTAGCAATGTTCGCCAGCGAATCGATCCACAGGATATTGCTCTGCCTGATCTTGCCTAACCCATTCATCTTTAAAATCATATCGAGCGCCTGATCCCAGGGTACACTCACGAGCTTCATCGTGACCTTACTCTTGACTCCTTCACCGACGACCATGTTAAACCCGCTCACTTCGGCAATGAGCCGCAGCACATTACTGATGTCGGCCTGCTGGAAATCCAGCGAAATGCGCCGGCCGACATAACGCGTTTCTCCAACAACCAAATCTTCCTTTGGAAAGCTTATCTCACCACCATCTGCTGCGGATGTCATCTGAACAGGTCGCACATGAAATTTCGTTGAAGACCGGCGAACCGCGGCCATTGCCCGCTGAGGTGCCCGAGAGATGACAGTCGCCTGGACCGGCGGCATTACAGGAGTCTCCGACTCGAGGGTTTCGACCGCCTCACCACGGGAAGGATCTGTCTCTGCGACTCTATCCGTACCGGTGCCTTCGCGAAGAGTCACAATAAGATTCGCGCCTTGCGGTTCGACCGAGTAGGCAGCCTTGCCGGAAAGATCCAATACCACTCGTACTTTATCGGCATGATAACCCAGACGCACTTGCTTCAAAAACTTATGATCCACGGATATGACCGACTTACTTATGACGGACGCCACGCCTGGAATGTCGATCATGAGACGCCGCTCGTCAAGGCGTGTCACCTCGTGGGCCAGCCTGCCATCCCCCGAGATGACCACACGGATGTTGTCCGTGCCGCGCTGAACATCGACGCGGGTCAGGGTCTGTGCCGGACCTCCCTCGATGCTCGAGGGCATGCCTGCATCGACAGCAGGCACCTCGGTTGATGCCCCCATCGATGGTGTGGCTATCGGGACACTGAGCGCTCCCACCGCCGAGAGCATCCGAACAAATGCTGTAGTTGTCATCGTCAGCTTAGGTGTCATTCTACGCCCTCTTTCGGGTGAAGGAGCTTGACATACTCCCGCTCCTGTTTGCTCCCATACACATCTGTAAACCTTTCTTGCACCACAATGCCTTTCTCCGTCACGGCACTCACCACGCCATTATTGGGACCGATACGCGTTCCTCGACGCACCGTATATCCATTCCCATCTGGCATCTGAACCATAGCCGTATTGCCGTAGGCCCCCCACACCACAGCGATCAGGTTCATCTCAGTGAGCCCAACGCGCTGGAGCGGAGGTAACGTGGGGTCAATCGGCCCGAGTCCCAACTGTTGCAACACTGGCACGAACGGATCGCGCCGCCCAGAAGGGTCATAGGAACGTGCGCTCACTGGCTCCACCATTGAATTGGGTGCAACTGGTTGCGCACTCTCATCACCAGCTACGGCGGCTACGGTTGGAGACGGTGCGTGCCTCGGCACATCATTGAGAGAAGGCACTTTCAAGGAATCCTGCCGCATTGGGCTAATTTGTCGGACATGAGAACTCATAGCTGCCTCAGCAAGGCCCAGGCTAACTACGACGAGCAGGCCGGCACATCCCACACATCCAAGCAGAGTCATTCTTGTTGTCTTCATGATTAACCGCCAGTTTTCACAGATGGCATTCATCGCTCAGGCCTCGCACGAGACTCTGTGCCCTATTTCTTCTGAGGAGTCGCTGGAACAACCGCAACCAGCTTGGTTTCCTCTGGTGCCGCATAGGCTACAAGGTCAAACACGGTCTGTGTGACAACCCGTCCCTTCTCAAACTTTGGAGCTCCCATCTTGAGGCCGGACACAGTCACAATCCGAGGCAACGCGTTGATTCGATCGAAAAACAAGGCTGCGGTATGGTAGCCACCAGAGACCTCTACGTTCACCGGCATCCGCACAAAGAGTTTCGATGCATCCTCGCTCTTGGGACTCGGTTTCCACAGCTTAATGTCGAGTCCAAGGCGAATCCCCAAGTCTGACACCTGCTTGAGCAACATCACCGCCTCTTCTTCAGGCGGCAGGCGCTCTTTCTTTGTTGCGAGCTCAATCTCTAGTTGTTTGCTGGCGGCGATGAGTTCATCGAGATGCTTGACTTTAATGGTTAACGTTTGAATTTCGTTGTCGAGCGTGCCGGTCGCTCCTTGAAGCGCTACAATCTCCGTCGACTTTGGCTCGGCCACATAATAGTAGAAGCCCACGATAATCCCCGCAAGAACCATCAGCAGAAGCCCCACCTTCTGAACCAATGGGATGGACCGCAACAGGTCAAGATTAATAGCAGGCAGCTTCATGATTCTTACCCTTTGAGACGGAAACCAAGTTTAAACTGATAGATATTGAGTTGACTCTCCACTGCAGCTCGACTTTCTTGAAGATTGATATTCGTGAAATAGTCGGTACGGCGCAGGTTATTCACGAATTCCACCACATCATCGTTGGTCGCCGCACGACCCTCAAGATCGATCTCTTTCCCGGTGACCGCGACCTTCACTAGCCACACCTTCAGCGGCTCCAGGCTCTGACTGACATGGTCGAGTACCTTGACAGGGCCAACACGTGACTTTTCCAATTCGTCAATAATACGATTCTTGTCTTCCAACACTTTCTTTCGGCTTTCAAAATCCGAAACCTGCTTTACTTGTTCCTTCAGCTGCACGACCTGCTTCTCCTTGTCGAGTTTTTCAGTCTGCAGCACGGTTATCTCATCATCGAGTGACGCCGAGTACCACCAGCATCCCGCCAGGGTGATGAACAACATCCCCACACCCAACAGCGCCTGTGCTCTGACGTCATACTGTGGCTTCGCCTTATGCCCCTTGGGCCCTGGCAATAAATTAATGCGAATCATCGATCCCCTACCGATCTAAGGGCCAATCCAACCCCCACGGCAGCCAGTGGTGCCATTTCAGCTAACGTATCCTGATCAAAATCGCTCCCTGAGGTATCGATTTCACCGAACGGATTAGCGATCTCGATAACAGCTTGCATTCGATCTTTCAGTTGCGGGAGCAGGCCCTTGACCTGAGCGCCCCCTCCGCACAAAAGAACATGCTGAACGTCCGCATCTGACATGGTTGACTTGAAATAATCGATGGTTCGCGCAATTTCCGACGCAACCTCGGCATTGACACTGTCGACGACCGTGGTCACCGCGGCCTGATTATTTCCTGCCGAACGCTCACCTTTTTTCGTTTCCTCTGCCTCTTCGTAGGACATGCCCATCTCTCGCTGAATGGCTTCCGTATAGCGATTCCCTCCGATGGGAATATCACGCGTGAATAGGGAGGTGCCGCCTCGCACAATATTGATATTCATGACACTGGCACCAATGTTGACGAGCGCAGTAGTATCCTCTTGCGAGACGGGATAATTGATCGCGTGCATGTTTTCGATCGCGAAGGCATCCACATCCATGACGATTGGCAGCAACCCCGCCCCCTTGACGAGTTCGGTCAGCTCATTAATCTTGTCCTTCTTGGCCGCGACGAGAATGATCGACATCTCTCCCTGGGTATCGCCCCCGGCATCGGAAGAGTGCAACACACTGAAGTCGATGTTCACCTCATTAATATCGAAGGGGATGTACTGCTCCGCGGCAAGTCTCACCTGCCCCTCCAGCTCATCATCAGGCATCGGCGGCAAGCTGATCTTTTTAATGATGACCGCATGGCCAGAAATCGACACGGCGACTTGCTTCACCTTGATTTTCGTTTCCTCAAACAATTCCTTGATCGCCGACACCACCCGCCCCTCATCCATCACCGTACCATCGACGATAACTTCGGGCTCGAGTGGTTTGAAGCCAAACTTCTGAAGAATGTACCGACCTCGGATTTCCTTCAACTGAACGAGCTTGATACCACTCGACCCGATATCCAGCCCAACGAGCTGTCGCTTCGGGGTGAACATCGAGAACAGATCAGTTTCGGCGAGACCTTTAAATGAATTCAGCATACGCGCCTCTGACTGTACATGACTGTCCGCGCAGGGCAAATCTTTTTGTGAATTTCGCGCAGACTGTCAATCATGACCATACCCCCGCATGTTTCACCCTCGTGAGGAACGCATTCATATTGAGACCGTTCTGGCTATACACTTATGCCCTGCCTTCCGCGTCACAATTCACTTATATGAGGAGCCGCTTCGAACTGAATCACATCCGCCAAACCTCTGAACTGTGCGTCTACACTGCGGATCTGCTTCATGCACATGCTAAGTATAGTCCGTATGTTCTACCTGTCAAGGAAATCGCTTTCTGTGCACAGGTAGAAAGATAGAGACGAGGGGGCGATGGTGGCACGAGGAAGAACCTAACGGACCCGTGGCTATGACTTATTGAGATCGCGATGGGCGACGGTCACTTGATATCCAAGCGCGAAAAAACTTTCTTGGAGCCGGCCGGCAATGGCCACAGACCGATGACGTCCGCCGGTGCAGCCAATCCCGACATTCACATAGCTGCGGCGTTCTCGTTCGAAGAGAGGAATGAGGAATTTAAAAAGGCCCTCCAGCTGTCCAATGAACGCGATTGCGTCCGGATCGGTCAGCACATAGTTCCGCACTCGCGGGTCTTCCCCGGTTAATGGTTTGAGGTCGGGAACGAAGAACGGATTCCGCAAGAACCGGACGTCGAACAGGAGGTCAATGTCGTACGGCACGCCGAACTTGTAGCCAAATGTCACCAGCGAAATGGTCAACCGCTGAGATACGCTATCCTGCCTGAACTGCCGGACCAACACCTCTCGCAATTCATGCACCGTCAAATCGGAGGTATCAATAATACGGTCGGCGTGTCGCCGAAGATCAGCCAGACGCTCCTTTTCAAACCGCACTCCTTCCAATACCGGGAGATGCGGCAGGAGCGGGTGGGGTCTCCGAGACTCCGAGAATCGGCGAACCAGCACCTCTTCACGAGCTTCAAAGAATATCAACTCAACCGAATGGCCAAGCACCTTCACCCGCTCAAGAATCCCCACGAGATCAGAAAAAAACACGCGCTCACGGATATCGATGCCAAGCGCGACATTCTTAATCTCACCCCCCTGCTGATGACACAACTCGACAAAGGTTGGGAGGAGAGCCGGCGGCAAATTATCAATACAGAAGTACCCGACGTCTTCGAAGCACTTGAGGGCGTGCGACTTCCCTGAGCCAGAAAGACCACTGATCACAACCAACTTCAGTCCATCCATACAAATATAATCTTACGGATCAATTAGGATCACTCGATCACGATCGATACGCTGCAGAATCTGCAGTTTTCCCGAGGACAGGGCGGTGAACACCACCAGCGAACCAGGCAGAGGATCTAGCCGACCCTTGGCTTCCTCCAGGGTCAGCACAGCTCGGGCTGGACGAATAACTTCAATGTCTTCCTCTTCCTTACGAATAACTGGCCGCGGACGCTTGCGCACTGATCTCTTGGCCGGTTCTTTATGATCAGTCTGGCGTTCTTTCTGCTTTCGTATCTGGGCACCCAAGCGGTCTACGAGCTGGTCGATCGTCGCGTACATTTCCTGCGTCGAAGCTTTTGCTTGAATCCGTCGCCGCTGCATTGTGCAGACGACCTCCGCACTATGCTGAAGCTTGTTCACACCCAGGATCACTTCCAGATGGCTCAGCTTCACTTCATACCGCGCGAGCCGCTCAAACCGACTTTCAATATGCTGCCTGAGCGCCGGCGTCACGACGAGATGTCGCCCTGTAATTTTCATAGACATTCATCCTTTCAAGCTGGATAACCGCGGCCCCGCTGCCATTCGACTATGTTTGTTGGTTCTGAGCATCCACAACACCCGGGGAGACACCAGAGCAGAAAGCAACGACGAGCGCAGCTGGACAGGGAATGTCTACCAGGCTGCAGAAAAACTATCATGACACAGTGGAAATTCGATGGCCCGTTCAGTTAGGACAAGCCTGGTCTGTCTGGTTCATCTGGTTGATTTAGTTTATCTGGTCAGTCTGGTTCAACCAAATAGACGAGACAGACCAGACAGACCAAATGAACAAAAAAGGCTGGCGGACACTTTCAGCGTCCTGCTAAAAGAACCGCTTGCGTTGAGTAGCGGAGGGGATATGTTCTTCCGCCCGGTACTTGGCCACAGTCCGTCGCGCGATCACAACCTGCTGCGTGAGCAGCCGCGCCGCGATCTCTTCATCTTTGAGGGGGTGGCTCGCATCTTCCTCCGCCACCATTTTCCGAATCATCTCTCTCACCGTCACGGACGACATCATGTCGGAAGGCTGATCCACTCGCTGCAGGCCGGCATTGAAGAAGAACTTTAGATCCAGCATCCCCTGCGGGCAATACATATATTTGTTCGCCGTCACACGACTGATTGTCGACTCGTGCATCCCAATATCCTCAGCCACCTGCTTGAGCACCAACGGCTTAAGATGCTGCACGCCCTTTTCAAAGAACTGTTCCTGAAACTTCACGATACTCGACACCACCTTTACGATTGTCTTATTCCGCTGTTCGATACTGCGAATGACCCATTGTGCCGCCCGCAGCTTCTCCTCCAGATAGGCCTTCGTCTCCGCCGACCCGCTCTCACCAGCCCCCATCAATTGCTTATAGTACGGGCTGATCCGCATACGGGGCAGTCCATCGTCGTTGAGTACGACCACCCATTCCCCTTCATTCTTAACGACAAATACGTCAGGGACAATCACATAGTTCTGGGTGTTCGTAAACGGTCGCCCCGGCTTCGGCTCAAGCACTTCGATGACCTTGGTCGCCTGAAAGACCTCTTCGACCGTGACATCTAAAGCTTTCGCGATTCTCGCATACTGTTTCCGTTCCAAGTCTTTGAGATGGTGCTGAACAATGGATTCAACAATCGATCCCTTCAAAGCGCCGGGACGTGCCCCTAATGATCCCATGGGACTTTTCCCCAAATGTCCGATCTGTAAGAGCAGGCATTCCGCAAGGTCTCGGGCCGCCACTCCAGTCGGATCAAAGCTCTGAATATCCTTGAGGACTGACTCCGCCTCACTGTCGGTGAAGTCGGTCCCGCTGACCATCTCTGCGAGAGACATGCGCAGGTACCCATCATCGTCAAGGTTACCGATGATCAACCGCCCGATCCCCTTTTCACGATCCGATAAACCGGAAAACGACAACTGCCAGAGGAGATGGTCTTCCAAGGATGTGGCTTTCGCCATGGTTTGTTCATAAGAAGGAAACTCGTCCTGCGAGGACGACTGAGACTCAGATCCGCCGATCCGACGATCGCTCCCGAAGTACTCTTCCCAACCAGCAGCTGAGGCCTCATCCGGGGTATCGCGTTCTTCCGGAGTCGATTCCTCCACATTCGATGGCTCACTGTCCGCTGACGCCGCCGCATCTTCCGCCTTTTCCTCTGCACTTGCGGCCTCGCTGTCCTCCGCCTCCGTGGGGAGATCCTCCAAGAGTGGGTTTTCCATCAAATGTTGCGTGAGGCTCTGCTGGAGTTCGAGTCGCGACAATTGCAGCAGCTTAATCGCCTGCTGCAATTGTGGAGTCATGATCAGCTTTTGACTCAGCCGAAGGTCGAGCCTGAGCTTCATACGCACCAATCCTTACGCGTCATAGCTTGAACCGTTCCCCTAGGTAGACAGCCCGGGCCGTCTCACTCTTGACGATGGATTCAGGAGACCCGGCCTCAAGAATCAACCCTTCGTTGATGATGTAGGCCCGATCCGTGATGGACAGCGTCTCCTGAACGTTGTGATCGGTGATCAAAATGCCGATCCCCTTTTCTTTCAATCGGGTAATAATTTGTTGGATGTCCGCGACGGCAATCGGGTCGATCCCTGCAAATGGTTCGTCGAGCAACATGAATGACGGGCTCGTCGCGAGTGCCCTGGTAATTTCCAACCGCCGACGTTCCCCCCCCGACAACGCATACGCCATACTCGTTCGAATATGGGTGAGGTCCAGTTCCTTGAGCAGGGAATCAACCCGGTCGCGACGCTCTGCCCGAGAGTAGTTCAGCATCTCAAGAATTGCCAGAATATTGTCTTCAACCGACAAGCGTCGAAACACCGATGATTCTTGCGGAAGATACCCAATTCCTTTCCGCGCGCGTCTGTACATTGGCAGACCCGTGATCACCTCTTCACCCAGCGAGATCGCCCCTTCATCAGGCTTGCACAGACCAACAATCATGTCGAAAATGGTGGTCTTCCCAGCTCCATTGGGCCCCAGTAAACCCACGATTTCCCCGGCACGGACTTCAATCGAAACGCCTTTTACGACCTTGCGCGAGCGAAAACTTTTCACCAGTCCCGTCGCGCGTAAACCCGTACCATCTGTCCTGTTCACCAGGGAGCCAGTCGACGCCGCATTCCCCTGAACCGCCTCGATCACCGGGGCGCCCCCCCTTCCGGCTCGATCCGCACATGCGAGCCTCCTTCCACCACACTCCGATCCTCTGCCAAAAACATCGTGATCTGTTTGCCGCTGACTCTGGTTCCCTTATCCCAGGCCACCGGGTCGCCCGTCAGGACGATCTTATCCCCATCATGGTAGTAGATCGCTTTCTCACAGGTCGCACTCCCTGAATCCTTCTCGATTTTCACTCGTCCGGTCGCCTCAATCCTGTTAACCGAACGATTCGACACAACCGGCACGGCCTCAGGCCCTTTCTGGTTATCGCTCGCAGGTGGATCTTGCGCGCGAAACATCACCACCATGCGATCGGAATAGACAACCAATGACCCACGAGTCAGCACAACCGCCCCCTCGAACACCGCTTGGCTATCCTGATTTTTTACGGTCATTTTCTTGGACGTAATGGTCGTACTGACCGCTTGCTCGACACCACCCTTGGGCAGGGCTGCGTCAGCCGATTCGCTCAATGAAGCCGTCCCAAACGTGAGCAAATTAAGAAGCAGGAGCCATATCAACATGTACGTCCTCAAGGACCTCAAAGTCTTCGCGGTCCAAATGTCCCAACAATCCACGCCCCGTCACCTCTAACCCATGCCCAACGATACGGACGGGATCTTGCGTGCGTATCTCTCTCGTCTGATCAGTCCAAGCCAGATGGTTGGTATAGATGACGTAGCCGCTCTCAGTGTGAATCACGAGTGGCTCTGATCGGTTCGCGAGTACAAAGTTCTTCGTCTCCGTATCCAATGTCCCTTCATCTCCGGTCACCGTCAATTCCTTCCCCTCCTGGCCGAATAGTGTGACTGCGACGACTTGGAGCATCGCCCGCCTGTCCCGTTCAAAAAGCCGAGCCTCTTGCGCCTGCACCTGCCATTGAACCGTATCGCCCTTCGTTTGGGTGAACGTAAACTTTGAAATCGTGGCATCTGCTGTGTCCATAGAACCGGGCGCCGCCGACGTCGGGGTGAGAACCGCTGTCGAATTGGTCACGAGCAGATAGGCGAGGAAACAGGCCAACACCACACTGAGCGCCAATAAACCTCCCTGTACCCAGCGTTGCCACACTTTATCCCTGCTTCCTGTTAAGTAGCATGATGAAGACTGGCACGATAGTAGCATGCGCTCAAAACCAAGTAAACTTATGCCGGAACAACGGCAGGGTCTACTCGCTAGAAATGGAGTGAACGAGGTGGAAGAATCGTCGACACGATAACGCGGCACCGCGCCCGCGACTAGATCCCGTCGCAGGGGACCTAGTCGGCAGCGGGACTCGCGGGAGATGACACTGTAGATACTTGTTTCTTTGCCGACGCAGTATCGGGCCGCGTGACGAGTTCAATTGCGACAAGCTTCGCGGCATCGCCGATCCGCCGTCTCGTCTTCACCATCCTCGTATAACCACCGGGACGGTCTTTAAATCGAACCGCCACGTCGCTGAACAATTTTGAGACGACGTCCTTACTTCGGATAAACGCAAGGGCTTGCCGCCGAGCCGGCAACGTCCCCTCCTTGCCGAGCGTAATCATCCGGTCCGTGAACCCTCGAATTTCCTTCGCCTTGGCCTCAGTCGTCTCGATGCGCTCATGTTCGAGCAGCGAGGTCACGAGACTTCTGAACAGGGCCCACCGATGTTTGGTCTGTCGTCCGAGCTGTCTACCTTTTTTTCTATGCCGCACGGGTTCCCTCTTGTTTCGTTACTCGCTCTTCGGGCTACCGCTGTTCTGTTGCACTGCATCCAGCTTCACACCGAGACCCAGACCCATTTCCGTCAAGATTTCTTTAATTTCGTTGAGCGATTTCTTACCGAAATTCTTCGTCCTCAGCATCTCCCCTTCCGTCTTCTGAACTAAGTCGGCGATGGTCTTGATGTTCGCATTCTTCAAGCAGTTTGCGGCACGGACCGACAACTCCAACTCGTTCACGCTACGGAACAGATGCTTATTGACCTCACGCTGCGCCTCGTCGCTCCCAAGATCAGCACGCCCTTCGACTCGCTCATCGGGATTGATGAAAATATCAACGTGATCACGCAGAATACCAGCCGCCGTGGACAAGGCATCCCGAGGCGAGATAGTCCCATCCGTCCAGATTTCCATGGTCAATTTATCATAATCGGTCATGCGACCGACGCGGGCATTCTCCACATGAAAATTCACGCGCTTGATGGGCGAAAACACCGAATCGATCGCGATCACACCAATCGGCAGCCCCTCTTCCTTATTTCGCTCGGCGGGCACGTAGCCCCGCCCATGCTTCACCGTCATTTCCATATCGAAGGAGGCATCCTTGTCCAACGTCGCAATATGGAGATTCGGGGTCAGGATGGTCACGTCCGCATCATGAATAATGTCAGACCCCTTCGCTTCACCGGGTCCCTTCTTTTTGAGACGGAGCGTCTTCGGCTTGTCGGTATGTACAGCAAGCCGCAGTCCTTTGACGTTCAAAATAATGGAGGTCACATCCTCCGTGATACCAGGAATCGTGGAGAACTCGTGCAGGACCCCTTCGATCTTCACCGTGGTCACCGCCGCACCCGTGAGCGACGACAACAGCACACGCCGTAACCCATTGCCAACCGTCGTCCCAAACCCACGTTCATAGGCCTCTGTCGTAAATCTGCCGAACGTTTGGGTATGCGTATCTTGGTCGACTTCTACCCGCATCGGGATCTGAAAGTCTTTCATCGCTTTTATCATGACTCCCCCTTCATCTCATCGAGTAGCCAGCCACTGAACCGCCGCAGGGACCAACCCCCTCGCCCCATTCAGCATCTACCTGGAATACAACTCCACGACCATCTGCTCATTCACCGGCAACGAAATCTGGTCCTTCGACGGCAACGCTCGTACCATGCCCTTAAAGGCCGTCTTGTCCAGCTCCAACCACTCTGGAATGCCTCGCCCATCAACAGACTCTAACGCGGCCTGGATCGAGATCAATGTGCGACTTCGTTCCCGAATGCTGATGATATCGCCCGCCTTGACCTGCGCACCAGGCGCATTAATTTTTCGACCATTCATGGTCAGATGCCCGTGGTTCACCAGCTGCCTGGCTTCTTTTCGCGAGGCGCCGAACCCCAATCGGTAGGCCACATTGTCCAACCGACATTCCAGCAACCGCAAGAGCACCTCGCCGGTAATACCAGACTGGCGTTCCGCACGCTCAAACACGCCACGGAACTGACACTCCATCAAACCGTAAATTCTGCGCAGTTTCTGCTTTTCTCTGAGCTGGGTGCTGTACTCTGAGTTCCTCGGACGCTTTTGCCCATGCTGCCCAGGAGGATAGCTCCGTCGCTCGATGGCGCATTTCTCTGTCATACAGCGCAAGCCTTTCAGAAACAACTTCTCACCCTCTCGCCGACACAATCGACAAACGGGGCCGCGATACTTTGCCACTGCTCTACCTCCGGTTACCGGACATCACCACATGGGTGCGTCCAACAATTCTCGTGTATTCGACTCTCCCGACCGACGCCACTAGACGCGCCGCCGCTTAGGTGGACGGCATCCGTTGTGCGGAATCGGGGTTACATCACGAATCATATGGATCCGCAATCCTGCGGCCTGCAGAGATCGAATCGCCGATTCACGACCCGACCCAGGCCCATTCACATAGACATCCACTTGCCGCATTCCGCTCTCCATCGCCTTGCGCGCAGCCGCCTCGCCAGCCCGCTGAGCCGCAAAAGGTGTGCTCTTGCGGGAGCCCTTGAAGCCTTGGTTCCCTGAGCTTGCCCACACGATCGTGTTGCCGCTCAAGTCAGTGATAGTGACGATCGTGTTATTGAAGGAGGCCTGGACATGGGCCACCCCGGTCTGCACGATCCGGCGCTCTTTCTTCTTCCCTTTTTTGATGCTCATACAGGCTCCCTACTCACGTAATGGTCCCGCACTACGCTCAACGCGCAGGCGGTTTCGGTTTGCTTCCCACACCGGAGCGACGGCCTTTTCTCGTCCGCGCATTCGTCTTGGTCCGCTGCCCGCGAACCGGCAACCCTTTCCGATGGCGCAGACCACGGTACGTGCCACTATCGATCAATCGCTTGACGTTCATCGAAAAGGTCTTTCTCAGATCGCCTTCGACCTGATAGCCCTCCTGAATAATTCCTCGAATCTTGACGATATGCTCTTCGCTCAAGTCCTTGATGCGAATTGATCCGTCGATCCCGGCCTTGGCCAGGATAGAGAGTGCGGACGCCCGCCCAATCCCGTAGACGTAGGTCAGGCCGATGTCCGCCCGCTTCTCCCTCGGCAAATCCACTCCTGAAATACGTGCCATAGTTCCCCCTTACCTCTTCCCCTACGTTCTCACCGGCCGGGGCTGGGTGAGCCTCAAATTTCGCGCACCGTTTTCACCCGCCCATCCCAAGCGCGCCAAGACGCGCTCTTAACCCGGGCGAGCGCCGTTTCAATACGCGCGTTCTGCGAGCACGGAGGCCACCCACCCCCGGCCGCCCCTCATCCTTGGCGCTGCTTGTGGCGTGGATTCTCGCAGAGAATTCGCACCACGCCCTTACGTCGGACCACCTTACATTTGGCACAGATCGGCTTGACGGATGATCTCACTTTCATATCTATTTCGCGCTCCTACTTAAACCGATAGGTGATCCGCCCGCGTGTCAGATCGTACGGCGACAGCTCCACAGTCACCTTATCGCCGGGAAGAATACGGATAAAGTGCATGCGCATTTTCCCGGAAATGTGTGCGAGAATCTTATGACCATTGTCCAGCGACACACGAAACATCGCATTCGGTAACGTTTCGTTTACCGTGCCTTGAATTTCAATCACATCTTCTTTCGGCACGTACCTCTATCCTTTCTCCCCGCACTGCAGAACCACCGCGCCAGCTCCTCAGAGCTGACTCAAAATATGCGGCTGTCCACTCGACTCAATCACAATCGTATGTTCAAAATGCGCTGAGAGACTCCCGTCTACCGTCACCGCCGTCCATCGATCCTCAAGAACCTTGACGGGAGCGCCACCCATGTTGACCATCGGTTCGATCGCTAGGACCATCCCTGCCTGCAACCGTGGCCCTTGCCCTGGCTTCCCATAATTCGGCACCTGGGGCTCTTCATGCAACTGTCGGCCAATCCCATGGCCTACGAACTCCGTCACGACCGAGTAGCCGGCAGCCTCCACATACTGTTGGACTGCGTGCGAAATGTCTGACAGCCGATGACCCACTACCGCTTGCTTGATTCCGAGGTACATCGCCTCTTCGGTCACTTGTACCAAATGGGCACTTCGTTCGGGCGTCTGTCCCACCGCAACCGTGATCGCCGAATCCCCGTAAAACCCGCCGACGATCGCCCCGAGGTCTAGCCCGATGATATCCCCCTCCTTCAGCACTCGCTTGGAGGGAATCCCATGGACAACCTGCTCATTCACCGAAGCACAAAGCGTCTTTGGGTAATTCCGGTACCCCTTAAACGCCGGCTTCGCACCACGGGACCGAATCTCTTCCTCGGCTATGCGGTCCAGTTCATCGGTCGTCATGCCGGGCCGGACGGCTTTCTTCAATATCTGTAGTGTCTCTGCCACTACTCTTGACGCCTGGGCCATCACCGCAATCTCGTCCGGCGTCTTGAGAATGATCATATCACCCGGTACGGTGCCAGCTCCTGAGAGAGATGCTGAAAGACGACGTCCACGGCACCCGATGCATCCATCGGAAACAACAACTTCCGCTCGTCATAATAGCGAACAAGCGGGACCGTCTGCTCGTCATAGACTTTCAAACGCATCTCGATCGCATCGCGACGGTCATCGCTGCGCTGCACGAGCGGCTCACCGCATCGATCGCAAATCCCATCCGTCTTGGGCGGCGCAAAGTCGACATGGAATGTCGCTTGGCACTTCGGGCACGTTCGGCGTCCACTCAATCGCCGCACAACATCTTCACGCGAAACCTGAAAATTCACGACCCGGTCCAGCGCGAGTCCTTTGGAAGTCAACACCGTGCCCAATGCTTCTGCCTGCGGAACAGTCCTGGGAAATCCATCCAGAACGAATCCGTTCACGCAGCTGGGATCAGCTAATTTCTCCCTGACCAGCCCGATCACCACGGCATCAGGAACTAAGCTCCCCTGATCCATGAAACGCTTCGCCTCGAGGCCCAGGGCAGTCTGATTGCGAACCGCCTCGCGGAGAAGATCACCGGTCGAAATCTTCGCCACCTGATACTGCGCCGCAATACGGTCAGCCTGCGTCCCCTTGCCTACTCCTGGTGCGCCGAGAAACACCACCCGCATGCGTGCCCCTCAACCACTCCGTCCACGAAGGGGAGCCATGCCTTTACCGAGAAACCCTTCGTAATTCCGCATCAACATGTGGGACTCAATCTGCTGGGCCGTATCAAGGCCGACACCGATCACGATCAGCAACGAGGTCCCACCGAAATAGAACGGCACACCCAGTTTATAGATCAACAACTCCGGGATCACACAGACGATCGCGAGGTAAATCGATCCGGCAAACGTAATTCTCGTGAGTACCTTATAGATGTAGTCGGAAGTCCGTACACCGGGGCGAATCCCGGGAATGAATCCACCGTACTTCTTCATGTTGTCAGCCATGTCCACCGGGTTCAAGACCACGGCGGTATAGAAGAAACAGAAAAACAGAATAAGGCCAACGTACATCAGTGTATATAACACCGACCCGGGGGCGAGATGGGCGCCAAAGTCCTTGACCCAGGGCGTCTCAAAAAATCCGGCAATCGTCGCAGGGAACGCAATAATCGACGATGCAAAAATAGGCGGAATCACCCCCGCTGTATTGATCTTCAGTGGAATATGCGTACTCTGCCCGCCAAATACTCGTCGCCCGATGACCCGCTTCGCGTACTGAACCGGCACTTTCCGTCGTCCACTTTCCAGGTACACAATGGCTGCCACCACCACGACCATCAGCAAGGCGAGGGCGACCAACAAGATAATGCTAAGCTGCCCGACCTTGTATAAATCAAAGGTCTGGGCTACGGCGGCCGGCAAACGCGCGACAATCCCCGCAAAAATAATCAAGGAAATGCCGTTCCCGATGCCTCGCTCGGTAATCTGTTCACCAAGCCACATCAGGAAGCCCGTACCGGCCGTCAAGGTGATGACCGTCATAAGACGGAATCCCCACCCACCGCTCATCACAAAGGCACCGTTATTCATTTGTTCGAGACCTACGGCGATCCCGAAGCCCTGAATCACCGCAATGCCGATTGTCCCGAACCGCGTGTACTGAATAATCTTTTTTCGACCGCGCTCGCCCTCTTTGGCCAACTTTGTTAGGTGAGGGACCACCACGGTCAGTAGCTGAAGAATAATCGAAGCGCTAATATAGGGCATAATGCCCAGCGCTAAAATCGTCAACCTCGAGAGCGACCCGCCTGAAAAAATATCCAAAAACCCGAGCAGTGCGCCCCCTTGCTTTTGCAGAAACTCGGAAAGGGCCTCGCCATTGACCCCAGGCGTAGGGATATGCGCCCCGATCCGATACACCACTAACATCCCCATGGTAAAGAGGATACGGGTGCGCAACTCGGGGATTTTAAAAATATTCTGAAAACTGGTCAGGAGTCTCTCAAACACCGGGAATGACCTCGACTCTCCCTCCAGCTGCTAGAATCTTCGCCTCTGCGGACTTACTGAACTTGTGCGCCTGCACAACGATCGCCTTCGTGAGGTCTCCATTTCCAAGAATCTTGATCGGCAACGACTTGCGCTTGACCAAGCCGACATCGACCAGCGCCTGCGGCGTGATGGTTCCGGAGATGATCATGTCACCCAAGCTTTTCAGGTTGACAATCGAGTACTCCTTACGAAATATGTTTGTAAAGCCATGCTTCGGTACTCGACGGATCAGGGACATCTGGCCGCCTTCAAATCCGCCCGCCTGTCGGCTCCGACCACCGGATCTGGCTAACAGACCCTTATGGCCCTTCCCCGATGTTTTCCCATGTCCAGAACCTGGGCCACGACCGATACGCTTACGTCGTTTCCTGGACCCTTTTGCCGGACCGATTTCATGTAAGTTCATTGTGGCTGCACTTCCAATAGATATCCAACTTTGCTAATCATCCCTCTGACTTGTGAAGTATTGGGACGAGTCACTGTCTGTCTGATTTTCCTCAAACCGAGGCCCGTCAACACAA
Organism: Nitrospirota bacterium; assembly: GCA_032123755.1. Classification (GTDB taxonomy): domain Bacteria; phylum Nitrospirota; class Nitrospiria; order Nitrospirales; family Nitrospiraceae; genus Palsa-1315. Next base: position 27,833 of record JAQBES010000027.1, read on the forward strand.
GCCGATGCTTTTGCGGTGTGCCAATAGGACTTCGTCGCAAGGTAATAACGAACCCCTTGGGGGCAGCCTTGGCGGTCTTTGCTGTCGGCATTAGGCACTCACCCTATTCTCTGCGTCGTCCACCACACGACGGCGCATTTTGAGAACGTCTTCGGCGTTGCGGAGCTGGCAGAGACCGTTGAGCGTAGCGCGAACCGTATTAAATGGATTTCCACGGCCCAGCGTCTTCGCAATAACGTTATGGACACCGGCGACCTCGACCACAGCCCTGACAGCACCCCCGGCAATTATTCCTGCTCCCTTCTTTGCGGGCTTCAGGAGGACATGCTCGGCCCCGAACAGTCCGTGGACCTCGTGCGCAATCGTCCCAGACGTGAGGGAGACATGCACCAGGTTTTTCTTGGCCTGTTCAACCGCCTTCGAGATCGCGACGGGCACTTCGGCGGCCTTCCCTTTTCCGATCCCGACCCATCCCTGTCCATCTCCAACAACAACCAGCGCACAGAAATTGAACCGCTTTCCACCCTTCACGACTTTCGCCACGCGGTTGATAAAAACAACCTTGTCCTTCAGGCTTAGTTCATCTGGATTAACTCGCACGCTCGTTACCCTCTCCGGTCGTTAGGTTAAGGTTGAGGTTCAGGCTGAAGATGACTTGGGTTCGTTTTTGCATCGCATGCTTGACCTCGACCTTAGCCTCAACCTAAAATTTCAGACCACCTTCACGCGATGCCTCAGCCAACGCTTTGACGCGTCCGTGGTACATCCGACCACCACGATCGAACACCACGGCCTGCACTTTGACGGCCTTAGCCCGTTCGGCCAACAACTTTCCAACAGCCTTTGCCCCAGCGATGCTGCCGGTGGATTTCACCGACGTGCGCAGAGACTTATCTAGGGAAGACGCGGCAGCCAACGTGGCCCCCTTGAGATCGTCAACGATCTGGGCATAGATATGCGAACGGCTGCGAAACACGTTGAGACGTGGACGCTCGGCCGTTCCAAACACTCGCTTTCGCACCCGCTGTTTCCGCCTGGTTAACCGACTCGTTTTATCTGCAGTATTCATGGATCACCCTACTTCCCTGTCTTCCCGGCTTTCTTACGCAACACTTCCCCGGCATAGCGAACGCCTTTTTGCTTATAGACGTCGGGCGGCTTGATTGCTCGCAAGTTCGCCGCAACCTGGCCCACCAATCGCTTGTCAGCCCCCTTCAAATTGATCAGGGTTTGCTTGTCCACCTTCACGTCGATTCCAACAGGAATCGAATAGATGATTGGGTTGATATAGCCACAACTGATGCTCATCGTCCGACCCTGCACGGCAACCTTATACCCAACCCCGGTGATTTCTAAGTTACGTTCGTAGCCCTTCGTCACACCCTGAACAATGTTACTCAGCTCTGCGCGCGTCAACCCGTGCAATGCACGGACTTGACGGTCCTCATTTGACCGACTCACGACGAGATGTCCGTCCGCGACCGAGACCCCGAGGCCTGCGGATAACGACCAATCGATCTTCCCGAGCGGGCCCTTCACGGATACGACAGGCCCGGCGACTTTCACATCCACTCCTGCCGGAATCTGGATTGGTTTTTTCCCTATGCGTGACATCGATGCCTCGTTCCTCTAGCAAATCTCTGCAATGACAATTTGGTTCGCTCTACCCATTACCACACTGAGCACAGCACTTCGCCGCCCAGTCCAGCGCGGCGAGAATCCTGATCCGTCATCAACCCCTTCGATGTGGACAAGATTGCCACACCAATGCCGTTTTTGACGCGCGGGATGTCTTTGATCCCTACATACACACGGCGACCCGGCTTGCTCACCCGCTGCATGCCGGTGACCATGGGTTGCCCTTCTGGCATATACCGTAACTGCACTTTCAGAACAGGATGTCCATCCGCGACGTCCGCCTGGACGCCCTGGATATATCCTTCGTTCTGGAGAATCCGAAGGACCTCGCGCTTGAGACGGGAGGCTGGAACACTCACGACATCGTGACGTCGGCGATGCGCGTTTTGCAATCGTACTAATAGGTCACTAATGGGATCTGTAACCATACCAACCCTTTCACCAACGTTCTTCGTGTGACCAGACGGGGATCACGAGCCCGGTGACGTGAATAGCGGATAATCTACCAACTCGACTTCCGAACCCCCGGGATCTCACCCTTCAGGCTCAGCAACCGAAAACAAATTCTGCACATGCGAAACCGGCGCAAGAACCCTCGCACACGCCCACAGATCTCACACCGGTGATAGTCTCTGACCGGAAACTTCGCCTTGACAGCCGATTTATTTCTAAGCGCTAATCTCGACACCTGCAGCTCCTTCGCTTGACATTACGTCCGGAATGGCATTCCCAAATGCTTCAACAGTGCCCGGCCCTCATCGTTGGTCCTGGCGGTCGTGACAATCGTGATATCCATACCATGGATGGATGCGACCTCATCATACTTAATCTCGGGAAAGATGAGCTGTTCTTTCAATCCCAACGTGTAATTGCCTCGGCCATCGAACGACTTTGGCGAGACACCTCGGAAGTCTCGAATCCGTGGCAACGACAACGTCACGAGACGATCGAAAAACTCCCACATTCTGCGACTACGCAACGTTACCTTTGTGCCAATCGGCATCCCCTGGCGCAACTTGAAGGAGGCAATTGCCTTCTTCGCTTTTGTAATCAAAGGCTTCTGTCCCGTAATCGCACCCAACTCCCCTGCGGCGCTCTCCAGCAGTTTCACGTTCTGAATGGCTTCCCCCATTCCTACGTTCAGCACAATCCGCTCGAGTTTCGGAACCTGCATGATATTTTTGTAGCCGAACTCTTTCATGAGTGCGGGCACAACCTTCTGCACGTAGGCCTCCCGCAGCCGTGGCTTGAACTTGGACTCTTCGCCACCCTCGTCCATCGCCTGCGGCGCCGACGACCCTTCTTTTTTCTTGGGTGGTCGCCGCTCCGACGTCTTACTGCCTTTTCCTGATTCAACCTTCGCCATCTGGCGTCCCCACTCCTACTCGACTGAGTCGTTCGATTTTTTACTGAACCGGACCCGGCGGCCATCATCGAGCGTACGCACGCCCAACCGGGTCGGCTTCCGTGTCACAGGACACAGATACATCACATTTGAGATCGAAAAAGGTGCTTCCCGTTCAAGAATGCCACCTTGCTTGACTTTCTGATTCGGCTTGGTGTGGCGCTTGATCATGTTCACCTTTTCGACCACAACCTTTCCCACTTCTGGATCAACCGAAAGCACTTTCCCGGATTTGCCGCGATCGCGCCCGGAAATCACGACCACCACATCACCCTTACGAATTCGACTCTTCCTCAACGCCTGCCTATTCATCCGCCGTCTCCACTCTCGTTAAAGCACTTCCGGAGCTAGGGAAATAATCTTCATGAACTTCTTCCACCGCAACTCACGCGCGATCGGCCCAAAGATACGTGTCCCAACGGGATCCCCGTCCTTATTGATCAGCACACAGGCATTCCGATCAAACTTGATGTAGGAACCATCCTCGCGACGTACTTCCTTGGTCGTCCTCACGACCACGGCACGGCTCACATCACCCTTCTTGACCGTTGCCGCAGGAATGGCCTCTTTCACCGCCACGACGACAATATCTCCGAGAGAGGCATACCGGCGCCTGGTTCCACCAAGCACATGAAAACACATGGCCTGCTTGGCACCGGAATTATCGGCCACGTCCATGTATGTATAGCTTTGAATCATAGTCCCTGTTATCCCTCTACCCTTCGCACGATCTCGACCTACTCACCCCGTCCCTTTTCCACGACCTCGATAACCCGCATATGCTTATCTTTACTGATCGGCCTCGTCTCGACCATGCGCACACGGTCACCGATCTTGCAGGCGTTATCCTCATCGTGGGCCTTGAATTTCGTCACCCGTCGAAGCACCTTCCGATAGAGCGGGTGAATCACCGAACGCTCAATCTCGACGACCACGGTCTTATTCATCTTATTACTGACCACACGTCCAACCCATTCACGCCGTTTATTAGCTGACGCTCCCATTCTCAAGCCCCTTTCGCCGTGGTAGAAACTGGGTCGACCTGCGCGATCTCGCGCTGAAGCGTCTTTACCCTGGCAATGGATCGTTTCGTCTTTCGAATCTGCATAGGGTTTTCCAACCGTCCAGTCCCTAGCTGAAAACGAAGATTGAACAGTTCTTGGGTGAGCTGCTGCGTCTTCTCCGTCAGCTCAGGCCCCGTGAGTTGCCGTAATTCCTTCAGATCCATGAATGCGCTCCCCTTACCCTTGCGTCCGATTCAATTGACGCTAAAACTCGCCGCGTATGACACACTTTGTGGCAATGGGCAACTTATGCGAAGCCAAGCGGAAAGCCTCTTTGGCAACATCCGGTGTCACGCCATCCATCTCATAGAGAATGCGGCCTGGCTTGACGACAGCAACCCAATACTCCGGGTTGCCCTTTCCCTTACCCATTCGAGTCTCAGCCGGCTTCTTGGTAATCGGCTTATCGGGGAAAATTCTCGTCCAAACCTGGCCACCGCGCTTCACGCACCGAGTGATCGCAATGCGCGCCGCCTCAATCTGTCGACTGGTGATCCACCCAGGCTCAAGCGCCTTGAGTCCAAACTCTCCAAGGGTAATCTGACTGCCTCGATAGGCCTTACCGGTCATACGCCCCTTCATCATTTTACGGAACTTAACTTTCTTTGGTGCTAACACGATATCCTCTTCAATTACCCGAGCCTGCGGTCAAATACTGATTCCTTATTGAGGGGCTGCAACGGAAGGACTTCCCCCTTATAGATCCAGGTCTTGATCCCGATCTGCCCCATCGTCGTGTGGGCTTCGGCAAACCCGTAGTCGATGTCCGCCCGGAGCGTATGGAGAGGCACACGGCCTTCGCGGTACCACTCTGAGCGCGCGATCTCCGCCCCACCAAGACGGCCCCCGACCATAATCTTGATACCCTGGGCTCCCAGACGAAGCGCGGACTGCACACTTCGTTTCATGGCCCGACGGAATGCCACTCGTTTTTCCAACTGTGTGGCGACATTTTCACACACCAACTGGGCATCCAGTTCCGGCTTCTTGATTTCCTTCACCGTAATGTACACCTGACCGGAGTAGCTCTTCTCCAATTCCGCCTTGAGCTTATCGACTTCAGCCCCCTTACGACCGATGATGATACCGGGGCGCGCGGTGTGAATAATCACACGCGTCTGGTCTCCAGATCGCTCGATTTCAACCTTGGACACACCAGCATGAAAGAGACGCTGCTTGACCATTTTGCGAATCCTGATATCCTGATGGAGCAGCTTCGCATAGTCCTTGCTGGCATACCACCGCGATGACCACGTGACGTTGTACCCCAGCCTGTACCCGATCGGATGTGTCTTGTGCCCCATAACTTCTTGTGCCTCACTCAGACAGGAAATGAGCCCGTTCCGTTAGCCAACTCTCTCTCTACTTCTTTTCCTTCACACTCGCCGCCGACACGACGACAGTAATGTGACTCATCCGCTTTTGAATCGCATTCGCGCGCCCCTGTGATCGAGATCGAAAGCGTTTCAACGTCGGCCCGCAATCAACGAATGCCTTCGACACCACCATCGATTCACTGTCGCCCATCTCTTTTTGCTCCGCATTGGCCACGGCGGATCGCAAAATCTTTTCGACCACCTTGGACGCATGGCGCGGCAAATTTCTGAGCAATGCCAACGCCATTGGAACTTGCTGCCCACGGATCAAATCGATCACCGGGCGAGCTTTCCTCGGAGAGACACGTACGAACCTTAGAACTGCTTGTGCTTCAGCCATAACCGTCCTATCCAATCGAGTGTGCCGAGACCGTAGCCTATCCCCTTACTTGAGGGCGACTGACTTCTCTGTCCTGGCGTGTCCATGCCCCTTAAAGAACCTGGTCGGAGCAAACTCTCCCAGTTTGTGCCCAACCATGTTTTCCGTCACGAAGACAGGAATGAACTTCTTGCCATTATGGACCGCGAAGGTATGTCCGATCATATCTGGAATGACGGTGGACCGTCGTGACCAGGTCTTAATGATCTTTCGATCCTTGTTCTGATTCATCCGCTCCACTTTCTGAAGCAGATGGTCGTCAACGAATGCGCCCTTACTGACTGACCTCGGCATCGCGTACTCCTACTTGCGCTTGCGACGGGAAATAATAAACTTGTCCGTCGCCTTATTGTTCCGGGTCTTGTAGCCCTTGGTCGGAAGACCCCATGGGGAGACCGGATGGGGGTTGCCCTGTCCAGACTTTCCTTCGCCGCCACCATGCGGGTGGTCGACCGGATTCATCACTACACCACGCACATTCGGGCGTCGGCCCAGCCATCGGTTGCGGCCTGCCTTCCCAACATTAATATTCTCGTGATCCGTATTCCCAACCTGTCCGACCGTTGCCATGCAGGTTGAAAGAATTCTCCGCATTTCACCGGACCTGAGTCGCACCTGCACATAGTCGCCATCACGCCCCATCACCTGAGCAGAGCCGCCCGCACTACGAATCAACTGTCCGCCCTTTCCAGGCTTCAACTCGATATTATGGATGGTGGTTCCCAGCGGCATCGTGGACAGGGGCAACGCATTCCCCGTACGAACCTCGGAACCAACACCGGACTGCACCACATCGCCGACTTTTAAGCCAACGGGGGCGAGAATATAGCGCTTCTCTCCATCCCTATAGTGCACTAAGGCTATCCTGGCCGAGCGATTGGGATCGTATTCAAGCGCCGCCACGGTCCCCGGAATTCCGGTCTTGTCGCGACGGAAATCAATTTTTCGATAGAGCCGTTTATGCCCGCCCCCACGGAAACGTACAGTCGTCCGCCCGTCGTTGTTCCTGGCACCGGTACTGCGACGGAATGACGTGAGCGATTTCTCAGGCCTCTTCTTCGACAGCTCTTCGGTCGTCACCGCAGTCATCCCGCGACGTCCCGGTGTCCTTGGCTTGTATACTTTTATTCCCATGCTACAGTCGTCCTTCCGACACACTGATATCAGCCCGGTGCACAGTCCCGCTATGCGCTCTCGTAGAGCTCCAACTTCTCACCTTGCTTGAGCTTGACGAAAGCCTTTTTCCAATCCGATCGCTTACCAGAGAAACGCCCCAGGCGCTTCACCTTCCCACGAACATTCATCACGTTCACTCGCTCAACCTTCACCTTCAACAACGTTTCTACCGCTTGCTTAATCTGGAGACGATTCGCATCCGGATGAACGAGAAAACCCACCGTGTTGTTGCTTTCCCGCATCGCCGTGATCTTTTCCGTCAGCAACGGCTGCAACAGAATGCTATGGAGACCCGCCTTCATGCCCAGACCTCCTTCACCCGCGGCAATTCGCGCTCAAGGATCAGAATCACTTCAGCTCGAACAATGTCGTAGACGTTCAATCCTTCAGGCCCCACCACACACACATTCGGAAGATTGCCTGCAGCTTGAGCCAATCCGGCATGCCCGGCACCTGCCACAATCAAGGCATACGCCTCGGCACCTAAATTGATCAGCACTTGGGCCAACAGTTTCGTCTTTGGCTTGTCCAACGACAGATTCGACACAATCAACACTTGTCCGTCGGCTAACTTTGCCGACAGCGCGCTCTGAAGCGCTGCACGATACTTCTTTTTAGGCATGCTGTATGAATAATCACGCGGTTTCGGCCCAAACACCGAGCCGCCATGACGCCATACAGGAGAGCGGATCGACCCTGCCCGAGCCCGCC
>JAQBES010000028.1:0-29925 GCA_032123755.1 Nitrospirota bacterium
TGGAGCGGGAAAGGGGATTTGAACCCCCGACCCTCGCCTTGGCAAGGCGATGCTCTACCACTGAGCTATTCCCGCTCAATCACAATCGGTCAGTGGGCTGGGATTCTACTGATGCAGGAACAAAGCTGTCAAGCAATCTAGCAGGCCTCAGCATCATTGATATCTTGTTACCTTCGTTACAATGGTTCAAAAACGCTACCAAAAGGTAACTCGCGAATACTGCAATCAAACTATTGATTTGTTATCTGTTTATTGCATAAAATCTGCTGAGCGCTTACCGAGTGATACAGCTGGTACTCAGCAGCCTATATCAGGATCGTTTTGAACGACTATCTTTGACGCATTTTGCATCTTACTATTCAATCACTTATTATGCTTCACCTAATTACATTAGATCTATCGAATTTGGTGCGCATTTTGCGAACGTAGAAGGCCCGTGATCTCGGGAACGCAATACATACTGATGGTCTGGCGATGATTCATCGGCCGATGGCATGCTCAATTTCTCCCTACTTTCTGGCAGCTCTCTGGGAAAAGCGGGGCTAGATTTCCGTTGTGCGGCAGTGACGTCGCGTGGGCTTGATTACAGCCCTCAACTGTAGGAGGTTTACCAATGTTTTTGTCACGTAGGCAGTTCTTAAAAGTCTCAGCGGGGACTGTCGCCGCGGTGGCGGTGGCGGATCACGTCCTAGCGTTGACGGCGCTCCAGCCGGTTATCGAAGTTGGGAACCCATTGGGGGACTATCCGGATCGATCCTGGGAGCGTGTCTATCACGACCAGTATCGATACGATTCGTCCTTTACGTGGGTCTGTTCTCCGAACGACACGCACGCCTGCCGCATCCGGGCTTTTGTCCGCAACGGGGTCGTGATGCGGGTCGAACAGAACTACGACCACCAGACCTATGAAGATCTCTACGGCAACCGCGGGACCTTTGCCCACAACCCACGCATGTGCTTGAAGGGGTACACCTTCCACCGCCGCGTCTACGGCCCCTATCGATTAAAGGGTCCCTTGATGCGGAAGGGCTGGAAGGAGTGGATGGACGCTGGCTCGCCGGAGCTGACGTCGGAGACGAAGCGTAAGTATAAGTTCGACAGCCGGTTTCTCGATGATATGCTGCGCGTGTCCTGGGATACGGCCTTCACCTATGCCGCCAAAGCGATGATCATCATTGCCACGCGGTACAGCGGGGAAGCCGGAGCCCGTCGGCTCCGTGAGCAGGGGTATGCGCCGGAAATGATCGAGATGATGAAGGGCGCGGGCACCCGCACTTTCAAACATCGCGCCGGCATGCCGGTCCTCGGCATCATCGGCAAGATGGGGAACACCCGCATGAACGGGGGCGTCAATGCGCTACTGGACACCTGGATCAGGAAGGTCAGCCCGGATCAGGCACAGGGAGGCCGCTATTGGTCGAACTATACCTGGCACGGCGACCAGAACCCCGCCCACCCATTTTGGTGCGGCGCCCAGGGATCCGACATCGACCTCTCCGACATGCGCTTCTCTAAGCTGAACACCAGCTGGGGTAAAAACTTCGTCGAAAACAAGATGCCGGAAGCCCACTGGAAGTTGGAGTGCATCGAACGGGGCGCCCGGGTCGTGGTCATCACGCCCGAGTATAACCCTACCGCCTATCGGGCCGACTACTGGATGCCGCTACGGCCCGCATCGGATGGCGCGATTTTCTTGGGGGCCATGAAGATCATCGTCGATGAAAACATGCACGACGTCGACTTCCTAAAGGGCTATACCGATTCGCCGGTGCTCGTCCGCACGGATACCTTGCAGTTCCTGGATCCGCGCGACGTGGTCGCCGAGTACCAGTTCCCGGACTTCTCCAAGAGCTACTCGGGCCGGGTCCAGTCCCTAAAACCAGCAGAGGTTCAGCGACTCGGGGGGATGATGGTCTGGGACCTGAACAAGAAGCAGGCGGTTCCGCTCCACCGGGAGCAGGTCGGCTGGCACTATCAAAACAGCGGCATTGACGCCGCCCTCACTGGAACCTACCGCGTGAAGCTGCTCAATGGTCGAGAAATCGACACGATGCCTGTCTGGCAGATGTACATGGTGCATTTCCAGGATTACGACCTGGATACCTGCCATCAGATCTGTCGGACGCCGAAGGACCTCCTGGTCCGCTGGGCGCGTGATTCAGGCTCAATCAAGCCCGCCGCGATTCATAACGGCGAAGGGACGAACCACTATTTCCATCAGACCATCAACTCCCGCGGCGCCGCGATGGTGCTCATCGTCACCGGCAACGTCGGGAAGTTCGGCACCGGGCAACATACCTGGGCCGGTAACTACAAGGCCGGCACCTGGACAGCCACACCCTGGTCCGGTGCGGGGCTCGCGGTGCATACAGGGGAGGATCCGTTCAACATCACCCTGGATCCAAACGCGCACGGCAAGGAAATCAAGACGAGATCGTATTACTACGGCGAAGAGGTCGGCTATTGGAACCACGGTGACACCGCCCTGATTGTCAACACGCCGAAGTACGGACGCAAGGTGTTCACGGGCAAGACGCACATGCCAACCCCGAGCAAGTTCCGTTGGGTGGTCAACGTGAACGTGCTCAACAATGCCAAGCACCATTATGACATGGTGCGCAACGTCGACCCGAACATCGAGACTCTGATCACTCAGGACATCGAAATGACCTCGGACGTGAACCACAACGACATCGCCTTCGCCGCGAACTCCTGGATGGAGTTCACCTATCCGGAAATGACGGTGACAGTATCCAATCCATGGGTACAGATCTGGAAGGGCGGGATCCGTCCCCTGTACGACACCCGCAACGACCTCGATACCTTCGCGGGCGTCGCGGCCAAGTTGTCGGACATGACTGGCGACAAGCGGATGCGCGACTACTTCAAGTTCGTCTACGAAAACCGCGTCGACGTCTATGCGCAGCGGATGCTCGATGCCTCCAGCACCTTCTACGGCTACAGCGCGGACGTCATGCTGAAATCGGAAAAGGGCTGGATGGTCATGGTGCGGACCTATCCGCGCACGCCCTTCTGGGAAGAGACCAACGAATCAAAGCCCATGTGGACCAGGACCGGGCGGTACGAAAATTACCGGACCGAGCCAGAGGCGATCGAATACGGGGAAAACTTCATTTCTCACCGTGAGGGTACGGAAGCCACCCCCTATTTGCCGAACGCCATCATGACCAGCAACCCGTATGTCCGTCCGGACGACTACGGGATTCCGATCACAGCGCAGCACCACGACGACAAAACGGTACGGAACATCAAGCTGCCGTGGCAGGAAATCAAACGGCACGCGAACCCGTTGTGGGAGAAGGGGTACCAGTTCTACTGCGTCACTCCAAAGACCCGACATCGGGTGCACAGCCAATGGTCCGTGAACGACTGGGTACAAATTTACGAGTCGAACTTCGGCGATCCGTACCGCATGGACAAACGGACACCGGGGGTGGGTGAGCACCAGTTGCACATCAACCCTCAGGCGGCAAAAGACCGCGGCATCAACGACGGCGACTACGTCTATGTGGACGGCAACCCGGTGGACCGGCCCTATCGTGGCTGGAAACCTTCGGATCCATACTATAAGGTCGCGCGTCTCATGATCCGTGCAAAGTACAACCCGGCCTATCCGTACCACGTCACGATGGCGAAGCACGCCCCGTTCGTGGCCACGCCGAAGTCGGTCAAAGGCCATGAGACGCGCCCGGATGGACGCGCCATCGCGGTGGACACCGGCTACCAGTCCAACTTCCGGTACGGGGCCCAACAGTCCTTTACGAGAAGCTGGTTGATGCCGATGCACCAGTTGGACTCCTTGCCTGGCAAGCATGCTGTCGCCTGGAAGTTCAAGTGGGGCTACCAGGTCGACCACCATGCGATCAACACGGTCCCGAAGGAATGCCTTATCCGTATCACTAAAGCAGAAGACGGCGGGATCGGGGCACGCGGTCCCTGGGAACCGGTTCGGACCGGATTCACGCCGGGTCAAGAAAACGAGTTCATGATCAAGTGGCTCAAAGGTGAACACATCAAGATCAAGGTCTAACCGACGTTAAACCGTGCAACGTGAAACGTAGAGAGAATCCGACACGATTAGCGGATACCGATTCACGAGGGAGGAAACACAATGCCTGAAGTCTATAACTGGCAACTGGGACGGAAGATGCTATATCCCTACGAGGAGCGGCATCCGAAGTGGCAGTTTGCCTTTGTGTTCAACATCAACCGGTGTTTGGCCTGTCAGACCTGTTCGATGGCTGACAAGTCGACTTGGCTCTTCTCCAAGGGTCAGGAATACATGTGGTGGAATAATGTAGAAACCAAGCCGTACGGAGGGTACCCCCAGTTCTACGACGTGAAGATCACCCAGCTCATCGAGCAGGTGAACCCGGGCGGCCAGGTGTGGAACGTCCGTGTGGGACGGAAGCATCATGCCCCCTACGGGGTGTTCGAAGGGATGACCATTTTCGACGCCGGGGCCAAGGTCGGCCAGGCGGCCATTGGCTACATCCCAACCGATCAAGAGTGGCGGTTCGTAAACATCTATGAGGATACAGCGACCTCGATGCGGGCCCTCGTGGAAGGCATCGACAAGACCGGATTCTCACGGGACGAACCGTGGAAGATGACGGGCAGCAGTCTGCCGGAGCATGAGACCTTCTTCTTCTATCTCCAGCGGATCTGCAACCACTGCACGTATCCAGGCTGCTTGGCGGCCTGCCCGCGCAAGGCGATCTATAAGAGACCCGAAGACGGGATCGTGTTGATCGACCAGAACCGGTGCCGCGGCTACAAGAAGTGCGTGGAACAGTGCCCCTACAAGAAGCCGATGTATCGGGGAACCACACGCGTGTCTGAGAAGTGCATCGCGTGCTATCCACGCATCGAAGGGAAGGACCCGCTGACTGGTGGCGAGCCGATGGAAACCCGCTGCATGGCAGCCTGCGTCGGCAAGATCCGGATGCAGAGCCTGGTGCGCATCGGGGAAGACGGCCTGTGGGCGGAAGACCGGTGGCACCCGCTCTACTATACGATTCGCGTGGAGCAGGTGGCACTTCCTCTGTACCCGCAGTGGGGCACCGAGCCCAATGGTTTCTATATCCCGCCGCGGCATAGCCCGCGCGGCTATGCGCGGCAGATGTTCGGCCCGGGCGTCGATAACGCCATCGAGAAATATCTTGTGCCCAGCCGTGAACTGTTGGCGGTCCTCCAACTCTGGAGAGCCAGCCAGCAGATCATCTTCCGGTACGATGTCATTCCTGGTCCGAAAGTGTTCGAGACCCAGATCCACGGCAAACGTTTCGAGATGTATAACGATACCGTACTGGGCTTCAACAAGTCGGGCAAGGAAGTGGCGCGTATCCAAGTCGAAGAGCCGATCTACATTCGACCGGCCGAGCGCGTCACCTGGCTGTAAGGTTCAGCGAGGTCATCGCTTCACAGGGGGCGGAATTCCTTCAAGGATTCCGCCCCTTCTATTTGGCCCAAGGCCTATTGGGTCTTCACCGGTCTTTCGGCTCAGGCCTTGGCTTGCCCCTTCTGTGCACTTGACGCACCCCAGCTGGTCCAGTAGAGTTGCTACAGCACAAGGACGTTCCTCAATACATAAGCTGGGGTAGCATCGGCGTGACCGCTCATCAGCAACCACCTATCCCATTTGCCGCACAAGCCATACCTTTCGACGAGTTTCTGGCTTCAGGAAAACTCCCGGATGGCTACCTCGCCAGCGAGTATCTCGCTCAGCAATTCGTCGAGCGTCTCGTGCACTATGTCCTCAGTGTCCCAACCGGCAGCTATACCATGGCTCAATTGGGCCATCTCTTGGAGCAGATAGACTCTCGCGCACAGATCCTCTTCTTCAAGCGTCTTAAAGAAACCAGCCCCGAGTGCCTTAAAGATTTCGCCCCGCTATATTACGGTTTCATGAACGAGTTCCATTCTCTCCTGTTTACCTAGCCCAGCACTTTTTTCCTTGTCGCCTGGGCATTCTCGTGTATAATTGGATGGCTAATAACTTGCAAAGGAGTGACATGAATCCTACCCTACAGCGAGCAGTGACCAGCTTCTATAATCTCATCTACGAAGCCCAAACATTTGCCACTACGATGTCACGGATTGACACCGCGGAGCAGGAACATTACGCCGGACGGATCGAAGGGCTGAATTGGGTGCTTGATCGCTGCCAAGAGCTCGAAGACATGGATGCGAATTTGACTCCCTCGTCCCTCCAGCGAGTGCTCACGGAAGTCAAATCCGATCTCGATCACGAATTGTCGGTCCAGCGGCGAGAAAAGGGACGTCGTGCGGACGGCCGAGAGGAGGCTCTCAATTTTGTCGCTGATTATCTGTCCAGCCTGATCACGGCAACGGACATTGAGTCAGCCAAGACGCCGGCGGTGTAACGCTCCTGTTCCGATCAGGCTTCCCGTACCAACTTCACCTGTCGCCTCCCATGACGCATGGCCGATCATTAAGATGATGCGAGAATGGATCATTTTCGCGCTTTGCCTGGGAGTCGGCGGCCACATCGCGGTCGGCGTCGTTATGCATGCCCCAGGCCTGTGGCCATGGAGTACGACCGGGTTCTACGGTTTGTTGAGCGGACTAGCGGTCTACGCTCTGGTGCAGGCAGGGCGGGGGGGGTGGAAACTGTTCCGGCACGCCCCCAAGTTCCCGTCAAAGAACGGACCCAACGCCTCATGGTGAACAGGCGAGCATCCGGAGGCCGGACACCAGGCATTGACCATTACCGCCTCATCTGCGTGGAATTATTTGATGACAGGACTTCCGCGTAAACCAACCGGCCCAACGTGGCCGACCGGTCTATCTTCCAGGACAACTCGACCGCTGAGACCGAGTGCCTCGGAACAGACGGAGCAATTCAGATCTTTGAATGCCTCGCTGCTCTATTGTCCTTCCTGCCGAGTGGCGACCCCCACACGCGAGCGACTGCTGCTCGTACTCCCGACCGGAAATCTATATGAATATCTCTGCGAGCACTGCGGAACGTCGACCGGCTCCAAGACTGACAACCGATAGGCGGCTGTGCCCGTTGCCGCGCCTCAACGACCATCGAGATAACACGGATCCTTCCCCTCATCACGCATGGAACAGAACGTTCAGATGAGAAGGACTCACTGCGTACTTGCCGAAACAAGCGGCTAGATCATCCCCTCCAGGGGGATGCCTTCTTCGATGAGCATGACAGGAATGTCTTCGCGGATAGGATACAGCATCTTCCGGTCGCCTCTGATCAACCCTCCGTCGAGGGGTTCGGTGACCGGCTTGCTCGCCTTATTTTTCAATTGCCCACGGCTCACGGCCTCGTTCAACTTGGCAATCAGCGCCTCATCAGCCAAGCTCACATCCTGTTTTGTGTCGGGGCAACAGAGAATCGCGAGAAGATCCTTGTCGATATTGACTGGACGCCTTGCTTCCGTACGTTCTGCCATAACGTCCCTCCGTATGAGCCTGACCGATAGACACGGTCAGAATAGAGCACCGATATCGATGAGATCAAGCCCTCCGTGCAGACTCTATTTCGCCCATCGGTTTCTGCTACACTACAATCCTCGCCCGATCATATAGAAGGAAACAAGCGGCGATGTCCAAGAACTTGTGGAAATACTCCGTGGCCGGATTGTTGGTCCTCGTGCCGGCCTGGGCCACGTTCTTAATCCTATCCACACTATTTCACTCAGTCAACGAATTGATCAACGACCTCCCGTGGAATATCGGAGCCCGCCAAAGACCAGGACTCACCCTCGTCTTGTTCTTGTTCCTTGTTGTTATTGTCGGCGCCATCGCCACCCATGTAGTCGGGCGGCGTATCATCACCCAGACAGAACGGTGGATCGAGCGCATTCCCCTGGTCCGCAGTGTCTACGGCACCCTCAAAGGGATGACCGATCTTCTTAATTTTCGTTCTCGCTTCGGGCGGAGCACCGTGGTGGCCTTCCCCTTTCCTCGAGACGGTCTCTGGGCGATCGGGTTTGTCATGGGAGCTGCACCGCCGGCGCTGCAAGTCGCCCCAGCGACACCTTTATTCATGGTCTTTGTACCCACGGCCATCCATCCGTTCACCGGTTTCCTCGCGTTTGTCCCCCAGCCGGAGCTACGTCCGATCAATCTGCCACCGGAAGACGCCATCAAGATGGAATGTACCGCCGGTTTGTACAAGCCAAAAACCGGATGGTTGCACGCCCCGAAGACAACAGTCTAAGGCCCATGCCAGTTCTCGAGCACCTAAACGTCCGACTCGCCAGACTAGAAGATGCGGCGACGATCGCGTCGTTCAGCTCAGCCATGGCTTTTGAAACAGAGGGCCGCCGCCTTGATCTCAACCGCCTGCATCTCGGGACCATCGCCCTGATCGAAGCCCCCGCGCGGGGCTTCTTCATCGTCGCAGAACAAGAACAGGGTGACCGCCGACAACTCCTCGGACAGTTGATGGTCACCTATGAATGGAGCGACTGGCGGAACGGCACATTTTGGTGGATTCAGAGTGTGTATGTAGACCCCGTCTGGCGCCGCCAGAGCGTCTTCCGCCGGATGCATGAAACCGTGATGGCCACCGCCAAGACAAGCCCGAACGTCTGCGGGGTCCGTCTGTACGTCGAAGAGAGCAACCGCGCGGCGCAGGCAGTGTACCGTAGAGTGGGACTCACTCCGTCATCCTATGCCATATTTGAGACCGATTTTATTCTGGCACCCCCAAAGGGTTTGGAGGATCGTCCAAACGAAGCCTAGCGAAAGGAGTCATCGTGTTATTTCCCAAGCCGCTGGCTGGAATCATCATCGTCCTTGCCCTGGTCCTAACTCAAGGCTGTGTCGTGAGCAGGGGAACGATCGGCGAGCCGCTTCAAGAAGAAGCCATCTCGGCCATCAAGAAAGGTACGACGACCATGGCGGAAGTCGTCTCATTGATCGGTGCCCCGGATCGGATTGTCAGAGGCAACGATCGAGAGATCTTTCACTACTATTACTATGACGGGAAATCGCCCGCGATGTTGCTCCTGTTGCTGAATTTCATCCGCATGGATATCAAAAGCGATAATCTATACGTATTTTTCAACAGCAACGGGATCGCTGAAGAAGTGGTCTACGGCAAACGCACCGGCCGCACACAATTCCGACTGTGGCCCTTTGGTGACTAACGTGGCGACCCGTTCAATTTTCAGCGCCTGCACCATCGGTGCACTTGGATTGGCGCTCCTTTTGACCGGATGTACCGTCCGCCGAGTGGTCTTCAACGACGTCGTGACCACGGAACAGGTCAATTTTATTCGTATCGGACAGACGACGATACTCGAGCTGGCCGATCACATCGGAGCCCCTGATGAGGTCACCGAATCTGAGTTCGGGGTCGTGGCGCTCTATAATTGGAGCGATACCAAGTCTGCGGCCCTGGACTTCGGCGCTCTGGCACGCCTGGTCCTGCCCTATGCCCCCACGATGACCCTGAACAAAACCGGGATCACACCTGAGCAATTCCAGGTGGTGTTCGATCCCCAGTGGACCGTGCGCGCCTACGGATTTTCCCGACGAACCACGGATGAGCCAGTCGTTTGGTTCTGGCCCTTCTAGGGCGACGCTCCCATCCGGAATTGCCGGACATCTCTAAGCCCGCTATAATTGCCCTCATGATTCCTCCATCTGATCCAGATTCCATCAAGCCAGCCGTAGAATCCTCCTCCTACATTCCAGCCGATCGCGACACAGAGTTTCTCCAGCGGGAAGAACTCCGACCCATCCGCATCGGCCTCGAACTGCTCAAGCCCGAGTTGATCCAGAATGAAGAGGGGGTCCAGTCGACCATCGTGGTTTTCGGCAGCGCCAGGCTGCCGGAGCCCGCTGCCGCAAAGCATGCGCTCCTCATGGCGGAGGAGGAAGCTGCCCGAGCCCCGAACGATTCAACGCACCAGCAAAAGGTGGCGATCGCGCGACGACAACTTGCTCTCTCGAAGTACTATGACGTGGCACGTGAGTTCAGCCGCCTGGTTTCCTCGACCTGCCAGATCAACGGTCGTTGCGATTACGTGATTGTCACCGGCGGAGGGCCCGGCATCATGGAAGCGGCAAACCGTGGAGCCGCAGACGTTGGAGCGAAATCGATCGGTCTGAATATCACCTTACCGCACGAACAGCACCCGAACCCTTACATCACACCGAAACTCAGTTTTCAGTTTCGCTATTTCGCCATCAGGAAAATGCATTTCTTAATCCGTGCCAAGGCGCTCGTCGCTTTTCCAGGAGGATTTGGCACTCTCGATGAGCTATTCGAGACGCTGACGCTTCTCCAAACAGGCAAGACCAAAAACGTGATGGTCGTGCTGGTCGGACGGGACTTTTGGGAACGCCTGATCAACTGGCAATTGCTCGTCGAGAACGGACTCATTGCCCAGCAAGATTTACAGTTGTTTCACTATGCCGAGACGGCCCAGGAAGCCTGGGACCTGATCGGACGACACAATGGAGTGCCCTCAACATGAAACTCTCCTTCCACGGCGCGGCACGATCCGTCACCGGAAGTCGTCACGTGCTTGAAATGCCCGGTTGCCGCCTGCTGTTGGATTGCGGGCTCTTTCAAGGGCGCCGAGAGGAGGCGCTTCGTCAGAATCGGGATTTGGGCTTCGATCCAAAATCGATTGGAGCCGTCTTGCTGTCCCATGCCCATATCGACCATTCCGGCGCCTTACCGATGCTTGCGAAGCATGGATTCTCAGGAAACGTGCACCTCACCAGAGCCACCGCCGATTTGACAGCACTCATGCTGGAAGATTCGGCTCGTGTGCAAGCGAGTGACTGCGGCTACGTCAACAAGAAGGAACAGCGGAGGGGAAAGACCTGTGTCCAACCACTCTACAATACCAACGATGTCCGTAAGCTTGTCCGCCGATTCGAGGGAGCACGATATGGAGACCTGCTCAAGATCTCCCCACGCTTGACCGCGTCCTTTCACGACGCCGGCCATATCTTGGGATCGGCCGCTATCCAGATGAAATATACCGCGCGTGGCAATACGACCACCGTGCTCTTCAGCGGAGATCTTGGCCGCTCCAACATGCCGATTCTTCGCGATCCTGAACTGCCTCCGCCATGCGACGTGCTGATTCTTGAGTCGACCTACGGCGATCGGTTACACGAAGCCGATCGGGAGATCATGAAACAGAAGGCACTGGATCTCCTCACCCATGCCAAAACCTACAAGAGCAAGATTATCGTCCCCGCATTCGCCGTCGGGCGCACCCAGGAATTAGTCATGCGGATCAAAGAACTCGTGGGAGAGGGCCGCCTCGATCCCATCCCGATCTACATCGATTCCCCGCTGGCCTCACGGACCACGGAAGTCTTTCGCCGCCACCCGGAATGCTACGACGAAGAGACCACTAGAACCTTCACGTCCTCTGGTGACCTCTTCGCCTCACGCTATATCCATTTTGTCTCTTCGCCGGAAGACAGCAAGCGCCTGAACAGCACGAAAGGTCCCTGCGTCATCATCTCCGCCTCCGGCATGTGCGAAGGCGGCCGAGTCGTGCACCATCTCAAGCACGCGATTCAAGACCCAGCGAACGTGATCGTCTTCGTGGGCTTTCAAGCCGAGCATACCCTCGGGCGCAAGCTCGTCGAAGGGTGGGACGTCGTCCCGATTTTCGGTGTACCCACTCCGCGCCGGGCGCAGATCGTCAAGTTCAACGGGTTCTCGGCCCATGCGGATCGCCAGGATCTCTTGGCCTACGTGCACGCAATCAAGCCAGGCCCGAGTAAGATTTTTCTCGTCCATGGTGAAGAAAAACAGGCGCTCTCGCTGGCCGCTGCTATTCAGGCAGAACATCCCCAGATAGAGGTCACCGTTCCCCATGTCGGATCGAGCCATGAGGTCTAACGGCACTGCCCGCCAGACTATCCCGCTACTAATCCTGGCTATCGGGATCTGCGTAACCCCGTTGCTGTCTGCCCAAGCCGGCGACCCGGAAGAAGCCCGATTGCGAGCTCGTGCTCTTGGCATCGTCGTCGGCTCCTATACCCCGGGACCGCTCAACGCGATCACCGACGTGGCTGGCGTCACCGTGGGCCAGACCACCCTCATATCTGGCGATGGACCCCTCAAGCCAGGTCTTGGCCCGATACGAACCGGCGTGACGGTCGTGGTCCCTCGCGACGACGTGTGGCACAAGAAAGTGCCGGCCGGATCGTTCGTCCTCAATGGGACCGGCGAGATGACCGGACTCGCCTGGATCAGCGAATCGGGCTTCCTCGAATATCCGATTGCCCTCACAAATACGCTCAACGTGCCGCGAGTGGCTAACGGGATCATGGACTGGATGATCGCTCGCTATCCGGAGATTGGCATTGCCGACGATACCCTGACCCCCGTAGTCGCCGAATGCGACGATGGGCGGCTCAACGACATTCAAGGGCGGCATGTCTCGGAAGCGGATGTGGTGAGCGCGCTCAACGGCGCCTCCTCCGGGGTCGTGCAGGAAGGATCCGTCGGCGCCGGAGCAGGGATGATCTCCTATGGATTCAAGGGCGGCATCGGGACCTCGTCACGGCGAATACCAGACAGTGAAGGCGGGTATACGATCGGCGTGCTCGTGAATGCGAACCATGGGCGACGGCATGAGCTCGTCATAGGCGGAGTGCCGGTCGGTCGGCTCTATGAGACTGTTCCTCCCATTGCGCAAGCTCTTTCACCTGGACAAAGTGAGGGCTCCATCATCGTCCTCATCGCCACCGATGCTCCGCTCGATGGCCGCCAGCTCACGCGGCTGGCGAAGCGTGCCGCGCTGGGACTGGCACGCACAGGCTCCACCGCGCGCCATGGCAGCGGCGACTTCATGCTGGCCTTCTCCACGGCGAACATCATCCCCCACTATCCCAAAGAGCCAACGTTTCAGCAGACGCACCTCGCCGACACGCACCTGAATCCCTTGATCACGGCGACGGTTGAAGCCACGGAAGAAGCCATTCTCAACGCGCTGACCATGGCGACGACGGTGGTGGGCCGCGATAGCCATCGCGTTGAGGCGATCTCCCTCGCCAGACTCCGTACCATCCTCGATCACCGCGCTAAGTAACGGCGGAGAATCAGCCTCCCGTGAGGCAGAGCATTCCCTCACTTGCATTTCCCTCTCTTGCCTCGCTATCCTCTCGCGACTCTCTTGCGCCTGGAGGATAACCATGAACGAGTACCAACTCGGTGGGAGCTTAAGTCTCATAACCGTGCTGGGGAAAACCAATGCGTTCGCCGAGTTCTTAGAAGCCCGTATGGTTCATGCCTTGGAGACACAAGATCCCGCTGAACTGCACTATCTTCTGGCCCAACTCGACGACTACCATTCCTACATGTGGCGCTACTATAACAAGCTGGCCAAGGATCGCCCGGAACGAATGAACCCAGGGGTCTAACGTATCGGAGACCGGCAGACGACACGTTCATACCATGATGACTCATTCCACAGGCACCACCACTCCCGCCACGCTTCAATTCGCGACCGCACTCTCGCGCAAAACCGATACGGAAGCCGCCACCCGCGATCTCGCGGATGCCATCCTGGGGCAAGTCGGCACGGCCCCGATCGATCTGGCCTTCGTCTTCTTTTCCGCCCACCATGCGGCCAAAGCCTCCATGATCTCAGCCATGCTTCAGAGGGAACTGCGGGCTAAGGTCTGTCTGGGTTGTTCCGGTGAAGGTGTCATCGCCGACTCCGAAGAAATTGAAACCGCTGCAGCCTTGACCGTCTGGGTCGCGTGCCTTCCTGATGTTAAACTGACTCCGCTCCAAATCTCCGTGTCTCAACTGCAGGACCAAATCCGCATGCCCGGGTGGCCGGAGCCGGGACTCGAGGACTCGACCTTTCTCCTCCTCGCTGATCCCTTTTCGACACCGATGCAGGAAGTCCTGTCTCTCATGACCGACCGGTACCCTCGCGGCAAAGTTGGCGGAGGCCTTGCCGGCGGAGGCCAGGACTCTGGAGAGAATCGACTGCTCCTCAATGATCAGGGCTTCAACGGAGGCGTGGTGGGAGTGCAACTCACCGGACCAATCGCCGTGCGAACCGTGACCTCGCAAGGCTGCCGTCCGATCGGCGAACGGTTCGTCGTGACGAGAGCGGAGCAAAACCTGATCTATGAACTGGGCGGCGTCTCGGCCTTGAAACGGCTCCAGGACGTCTTCGAATCCCTGGGGGGAGCCCAACGACGCGATGCCCACCGCGCGTTGCATCTTGGCATCGTGATCGATGAGCACGGAAGTCATTTCAAGCGAGGCGACTTCCTTGTTCGAAACCTCATCGGAGCGGATCAACAGACCGGAGCCGTCGCGATCGGAGATGTCGTTCAGGAAGGCCAGACCGTGCAGTTCCACCTTCGTGATGCGAAGTCTGCGAGCGACGACTTGCACTTTCTCCTGGCTGCGGATCGAACGAAACACCAGAGCCCCCCACTCGGAGCCCTCCTGTTCAGCTGTTGCGGGCGTGGAGAGGGACTCTTCGGCCAACCCCATCACGATAGCGGGGTCGTACAAGAGCGGCTCGGCCCTATTCCGACGGCTGGATTCTTTGCCCAAGGCGAGATCGGTCCGGTCGGAGGACGCAACTTTCTGCACGGCTACACGGCGAGCGTGGTCATTTTCTCCGAGCCTGACCCCCGCAAGAAACATTAGTGAGGGCAGCACGTTTATGAGCTCTCGAACAGGATCGTCGGCTTAGACGTTGTAGGAGTTTCAAGAGCAATGTTTACATTACTCTGATGTCGTCAGTCATCGTGGTTGAATGATCGACGATTAGAAAAGGAGCCATCATGCCGTTTCGGGAAGCAGGTGCCAAAGGGAATGAAGTCACGACGTCATCGGGATTGCAATATGTCGATCTGACGATCGGAACCGGTGCGACGGCAGAGGCGGGACAGACCGTCACTGTGCATTACACAGGCTGGCTAGAGAATGGGAAAAAATTCGACAGTTCCGTGGACCGAGGCCAGCCGTTCTCTTTTCCTCTGGGCGCTGGACGAGTCATCAAGGGATGGGACGAGGGCGTCAAGGGCATGAAAGTGGGAGGGAAGCGAAAGCTGACCATTCCTTCTAAGCTCGGATATGGCGCACAGGGGGCTGGCGGCTTGATTCCTCCACACGCAACGTTAATCTTCGACGTCGAACTCCTTGGCCTGTGAGCCACGTCATGCGGCGCACGCCACTAATCACGCACCATCAAGCCTGCGGGGCCAAACTCGTCGATTTCGCCGGATGGGAGATGCCCATTCAATATAGCGGTGTCGTGGACGAGTACCATACCGTCCGTTCCCATGTCGGGCTCTTCGATGTGAGCCATATGGGACGGGTGCGAATCGCCGGAACTGGTGCTGTCTCCTTCCTCCAGCGAGTCACCACCAACGATGTCGGCAAACTCGCCGTTTCTCAAGCTCAGTATTCCATGGTCTGCAACGAGAAGGGCGGCATCAAAGACGACATCTTCGTCTATCGACTCACCTCGGACGAATTCTTCTTGTGCGTGAATGCCTCGAACCGCGAGAAAATTCTGTCGTGGCTACAATCTCAGCTTGCGCAGGACAAGACGGTTCGTCTCGAAGACCGATCAGTCGAATTGTCCCAAGTGGCCGTTCAAGGTCCCAAATCTCGCGAGCTGCTCATGAGTCTTGGCGGGACGGAACTTGAAGGACTCAAGCTCCATCACACCTGTGACGGCACGCTCGACGGCCTGTCCTGCTTGCTGGCCCGGACCGGCTACACCGGTGAACTGGGGTATGAGATTTACATCGACACCGACAAGGTCGGCCGCCTCTGGAACCTGCTCGTCGACAAGGGACAGGCCTGGGGACTCAAGCCGGCGGGACTCGGCGCTAGGGATCTCCTCCGGTTGGAAATGGGCTATCTGCTCTATGGCAACGACATGGACGAAGACACGACGCCACTCGAAGCCAATGCGGACTGGACCGTCAGTTTCCAGAAGGGTGGGTTCATCGGCAGCCAGGCGCTTCTGGCGCAGAAACAGGCCGGAGTCACTCGACGGTTCGTCGCCTTCGAACTCGTCGAGAAAGCCGTGCCTCGCCATGGATTCAGAATCCTCGACCCTGAGACCTCTCTTCCCATCGGCAACGTCACCAGTGGCAATCTCTCGCCGCTCCTACAGAAGGGCATCGGATTGGGCTATGTGCCTCCGCGCTATGCGGAGCCCGGCGCCTCCATCCAGATCGAAATCCGTAGCAAGAGCGCCCGCGCACACATCGTCAAGCCACCGTTTTATAAGCGCAAAAGAACGTGAGGCGTGAAGCGTTAGGCGAGAGGCGAGAAGAGTGTCTTTCGTCCACACCCCTGACGCCTTACGAAGTCATATGACCAAGAACATTTATACAGGCATCGTCGTGAATTTGAAAGTCGACACCGTCACCCTGCCCAACGGCATCACAGTTGACTTGGAAGTCGTGCGCCATCCAGGAGCGGCCGCGGTGGTGCCGCTGAAAGACGATGGCACGGTCATCTTGATCAGACAGTTCCGCCACGCGACAGGTGGGTTCATCTACGAAATCCCTGCAGGGAAACTTCATCCTGGTGAAGACCCCACAGCCTGCGCGGCACGTGAACTTGAAGAGGAAATCGGATACAGAGCCGGCAGGCTTGAGCTCCTCTCCAGCATCTTTACCGCGCCAGGGTTCACCGACGAAGTGATCCATGTCTACAAGGCGACCGGATTGACGACGGGTCGGCAACAGCTCGATCGTGATGAGGTCATCGAAGTGCTTGAGATGCCTCTACTGGAAGCGCTCAGAATGATTGAGGCTGGAGCGATCAGGGATGCGAAGTCGATCGTGGGTCTACAGGCGGTCTATCTTCGTGGCAGCACCAAGTAGGAAGAACGACTGAGGGGTCTCCCGCTTTAGGCGGGAGACCCCTCAAACCAGCTAGCCTCGCCAAAGAAAAGGGATTACTTGCCCTTCTCGTCTTTCTTCTTCTCGTCCTTGGTTTCGCCGAACGTATCGGTAAACTTGCCACCCTCGGCTTTCTTTTCCTTTTTCTCTTCACCGTACACGAGGACGTGTCCACCCTTCTTCTCGTCCTTCTTCTCCGCCTTCTCCTCACCGGCGAAGGCCGGAGCGCTGAACGTCACGGCCACCGCCACCGCCATGATTGCCATCAAGATACGCTTCATAGTATGTCACTCCTTGTTAGTGTTTGAAGATTGTGCCATTCATCGGCACTGTCCTGGAGTATCCAGCAAGCTTGGTGCCGGGTCATTGAAATAGATGCGGCGTGATATTTATCAATCGGTTATGTATTTTTACCGACCTCCCTCTGAAGGGCTGGACCTTCGCTTTTCTGTGGCAGAATGGCTGAGTCCTTACTAAACTGCCTCAGAATACTATGGGCGACTCAAGACGACGATACCGGCGACTCCGAGACTGCATCCAGCCGGGCGTGCTCGTGCTCTTTGTCGGCATTAATCCCGGCCTCCGCTCAGCACAGACCGGTCATCATTTTGCCGGCCATTCGAATCGCTTTTGGAAGCTCCTGCATGAATCGAAGTTGGTCCGTGAGCCCCTGACCTATCGGGAGGATCGGCGCCTACCTGAATGGCGTCTCGGCCTCACCAATATCATCGGCCGCTGTACCGCCGGGATCGATGTCCTCGACCCTGCTGAATATCGACAAGGCGTAGCGAGCCTGAAACGAAAAATCAGACGCTACCAACCTCACATCGTAGCCCTCTTGGGTGTCACGATCTTTCGAATGCTCTTCTCACCCAAGGAACAATCGAAAGGCCCACTCGATCTTGGCGTGACCACCATGCAACTCGCCGGAGCGCGAATATTTCTCTTGCCGAATCCGAGCGGCCGCAATGCACATTATTCATATCGCCAGATGCTCACTGTCTTTCAAGTCCTCCGTGACAACATGGAGCGGTCTCGCAAGAAGCACAGCCCCTCCATCATGAAAGACTCCACAAGACGACTGTAGCACGACAATTTCTCGGAATTCTTTGCGCCTTGCGCCCCTCTGGGCTACAGTCACATCCATGCGACTGCAATCCTCGTCATCACAAAGTAGGGCGGCTCTGACCTGCCCGAAGTGTGGCTTCGAGCAAGAGAATGGACCGGAGTGTCTGCGTTGCGGGATCATATTCTCAAAGTTCAAACCGCCGGCGCCGGCTCTCGAGGAAGCGCCGGCCACAGTTGCCGATACGGAGTCACAACCAGCGACGCCAGGGCTCTTCTCTCGGGTGTTCCGTATTCTCCCGTGGATCTCCCTGACACTCAGCGTCGGCGTGCTGCTGCTGATTCTCCATCAAACACCACCGCTGTTGATTCAAACCGATCCGCAGGCAGCCGATCGTGTGGCCGAGAAGATGGCCCAACTCCAAATGGCCGTGCAGTCAAGCCAACCTCACGCAGTGACACTTAACGAAGCGGAACTCAATCAGTGGATGCGCGACAATCTTGCCATTGCGTCCGCCCATCAAGCACAGCAAGCTGGTATCCCGGCTCCCGTCGGAAGCGAGCCAAGCGTGCAAGAGGTTCAATCCGCACTGAAGGATGTCCGCATGAACCTCATGGGCAACCAACTCCGAGCCTATGTGCTTTTTGCCCTCTATGGGAAAGAGATCTCCCTACAACTCGACGGCACAATTGAGACCCAAGGGGGCTATATTCGGCTAAAACCCACCTCGGGCAAGCTGGGGTCATTGCCCATTCCATCGTCGACGCTCGACCATGTCGTCCATCAACTGTTCGACTCACCCCAGAATCGAGACAAATTCCAGCTCCCGCCCCAGATCGAATCCATCCGGATCGAGAACAACACCCTCGTCATCGCCACACGGTAGCGGGCGCTCCTCTACTTCCTTGTTTGCGCTCGCTTCGAACGCCCGGTTGCCACTCCTGGAACAAGTCTGCGAATCGTGTTATCTTCGCAGCCGAGACCAGACTTCGTTCGTGAAGCGTCTCTCGTTCCCGTTTGAACTTCACGAGAGATGCTTTACGATTTCCAGCGTTCCTGATAAGAAAAACAGGAGTCATATGCTGCTAGACGGTAAGAACGGGCTGATTATTGGAGTGGCCAACAAGCACAGCATCGCCTGGGCCATCGCCCAATCGACGGCAAATCAAGGTGCCCGGCTGCTGTTCAATTACCAAAACGAACGGCTAAGGGAGAACGTCGAAGAACTGGTCGCCACCATGCCAGGCTCGAAAGCCTTTCCCTGTGACGTGGGAGACGATGCGCAAATCGCAACATTGATGCAGAGCGTGGGGAAAGAAGCCGAGAAGATCGACTTTCTTATCCACTCCATCGCGTTCGCGCCAAGGGAAGAGCTTATGGGGCAGTTCGTGAATACGACGCGACAAGGATTTGCCACGGCACTTGACGTGAGCGCCTATTCGCTCGTCGCCGTCACCAGAGCCGCCCTGCCGTTGATGCCGGACGGCGGCTCCGTCGTCACCCTCACCTACCTCGGAGCGGAACGGGTCGTACCCCACTACAACGTCATGGGGGTGGCCAAAGCCGCACTCGAATCTACTGTTCGCTATCTGGCCCACGACCTAGGCCCCAAGAACATCCGGGTGAATGCCATCTCTGCCGGTCCGATCAAGACTCTCGCGGCCCGCGGTGTCTCCGGTATCAGTAAGATGGTGGATCACCATCGAGAGTTCGCGCCTCTGCGCCGCGCAACGGAACAAGGCGAAGTCGGCGACACAGCATTGTTCCTGGTCAGTTCACTAGGCCGCGGGATTACCGGAGAAGTGATTTACGTCGATGGCGGGTATCATATTCTTGGCTCACTCGCGTCAGCGGACTAACGTGAAGGGTATTTCGTAAAACAATTCAGGAATCTGTTGATCTGTCGATCTGATGAATGGTCGGAATGCCGCTCGCTCAAAATCATCAGATAAAAAGCTGTGCGCTTCTAGCACTACTCCAGCGTTCGCCTGAGGGCTTTTAATTTCCCTCGCTTCGTCTTACTCTCCAGCCGCCGTTGCTTCGAGCCCTTCGTCGGCTTCGTGGCTCTGCGCTTCTTGCGTGGGATGGCCACGCTCTGAATGATCTCTTGCAACCGAGTGAGAGCATCCTCTCGATTCTGCTCCTGACTTCGATACTGCTGGGCCTTGATGGTGATCACACCCTCTTGCGAGATACGATGATCTTTCAGTTTCAGAAGTTCTTCCTTGTAAAACGGAGGCAAGGAGGAGGCAACAATATCAAACTGCAAATGAATCGCAGACGAGACCTTGTTCACATTCTGACCGCCAGCACCCTGCGAACGCATCGCATGGATGTCGATCTCAGAATCGGGGATCGTGACGTGTGATGAAATGTGCAGCATAATTGGAATTGTTCAATCAGCCTTTCAGCACGAGATTATTCTTTGAGGTACCACAGCGTTTTGTGCCGCCCCTCGAAGAATAGTCAAAAGCCTCTTGGTCTGCAACCTGCAAAATCGATAGTCTTACTGCCGCCGAGACTTCGCCAGGAGGGAAAACAGAAACTGACCGAGCCTTCGAAATAATTTTCGAAGGCCGCCCCCTGGTAGAGTCCGGATGGGTCGTTCAGAGAGGCACGGAGTCGGTCAGCCTCTGGCTGCTAGACATCCATGAGTTTGAGTCTATAGGCAGGCTGGCAGGCTGCGGAAAAACTCTGTTGCCCCATCTGGCTTCTCTGGTTGACCTGGTCTATCTGGTTAGTCTGGTTCAATCAAATAGACGAGACAGACCGGACAGACCAAATGAACCAGACTGGCTGGCAGGTC
The DNA here is from genome assembly GCA_032123755.1 of Nitrospirota bacterium. Classification (GTDB taxonomy): domain Bacteria; phylum Nitrospirota; class Nitrospiria; order Nitrospirales; family Nitrospiraceae; genus Palsa-1315. The sequence continues at coordinate 20,763 of JAQBES010000028.1, forward strand.
ATTTTCAGCATCCTGCTAGGAGCACACGCCTGGGGCCAGGTATAACGATAACCGAGGTCAATTGGAAGGTTAAGAAAGTTCTGGCAAGCGATCGATGATACGTAATCGCACTTCGTCGCCGACCTGCATCTGCACCATCTTGGTGGTCAGGCTTTCGCGAACCCGATGGGCATCCTCCAAGTTAAATTGAATCTGTCCGCCACATTGCTCAACGAGGTGAAAGAGCAGTAAGTTCGTGATGTGCTGCAATTCCTCGTCACTCGTGTGTGCGCTCAGGTTCAAGACCTTGGACATCGGAGAGGCTCCAGATCGATCATCAGGCCAGCCCCATTTATCGCCGAATCCTCTGATGTTCCACAATGCCCCAAAGGGAGGGGAAGACCTGCCTCTACAAAGAGACACCCCTCGCCTGTCACATCGGCTCACGCTAAATAGCACTGGCATTACAATGATTTACGGGTTGTAGGCTGCTCGCAGGCGGCGAAAGCATTATTAAGGCCCGCCAGCAATTCAGTATCTCGTCGAGGTAGGAGGTTCAACGAATCAAGACTTTGAGTCCTGATATTCCTCGTGCCAGGCCATCTGGATCGCTTCCAGGATTTTCTCGTTCGATTTCTTGGGATCGTCCTTAAAGTCAGGGAGCGCCACGATCCAAGCGTGCATGTCGGTGAATCGAACTGTCAGCGGGTCCGATTCCGGATGTTGTTCAACCAAACGGATCGCAATATCTTCGGTATCCTGCCACTTCAAATCCATCAGTAACTCCTCCTATCTTGTCGCTCGTCCTTCGTGCAGCGCTTGCGAGATACGCTGCACGAGGAACGCTTCACATTATTTCGGAGAGCTTCTTGTTCTCCAAGGCTTCTTTCAACGATGTGTCCATCAAGACTTCGGCAAGATGATGCGTGGCCTTTTCGAGATCAGCCATCTTGGCTCGTATGGCCTTGTGATCGTCTCCGGATTTGGTCGCCTCGACTGCGGCCATCGAGGATCTGATCAAGGACAGGTCTTCCTCTCCCACCAGATGGCCGCCTTGCTTGAGGGCCTTCTCCGTGGCCATGAGGATGACTTCAGCCTCGGTTCTGGCTTCAATGAGCTGCCTCGCTTTCAAGTCGTCGGCCGCGAACTTGAACGACTCACCAATCATCCGTTCGACCTCGTCGTCGCTCAAGCCATACGACGGTTTCACGGCGAGTGATTGGGTTTCGCCGGTGCGAACATCTCGCGCCGAAACATTCAGGATTCCGTTCGCATCGATTAAGAACGTGACTTCGATACGCGGGACTCCGGCCGGAAGCGGGGGGACTTTCAACCGAAAGCGGGCCAGACTACGGTTGTCCCTCACCAGTTCGCGTTCGCCTTGGAGGATATGGATATCCACGCCGGTTTGGCCATCGACATAGGTGGTGAACATTTCCTTGGCGCTGGCCGGGATGGTCGTGTTGCGCCGAATCAAGCTGCTCATCACGCCGCCCATGGTTTCGATGCCAAGGGAAAGGGGCGTCACGTCGAGCAGTAGTAGATCGGTCGTTCCGCCGCTGAGAATGTCGGCCTGGACGGCCGCGCCGAGCGCGACGACTTCGTCAGGATCGAGTTCACAGTGGGGTTCCTTGCCGAAGAAAGCCTGAACACGCTGTCGAACGAGCGGCATACGAGTCGAGCCACCGACGAGGACCACCTCATCAATGTCGTTCGGAGTGAGGCCGGCGTCTTTCAAGGCGAGACGGCAGGGCTCAAGCGAGCGTTCCACCAATTCCATGCTGAGGGATTCCACTTGATCCCGGGTAAAATCTCTCGAATACCGGCCTTTGCCCTCCGGCAGGTCGAGGATGGCCGTGGCCTTCAGCTCATCAGAGAGTCTGATCTTTGTCCGTTCAGCCTCCAGCCGGACCGCCTGCATATGGTCGGGATAGGTGTTCATAGCAAGACCATGTCGCTCACGGATCTCCCTGACAAAGAGGTCCGCAATCTGGCGGTCGAAGTCATCGCCTCCGAGATGCGTGTCACCGTTGGTCGCGAGGACTTCGAAAATGCCGTTCTTGAGTTTGAGGATGGAAATATCGAAGGTTCCCCCGCCAAGGTCATAGACAGCGATCGTGCCCTGCGTCTTCTGCTGGAGCCCATAGGCCAGGGAGGCAGCGGTCGGTTCATTGATGATCCGTAAGACGTCGAGCCCTGCAATCATGCCCGCATCCTTCGTCGCTTGCCGCTGGCTATCGTTGAAATAGGCGGGGACGGTAATGACGGCCTTGGTAATACTCTCTCCGAGATACGCCTCGGCCCTTTGCTTCAGTTCCTTCAAGATCATGGCCGAGATCTGCGGCGGTGAATAGGATTTCTCGCCGAGCTTGATGCGGATCACTCCGCCCTGTTCAGTCAAGTGGTAGGGGAAGTAGGCCAGCTCGCCCTGTACGTCCTCAAGGCCCTTTCCCATGAATCGCTTCACGGAATAGACGGTCCGTTCGGGGCTGCGCGTCAAGTGTTCCTTCGCCGAATCGCCGACGATGAGGCCGTTGTCGGTCAGCGCCACGACCGAGGGAACCATCGTACGCTCGTTCCGACCCGGTATGATACGCGGACATCCGTCCGCCATATAGGCCACGAGCGAATTCGTTGTGCCGAGATCAATGCCAATAATACGTGCCATGGCGGTGCTTATCCGATAGTTGAGGCGAGGTCGCTCACGATGTTCTTAACGTAGGTACGGTTGGAGAGATGTTCGCGCATCTGCTTCAGAATACGGTCGCGCTCGGCCCTCGCCTGGTCGGTCGCTTCCCCGCGATCTTGGAGTGTGTCCCACTGAACAAAGAGCTGCTGCAGGGTGGCTTCCATGTCCCGCTGCCGTTGTTCGAGCGTGTTCCGTTCCGATCGGAGTTTCGCGCGGAGGGGCGACTCGGTTTCCGACGCGCGGCCGGTGGCTCGGTACTCATTCAATGTATCTTGCAGCTCAAGAATTTCCTCAAAGAGGTCTGCGGGAGGAGAATTCCGAATCTCTTTCACCGATCCGGCTTCCAGATCGAGGAGATACTCAGCCCGCTCGATCGGATCACGGAGCGTCCGATACGCGGTATTCAACATGGCGGAATTGCCGAGGCTGATGGTCTGCTCGGCGGCGCTCTTGTTCTGATAGAAATCGGGATGGAATGCCCGGCTCAGTTCGTAAAATTTGGCTTCCAACTGGTGCTGGTCGATCGTAAGGCGGCGGGGGAAGCCCAGGCAGGTGAAGTAATCGAGCTCTTTCGAAACCGGCTGGACCTTGACGCAACGATCACAGAAATATTCACCTGCCACTTCAGACTGGCAGTGCCAGCACATACTGCGAGCCATCTGCAGCTCACGTGGGCCGGCGGTGCTATGGGTGTGACGGTCCATGCGGGTCTCCTTGACAACACGGGCATGGCGACCTGCCATGCCCGTCGGACAATTCCTGCGCTCCGCTGACACTCGTTAGGCCGAAAATGACTCTCCGCAGCCGCAGGTCTTGTCGGCGTTCGGATTTACGAATTTAAAGTTTCCGCCCATCAAGTCTTTCTGGAAGTCCAACTGCGTACCTTGAAGATAAATGGCGCTCTTGGCATCGACAATGACTTTCACGCCGTCAAAGTCATGGACTTGGTCATGCTGGCCGATCTTTTCGTCGAAGTTGATCGTATAGCTGAGGCCTGAGCAGCCTCCGCCCTTCACGCCGAGGCGGAGCCCGCCTTCAGTGAGCCCCTGCACGTTAATGAGGCGTTTCACTTCCTTCAGTGCCGCTTCGCTGAGCGTGATCACCGTAGCGTGGGTGTCTGCGTTCGTCGTGTCCATGGCGCGCTCCCTTTGTTTACGTTACTTCGCGTCAGTCTGTGCTCCGTCGGCTTTCTTCTGGTAGTCCGCGAGGGCAGCCTTGATCGCATCTTCGGCCAACACGGAACAATGGATCTTCACGGGCGGCAGGTTCAGCTCCTGCACGATGTCGGTGTTCTTGATCTTCTGGGCTTCTTCGACCGTCTTGCCCTTCAACCACTCGGTAGCGAGGCTCGAGCTGGCGATCGCGGACCCGCAGCCGAATGTCTTGAACTTCGCGTCCACGATCGTATCGTTCTGCACCTTGATCTGGAGCTTCATCACGTCGCCGCACTCCGGAGCTCCGACCATGCCGGTGCCGACGCCTTCCTCGTCCTTCTTGAAGCTCCCCATGTTGCGGGGATTCGTGAAATGATCGACGACTTTGTCACTGTAGGCCATGGTTCCCTCCGAAATTTATAATTAACAATCGTACATGTTCAATTACCGCTAGTGGGCAGCCCATTGCACTGATTTCAAATCGACGCCTTCTTTTGCCATCTCGTATAGCGGGGACATTTCGCGCAACTTGGTGACGATCTCAATCACCTTCGTGATCGTATAGTCGATCTCATCGTCCGTATTGAAACGGCCCAGACCGAAGCGAATCGAGGAGTGCGCCAGGTCCGTCCCGACCCCCAACGCGCGGAGCACGTACGAGGGCTCCAATGTGGCTGAGGTACAGGCCGAACCGGACGAGAGGGCGATATCCTTCATGCCCATCAGTAACGACTCGCCTTCCACATAGGCAAAGGAGATATTGAGATTGCCAGGGAGCCGGTTGGCGGGATGGCCGTTCAGATAGCTTTCCTCAAGATTCTTCATGATACTGGCCTCTAGCCGATCGCGCATCGCAATCAACCTCGTGGTGTCCTTGGCCATCTCCTGCTCGCAGAGTTCGCAGGCCTTCCCGAATCCCACGATTAAGGGCACCGGAAGCGTCCCGGAACGCATGCCGCGTTCGTGCCCGCCGCCGTCCATTTGCGCCGTGATGCGAACCCGCGGGTTCTTCTTTCTCACGTAGAGCGCCCCGACCCCTTTGGGTCCGTATATCTTGTGGGCCGAGAAGGACATGAGATCGATCCCCATGTCCTGCACATCAACCGGGATCTTGCCGACGCCCTGCGTCGCATCGCAGTGAAAGAGGATGCCCTTTTCCTTGGCGATTTTGCCGATCTCTTTGACGGGGTTGATCGTGCCGATTTCATTGTTTGCCAACATGATGGAGATGAGGATCGTCTTCTCTGTAATCGCCTTCCGCACATCCTCGGGACTGACCATCCCGAATTTATCGACGGGGAGATAGGTGGCTGTCACTTTGCCCTTGCCCTCCAACACTTTGACGGTGTCGAGCACGGCGCGGTGTTCGGTGGACGACGTAATAATATGGTCGCCCTTCTCCTTATACATTTCAACCACGCCCTTGATCGCGAGATTGTCCGATTCGGTGGCGCCGCTCGTGAAGACGATCTCTTTCGGATCGGCCTTGATCAGCTTCGCGATCTGCTTCCTGGCGTTTTCGACAGCTTCTTCCGCGGCCCACCCGAAGGCGTGGTTGCGGCTGGCCGCGTTCCCGAATTTCTCGACGAAGTAAGGAAGCATGGTTTCCAAGACGCGTGGATCCATCGGTGTGGTGGAATGGTTGTCTAAGAATATGGGAAGTTTCATCGTTCGACTCCTTGTGCCGTGGGAGACTGAATCGTAATGAGGGGTGTGCCACCCATCATGTCTTGCAGGGTCATGTTATTGAGCAATTGGGCAATGCTGTCCTGGACTTTCAAGAGCGGTGTGCGGATATGGCAATTTTCCCGCTGCATGCAGAACTCTCCATCCTTCTCGTGCGAACAATCGGTGATACCCAAGGGGCCCTCGATGCTTTCGAGAATTTGCGCGATCGTAATCTGGTGCGCGCGTCGGGCCAGCGCGTACCCGCCCTTGGGACCATTGTGACTCTCGATCAGTGCGTGCTTGGCCAGGGTCTGGAGCACTTTCGCCAGCAGCTCAAGGGGAATGTTATATTCCTCCGCGATCTCCTTTGTGTTCACGACGCGCCCGGGCGTCACGTCGCCGAACTGGACAGCAGCGATGTGCTGAAGAGCCATGAGGGCATAATCTGCTTTTTTCGAAATCTTCAACATTGCTATTGCCGATCTCCAGGGTCGGAGACTATAATGATCTCCGATCAATATGGTCGGACTAAGAGTAGCACGCAGGTTTCGGAACTGTCAACAGCGTCAAATAAGGCTGAATCAGGCTGAGAAAGGAACGGGCCTATGGGCGGGACTAATCCCTATATTGAAAAAGCTGACTACGCGCTTCCGCAGCGAGCCTATACCGTCACATTTATCGCCCCAGACGGCGTGGTGACGAAGATTGAGGTCGATCCAGCCAAGATCCCCTACGGCCCGACGGGGCTCCCTGGAAGTCTGTTGGACCTGGCAATGGGCAATGGGGTTGCGCTGGAACATGTATGCGGGGGTGTCTGTGCCTGTTCGACCTGCCATGTCATCGTGAAGCAGGGGCTTGAGAGCTGTAACGAAGGCACGGACGATGAATTCGATCAGTTGGAGGAAGCGCCGATCACCACGTTACAATCACGGCTCGGTTGCCAGTGTGTGCCAAACGGGACGACAGACATTGTTGTCGAAATTCCGGCGGTCAACAAGAACCTGGTTAGAGAAGGGCATTAATTGTACGTTTCAGCTTTGACTTCTTTTCGATCGTATCCAATCTCCATGAGATAAGCCCGCAGCGGTCGCACAAATCCTTTGACCCCGCAAACTAGTGGAGTTACTTTTGGCCTGCCGGTAAGAAGCGGTCGAAGCAGTTTCACGGTATCCCCGACGACGTCCTGGTCCGTCCCCTTCACGGCCACTGGCATATATCTGAACGACGGGTGGCGGGCGGCTAAGGCGAGCAGCTCATCGTGGTAGAGCCATTCATTCTCAGCCGGACCGACCGCAATCAGGATGGATTGTGGCAGTACGCCCGATGCCGCCAGCCGTTTCAACATACAACGAATTGGAACCAAACCGGTATAGCGACTAATGAATAGCAAATCTCGATCGAGTGAGCGGGGCAATACGAATTTCCCATAGGGACCAGACAGCAGCAGCTCATCACCGGGCTTGAGTCCGTAGAGATAACTCGAACCGATTCCATCGGGGACTCGATCAAAAACCAGAGTGAGCTGTCCGGCAGGAGAAGGAGGTTCTGCCATTGAGTAGGCACGATTGAGTGGTGGTTTAGCGCCTATCGGCAACTGCAGGGAAACCCACTGACCTGGTTGGAATAAGAACCTTTGAATCTTCGGAAGAACAACCAATTGGCGAACGTGGGGCGTGAGATCCGTAATCGAGAGGACCGTTGCCAGTTGTGTGAGTTCCGCCATCACCATCTCCCTCTTGCTCTCTTACCAGAAGGCCGCGCCAGATGAAAGGGTGCGGAACAACCGATTCTGTACAACACTTTTCAACCCGTGCTATAGATAGCGACCTTTTCTCCAACGACGCCCGGTCATTCTATGAGTCAAGTCAGGGTCAGATTCGCGCCCAGCCCAACGGGATTTCTCCACATCGGTGGGGTTCGCACGGCGCTGTTCAATTGGCTCTTTGCTCGCCAGCAGAAGGGGGTGTTTGTCCTCCGTATCGAAGACACGGACCAGAGCCGCTCGACCGATGAATCGATCCAGGCCATTCTTGAGGGGCTGACGTGGGTGGGGCTCGATTGGGACGAAGGCCCTTTCCGTCAGACCAAGCACATGGACCTCTATCGCAGCCATGCGATGCAACTTCTTGAAAGGGGGCAGGCCTATTGGTGTGTCTGCAAAGCGGAGGAACTCGAGGCGCGAAGGAAGGAAGCCGAGGTCAAGGGGCTATCGCCGAAATACGACGGCCGCTGCCGTGATCGTGGACACACCAATCAGGCTGGCGATGCAGCCTTGCGCTTCAAGGCTCTGCAAGAAGGAGAGACGGTGGTCCATGATCTCATCAAGGGCAAGATCGTGTTCGATAATAACGGGCAGGACGATCTGATCATTCTCAGGTCGAACGGCTACCCGACATACAATTTTTCAGTGGTGGTTGATGATGCGCTGATGAACATTACCCACGTAGTGCGTGGAGACGATCATCTCACCAACACGCCTCGGCAGGTCCCGATTTTCCAAGCGCTGGGGTTTCCAGTTCCTCAGTTCGGACATCTGCCGATGATTCTGGGTGCGGACAAGGCCCGTCTTTCGAAGCGACATGGAGCCACCTCGATCATGGCGTATAAAGAAATGGGCTATCTTCCTAATGCCATGGTGAATTATCTCGTTCGGCTTGGGTGGTCACACCGAGACCAGGAAATCTTCACCCGCCAGGAGCTGATCGAGAAGTTTTCTTGGAAGAATGTTCAAACGTCCGCAGCCGTATTTAACCCCGAGAAACTTCTCTGGGTGAACGCGGAACATATCAAGATCAGTCCGCCGGCCCAGATCGCTCAGGCGCTTGTACCCCTGTTAGAAGCAGTAGGATTAACAGAGGAAGTCCGGGCTGTCTCGGCCAGTTGGCTCGCGCAACTTGTCGTCCTCGTGAAAGAACGGGCGAAGACGCTCGTGGAGATGGTCAGTTGGGTGAGGCCGTATTTTGGGCAGACCGTGACGTTTGACGACGAGGCGGCAAAGACATGTTTGACGCCAGCCATCGCACCGATCCTCGGGAAGTTGCTCACTCGCCTCGAAACCCTCCCTACCTTCTCAAAACAGCAATGGGAAGAAGCCTTCAAGCAGCTGGTTGAGGAGGAGGGAGTGAAAATGGGCCAGCTGGCCCAGCCGGTTCGCGTGGCCCTGACCGGTCGCACGGCCAGCCCTGGTCTCTTCGAAGTGATGGAGGTGTTGGGGCGAGACCGGACATTGTTTCGGCTCCGCCAGGGGATTGAACGGGCCTCGCGGGCATGAGGCAGTCCCTTTCCAAACTGGCAGGCTGTCCAAACGGGCCGTCCAGCAAGGCCGCAGTGAGCGAAGAGGCGAGGCGTACTTTGCCCGTACGTCGAGCCCCTGAGAGAAGCGAGAACGCCGCTGGGGGCATGTTTCAACAACCTGCCAGCACCGATCTTGACGAAACCGCGACCTGTATATTACTGTGGACGTCGGTTGGGGGATCGTCTAGCGGTAGGACGTCAGTCTCTGGATCTGACTACCTAGGTTCGATTCCTAGTCCCCCAGCCAACTATTTTCCCACGCCGTAATCTTTCAGATCTCCGTCTCGGTTTCGTACCGCGCTGGGGGATCGTCTAGCGGTAGGACGCCGGCCTTTGGAGCCGGCTACCTAGGTTCGATTCCTAGTCCCCCAGCCACTTT